>CALFCG010000269.1 GCA_937951315.1 uncultured cyanobacterium
TTAGAAGAGGAACTTCCAATAACAGAAAATGAATCAGATGCATCAACAAATATTTGTCCAGAACGAGAGACACCTCTATTTTCAATAAAAAGTAATGAGTCATCAAGTAACTCAATATTTTTACCAACAAGAGTTATATTCCCAACCCCAGAACCACTTGCATTTATGAATGCTTGCTGATCTAAGCTTATATCCCCTAAACGATCAGCTTGACTAAAATCAAATGTAAAACCACCTTGAGACAAGCCATTGATAGTCACATCGCCAATACCTACTCCTCCAAGGAGGATATTCCCTGAATCAACTGAAAGTACCCCTCCCTGAAGATCTATCTCTGCCCCCAATGGCACTGACTTAAGCTCAATCATGCAGCCAGCTTAGCTTTGAGAACAGAGCGTGGTTGTCGCATTCTTGGGAAAGGCTTGGGTCTGCGTTTGACAACCCTCGGTTCGTGTCGATGGGGTCGAACGGGCAGTAAGTCATTGGCAATTGTCTCAAGCAGATGGGTATACAGCCGCTGCCTTGTCCTCTGAGCAGCTGTCGCTAACAAAACCAGCATCTGATTGAACTGTTGGCGTGTCCCTTGTAGAGACAGACGGGAACGAGCCTCGTCTGCCAACGGTGCCGCATATTCCATCAGGCTTCTGAGCAAGTTGTAGCCCAGCAGATGCGCCCAGATATCCTTGCGAACCATCTCCGGCGTTTTGGCAGTGAGCATCTCCATTTTTAAGGTGGTTTTGAGATGTCGCAGATTGACTTCAGCCGCTGACCAACGCCAGCCATACAGGCGGGTCAGTTGCTGAGCGCTATAGCGTTGAGCATCCAGTAACGTCGTCACCACAATGATGCGCTGGTCTCGAAAGCCCTTGAGTGAAAGCCGCAGACACACTTCTCTGACCTTCAACGTTTTGGGAATGGTCGCAAACTCGGCCTCACTCATATGAGCTGGTCGTTGGTGTGGCTTCTTCCATGTCACTTGATGATCACCGATTGCGTTCTTGTGACCTTTTCGGAAGTCACATTTGCGAGCATGATGTTTACGCAAGACCCCATCGGCCCCCTGCTGCTGGATTAGGGCCAGGTCAACATAGCTGCCATAAGCCTGATCTGCCATGACGACATCATTGACCTCCAAATCCTCATAGAGCAGACGACTCATGACAATTTCACTGATGCTCAAGGGGGCAATACAGGCGGATACGACGGCCCCGGTGATCAGACAAAAGAACACGACCAACCGGGCGATGGGAAATCCACAGCCTTGGGCTTGATTGCCATGTTGCGGATATTCTTCTTGGTTGGCAGAACTATCGGACATTAGGACGGTCGTTCCGTCATAGACTTTTACTGCTCGTTCACACCAGTGGTGTTCCTGGGGCACGCTCTGTCCCAAACGGTGAGCGGTTTCGGGAATTAAGCGTTGCAACACAGACTCAGGTAATCGGCCTCTGGCTTTGCTGTAGGCTCCGGTATCTGATGATGGCGGTTGAACACCAGCGGCGGTGAGCCAAGTGGTGATGCATTTGACCGTGTTGCTCAAGCTTTTATCGGCTGATAACGCTTGGTAGAGCATGGCCCACAAGGTAACGATGGGGGGATACACTCGACTGCGGTAGGAAATAGCTTCTTCTTCAAAGATTTCGTCAAGCCTCGAGGAAGGCAGGATATCCATCCAGGGCAAACCCAGACTTTTGGAAAACTGGTGCTTGAGAATCTCGGCTGGCTGAGACATAGTGGAAGACAGAATATCTAAGGTATGTAAGGTCTTGATTCTATATCTATCAAGCCTTACAGCCCTTTTCTACCTTCTTAAGTCAGTGCCATTGACTTAATAGATAGGGGGGAGCTTCTACATTGAGGCAAGATCCAGGTGATACAAACTTTTAGGGCCTTGGAATAAACATGGCATTAAGCACCGTGCGACACAGTTTCTGCTGGAGCGGGGTTTATTTTCTCCTTAAAGGCAATGCCCATCACGATCAGTCCCGGCCAATATAGGTAGACCAAGATTTCAAGGTTCTCTCCAAAGGTGTAGAGAAACAGAATAAACAAGACTCCAAATCCTGCGCCTGCAACTTTCTTGAATTGAGATTTATACAGCAAGACGAAAGCGCTTAGGATCATTGGAATGCCTAAGCTCCAGAAGCCCACAATGCCCTTAACGAACATGAGCCCAGCCCAGGTGTGATGGGAGCCAATGGGCATATACTCCACAAGGTGAGGACCGTTTTCCACAACACCATGCCCCCAAATGGGGGCCTCCTTTTCAGCGCGCACGAAGGCAATATCTTTCAATAACGCCCGCACGCGCGTCGAGTCAGCCCTTGAGCTTTTGACCTTATCCAAAAAGCTGGTGAAGGTTTCAATGATGGGAGTTGATAGGAGGCCACCGATAAATGCGGATACACCTAAAACGAGTTGCGTAGAAGGACGCACAAGTCTCGAGACCACGTAAACCATCACGGGGGTGAGTACGGCGGAAATTAAGGCCAAGCGAGACTTACAAATGTAGGCCATAAATAGAGCGCCAATGACACCGCGCAACCGCCACTTTTTGTCTTTTTCCTGAAGAGAGAGTAGAAAGTAGATATTTGCCAAAAATCCCAGTGCAGGACCCCATGGGGTAAACAAGCGCTGCCGTAGTTCACCGTCATAGCTGATCTCATATAGAGACACATCAAAGCATGTAGGGCCAGGGCCACCGACCGCCTGGAGGGGGGAGATATAGAGTACTTCCGGTAGGTGCAAAATGGGGGCCATGATTAGCAAGGGGGCCAGCAAAAGAGTGTGAAAGCACACAATACATGTGGCTCGATAGACGAGCTGAGGACGAATCGGTAAACAGCCTGCTAAGGGATAGAGTGCGAGAGATGCCCAGCCTTTAGCCCACCCAATTGAAGATTTGATTAATAACGTTGTCGGCAGATTGTAGTCTAGATGCCCCATGACCAGGGCCACTTCTTCGATCAACATGCCAATGATCCAGACGATGGTGATCCAGGGAATTGTGATTTTCTTCTCTGGTGGTGTGTCATTCGTTTGAAACCACAGCTTGAGCAATAAAACAAAGAATAGAAGCCAGCCCAAAACAGACCCCACTACATACACAGCTCCCAATAGGAAAAAGATGTAGGTCCAAATGATGCTGTACCATACCAGTTTTTCTGAAAAGTTCTCGGGCCGAATATCTGAGCCTTTAGTCTTCCGTTTCTTCCGCTGTTTTTTCGGTTTGTCGTTGCTTGGATCTGGTGAATTGATATTTGACATTAGTCAATAATTCCCTGAACGACTTTTCTGGATATTAAGACCAGTGGTTGGCGGTACCAAATCAGGGTGAGGCCAAGGGTCATCATCAGAGAACCCATCACACTGCCTGCAAGCACGAGACCTTTTTTCGGTGAGCTGGGTTTTGCGGGTTGGCCAGGTTCTTCAACGACCTGCATGATGGGGTAAGAGGCAAAGGGATCACCTTTCCCGAGATCAATTTTGGCTAGGGTTGCGGCAAAAATAGCCTCGGCAATTTGGAGATCACGAATCAGGCTATCGAGAACTGACTCTTTGCGGGTCCGGCTTTTTAGGAGGTCTTCGAGGGCCGCAACTTCTTGCGTCATGGCTGATACTTCACCACTGAGGCCCTTATATCGCATTTGCTCCTCCACCAGGGATTTATAGAGCGCACTCCGGTTGCCTCCCGAACCGTCACTAGAGCTATTGGTGCCGCTGAGAATAAGCTGCTCTAGCAATGGCTGTTGAATAGGACGGCCCAGGAGAACTTGACTGCGGTTGAGGAGGTTTGCCTGAGCGGTGGTTCGCTGATTGCGAGCCTCAACGACATCAGGGTAATTCGGGCCGCGTACGGGCTGAAGCTCTAAAAGGGTTGTGGTTGCAGTTGTATAGTCTTCTAAGCTTTTTTGGAATTCTTGATCCGCCTGGAGTGACAATGCCTCCGCCGCTTGCTGAGGGGCAATCTTAAGGGTCTGAGCCAGACGCTGCAGGCCATCCTGGGCATGCTGACGAGATGAGACCATCTCTGCTCGTTTCTGGCGTAATTGCTCAATATTGCTGATTAACGTTTTCACCTGATCTGCGGAATTGAGTCCCGAATTGGCTTTGTAGGCCGATACTTTTCTCTGGGCTTCAGTCAGTTTTTTCTCGGCGGCGACTAATGCTTTGTTCGTGGCTGTATTGCGTTCAACTTGTTCGCCTTCGCGTAGAACCTCTAGCCGCGCAGCCAGAGCACTATGCAATGACTTGGCTTTCAGTTGTGCCATTTTAGGAGACAGGGCTTCTAGCTCAAGGCTCATCAAGGTTGTGTTGGCCACTAAGGTAACCGTAGGTTCACCGAGCTGTTCTGGGGTGACTTTGGCGATGACCGCAGCTGCCTCTAAAACGGACTGACTCATCGCAATCTCTTTGTAGTTATCGCGAGGGTCTGATTTAGCTGCGTTAAAAGAGGACTGGCTAGAGGTCACGGCCTGACCAATATCTGGCAGATTCAGGTTCACCCCTGGACCACCACCAACCACATTGAGAACGATTGAACTTCGGTACTTTGGCGGTGTTTTCTCCAGGAAATTGAAGGTACCGCCCCATAGCAAGGCATTGGAGAGGGTGCCGAGAATGATGTAACGTCCGAATCTCCACAGCCGCCGTCGTCGTTGGCCCGGCGGCCGAAGCACAATTTCCTGAGAGTTGATTTCCATCGGTTCGGTTAATTGGGGAAAAGAACATCAAAAAGAACTCTGGCTGGCCCGAAGAACTCAGAGATGCTACGAAATACATCTCGCGTATTGGTGAGGCGAGAGTCATAGCAAGCGACGGCATCTCTGGGCATCAGTAGCGGATTCTCTGCATCTGTCGTCGAGTTGCGAATCAACTCTTCTACGGGACGTTCTAAGTGCGTTGTTTTACCCGTAATTCGATTAACTCGAACCAAAACTGCTTTTCGGTTGGCATTTGTTGCCTTGGCGCCGCCCACGCAGTTGGTAGCGACCACCGCCTGACTAAAGCGACCGCCATAGGGGAAGTTAATGCCTTCTTGCTCATTACCAATGCTAGAAAGGGCATTGTTACCCGCCGGAATTGTCAGGTTAGAAACGAAAATCTTGATGCCTGGCAACGTAATATCAGAAGGACGAACCAGGTCTGCTTGAAAACGATCTGCCGTAGGAATAATCACCTGATCTCCGGCCACCAATGGTATGTTCTCAACGGCTTCGCCAGTAAACACACCGGTCAGATCGATCACTTTTTCTCGGTTCGCTCTGAGAACGCGCACCTTACTAATATCAGCCGTTGGTGTTACACCTCCCGCTGCCCTTATGGCTCTTGTTAGCGTCCGTAAGGGGGGATTGTCTCCCACAATGAACTGCGTATCAGTTCCAAAAATTGAAGGCCGATCTTCTTCGGCACCTTCGTTGATCGTGACGCGCCCTGGAGCAAACACTTCTCCCGATATTCCCACTTGGACGGGAGCCCACAGTACCACCTGCAGGGTTAGCTTGAGGGCGTTGGGTGGGAAGTACCCGCCAGTAATCAAAGCCTTACTCAGTCGCTGTTCAGCCTCAAGCGGTTCTAGACCTGCAACAGGGATTGCACCGAGGTAGGGGACTTCAAGATTGCCTTCTTGATTAACTTCGTAGATACGGGCAAAGTATCTTTCATTGGGAATCGAAACTTCTAGCTGATCACCTGGTGAAAGGGGTAACGCGTTGCTGGGCAATGCGGATGCGAAAACTGAGAGAGCAGATAATAGGGGATAAAAGACCCACTGGGGGCACAGCTTCAGCATGAGAGTATACTCCAGGTGTCAACCTTAGGGTTCCCTGGAGAGACGGGTGCTTGAACAGTGAGTGTGATCTGCATGGCTATAGCACCCCGCGTTCAGCAAAGCCTTGACGTCCGTCTTCGTATTTCCACTCCACAAAAGAGATTTCGAGTTCACCGGCCATGGGCACAGGGTAGGCAAATTGGAGCTGTTCTCCGGGCGCTAATTGTGCTGCCTGCTCCACGGAAAACTGACCCACATCTACGGTCTGAAGTCCCTGTCGGATGCGGTAGGAAACTCGTAGGTTATAGATATAGCCAGGGGTTGGGTTTAGAAGCTGGCCAATGATGCGATGGTGAATTTTGTCATCAATCAGGATGGTTTCGAGTTGAGCCCCATCAAGGCGAACTTTTGCATAGGGCTTAGCCGTATGCCCCTCTAAATAGAGACGATCGGCAGGTTCGGCTATCGGAGTAATGCCCCAAGGTTCCCATCGCTTTAGGGGGTCTGCCTGATTGAGACGAGCCCGTCGCTTTTTGGCGGTCGACTTCCTCGGTCGAGTCCAGCGTGATCCGGGTTTGGGCGGAAATGATCGAACATTTCGCCAGTGTGAATCTTCAGGGGGAGTCAGCTTGTGCCACTGTGTTTCAGTGCTTTGAGCGGGGGGGGCAGATGTGGGTCTGACCAGGGGCTGTGATACCCCATTTTTGGTGGGTTGGACTCCGTCTGGTGATTGGGGGGCTGGTGTGAACGTGGAGGATGGAGGGGGCGGGGGCGGCAGTTGAACGGGTTGATTCGTGATAGGTTGCCAATCTGAGGGGGCGGGCGTGGGCGAGGGATTGGGGCTGTTCTGATTTTGCGGCTGAGTGACCTCAGATTCTGCTGTCTCAACCCAACCTTCTGCTTCGTCTGACAGAGGAGGGGCTAAATATAAATCTTCTTGTTGTCCAATCGATTCAAACCCTGACGTTCCTGTTGGCTCAGAGATTGGCTCAGCATGTGCTTGAGAAAAGCT
>CALFCG010000270.1 GCA_937951315.1 uncultured cyanobacterium
CGGCTCTCTGCGCGCTGGAACCCAATTTAGAAAATGATTCTCAGACAACTGCGAAGCTAAAATTACCCACCCCCGCAGAGGGTAACAGACCAACTCAACCAAAGGTAACCGCCCCCGAAATCACCCAAGAACTACAGACACTTCAGTCTGTCAAAATTCAAGAAATCCAGTCGCCAAGCCTTGAGAGCCAGTCTCCAAATTTTCAAGAATCAGCGGCTGCAGTCTCCTCAGTTCCTGTCCCTCAAACAACCTTTCCTGCACAAGCAAACGTCAAAGTAGATTCGGGTCAACGTAAACCGGGTATTGCTGGGGCCGCAGTTCGTCAAACGAGTCAACCCAAACCTGCAAAGCGTTCGGGAGCGCCCCGCAAAGGGAAATGGGGTTGGCTACCTTGGGCTGGCGCTCTGTTGCTAGGATTACTGGCCGTTTGGGGACTCGTGACCCTGATGTCGCGCCCCAAGACGGCTAAAGTAGATTCTTCTAATTCGGCTCCATCCTCGCCAGAAGCTCTTACAGAAACACCCGGTAGCGCAGTCGACCCAACTTTAGATCCCGTGGCACCTCCAAGCCCGGAGGTTCCGAGCCCAGAGGCCGAGGGGCCCTTAACTCAAGAAGGGGCCCGCCAAGTGGTTGAATCATGGCAAGCCATCAAAGCAGAGGCCAAGGGAGAAGATCGCCAAATTGACAGACTCAGCCAGATTTTGGTTGACCCCATGCTTTCTGAATGGACCCAAACAGCCCAGCAGGATCAGTCCCGAGCAGCACATTGGCAATATCAGTTCAATAATCTCAAGGTAGAAAAAGTAGAGCCTCTCGGAGAAGGTGAAGCCAGTATCTATGTCGTGCTGGATGAATCTGCAAAGCGGGTTAAAGGGGGTAAAGTGGAGTACTCCTATCAAGATCCCTATCAAGCTAGATATGATGTGGTTCGACAGGACAATGAGTGGCGGATTAAGAATGTCGAGGTTTTATCTTGACGCCCTTGGACTGAACTTCTCTATAGTGGTGAAGTATTGAGTTTCCCTATTTTCGAGTAAATCGTGATGATGGCGCAACAGTGGCTGATCCTGGCTTCAGTAGTGACGGGGATGAGCTTTGGTGTTAGCTATGTAACAACGAGAGAGCTCAAACAGGCTTTATCAACAGGTCTCATTACCCTTGCTTCAACTTCAGTAGGGGTTGTAGTTGCGGAGGATCGCAGGCGAAAGCCACTACAGGCAGAACGTCGTACGCCGCAAATCGCGACGACATTCCCCCGCTCGACAGCACAGGTAGCGGTTTTCTGGGACTATGAAAATGTGAAATTCCCGGCAGGTGCTGCCAGCGCTCCCCTTGCTGAGTCGTTGATTGAATATGCTAAGTCTTTGGGACATGTGCGGGTTAAGACGGTGTATTCAAACTGGCGACGCAAGGATGAACGCATTGTCCAAACGCTCTATAGTCTCGGCTTTGAACCGATCCACGTTTCGATGGGGAAAGCGAATAGCGTTGACGTAAAGCTGGTGGTGGATTGCTTAGAGGCGGCCTACCGCGATCCAGCGTTGTCCCAATTCATCATTGTGACGGGAGACAAAGATTTTATCCCCATGGTGAATGCGTTGAAAGACCTAGAAAGGCAGGTAACAGTCATTGGCAGGACGGAGAATGTTAGTGAGCAGCTGTTACTTAGTGCAGATGAGTTTATCCCGCTGAAGCGACTGGTCAAGGATGCTGCAGATCGGATACAGGCTCAGACACCTGAGGTCTCGACTGCAGAACAACCCATATTATTGAGCTATGAAGATGCGATCGCATGTCTAGCCGAAGCCATTGGCAAAGCCCTAGAACAGCAAAAAAGTACGCAGTTTTCTACCATTAGCAAGATGATGCGGGATATCAACCCGAGCTATGAGGGCGCATCTTCAGTGAGGCGCAATGACGGTGGTGTTTTTGTACGCTTTAGTGATCTAATTCGGACCGCAGAGGAAGAAAATCGGATTCGAGTCCGGACCACATCAGAGGGTTTCAAAGAGTTATTTCTGTTCGAAGAAGATCCTCAAGACGAATCAGAATTCAACCCACCACCGACCCGCAAAATGGATCGTCAACAATGGTCTCTTTTCATTAGCGAGGTGGAAACAGCATTTCAGGAACTCCGACCACTACCCAGCTTTGTACCATTACTGCGGTCAGTAACACGCGCCAAGACAAGCGGTGTTCTAAGTTTTCTGAGCCATGGCAGCCTACGAAAATCCCTACAACGCTTGATTGATGTCGGCATTCTCATCAGTCAAGAGGATGGTGGATTTTGCTTAGTTGACACTTTATCAGAGCAGAGAGAGAAATTCCTTGATCAGCTCACGATGGATGATTCGACACCAACAAACGAATCGGCTCCCCTAGACAAGCCTGCCCCCGAGAAGTCCCTAGAAACAAACATAGTGGATCAAGGATGAACCTGAAATCATGAAGTTTAGCGATCTAGTACAGCGGTTGGGCATTGAGATCGTAAACACCAGCCTTGCAAAGCATCCTGATGTAGACCCGGACCTACTCAACATTGCAGCCATCGATCAGTCCCAGCCAGGCACTTTGAGTTTTATTGATGGTAATCGCTTCTCCCATTGGATCCACACAACCCAGGCCGATGGCCTGATCTTGCCCTGCGATCCTCAGCTCCAGTCCGTGGCAACCGCCCGAGATATTGCCTGGATCGCAACGGCACAGCCACGTTTCCTATTTGCCCAAGCGCTCTCACACTTCTATCGCCCCTGGCGGTTAGCCCCCACCATTGATCCAACCGCTGTCATTCATCCCACAGCAAGTCTTGGTACAGCCGTTAGCATTGGCGCTCACTCCGTGATTCATGAGCGCAGCCAAATCGGAGAGGGAGCCTGTATTCACGCCAACTGCGTACTTTATCCCGAGGTTGACATTGGCGACCGCTCCGTCCTCCACGCCAACTGTGTGATTCATGAGCGCAGCCAAATCGGCGCTGACTGCGTGATTCATAGCGGGGCAGTCATCGGAGCAGAAGGATTTGGTTTTGTCCCCACCGATCAGGGCTGGTATAAGATGCCGCAGTCTGGAATGACAGTGCTGGAGGAGAACGTAGAAGTTGGCTGTAACACCACGATTGATCGACCAGCGGTGGGAGAAACGCGCATTGGTCGAGGGACAAAAATTGATAACCTTGTGCAAGTGGCGCATGGCTGTCAGATCGGGCCAAACTGTGTCTTAGTGGGACAGGTGGGACTTGCTGGGCATGTGGAGTTAGGGCCAGGGGTTGTATTAGGCGGCCAAGTTGGCGTCGCTGATTACCTGAAGATAGGGAAAGGTGCGATCGCAACTGCGCGTGCAGGGATCACCAAAAATATAGCTGCAGGCACAATGATCTCAGGTTTTCCAGCCATGCCCACTAAACTATGGTTAAAGATGATGGCAGCTCTGCGTAAACTGCCACTTTCAAAGTCCAAAGTCTAGCGACCTTCTCCCACCTATCATCCCCTATGCAGATTCAAGACCTGGCCCAAACCCTGGGTGCCCACGTTGCCCCCCATCTGGAGATCGAGATTACCGGGGTTGCGGGTATGGCAGAGGCAACGTCTAGCGATATCACCTTCCTATCAAATCCCAAATATATTGCTCAGCTCCAAAACAGTCAAGCCGCCGCGATTTTAGTCTCTTCAAATTTTACTGGCACGACCCCGATGCCTTGCCTACGGGTTTCAGAGCCCTATCTCGCCTTTGCCAAGACCATTGAGATATTCCATCAGAAACCTCTGCCAGAATGTTCTATCCACCCCACCGCCATTGTGGGCGAAGGTGTAAAGCTGGGTACAAATGTCTCCATTGGAGCCTACGTTGTGATCGGCAATCACGTCTCCATTGGAGAGGGTGCCATCCTATATCCCCACACGGTCATTTATGATCATGCAAACATTGGTGCATACGCCATTCTCCATAGCCATAGCGTTGTCCGAGAAGAAGTAGAGATTGGTGATCGCGTGATTCTCCAGAATCATGCTGTTATCGGAGCTGACGGCTTTGGTTTTGTCCCCTGTGCCGATGGAACCCTCTACAAAATCATGCAAGCGGGCACTGTCATCATTGAAGAGGACGTCGAGATCCAAAGCTTGACGGCTATCGATCGCGGCACCATTGGCATTACCCGAGTCGGCAAAGGAACCAAAATTGATAACTTAGTCCAAGTGGGCCACGGCTGTGATGTCGGCCAACATACATTGCTCTGCGGCATGGTAGGCCTAGCTGGATCCACCAAGGTTGGGAACCATGTCACCATGGGGGGACGCTCTTCATCTGCAGGGCATTTGAGTATTGGCGATCACACCGCAGTAGGTATGAATGGGACCATCATGCAATCCGTTGAGCCCAATGCCCAAATCTCCGGATATCCAGCCATGGATCTGAAGTTATGGCTAAGGGTAATAGCTGAGATTAAAAAACTCCCACAGCTGGTCAAGAGACTCCGTAAGATTGAGAAAGAGATTGGGTTATAGACAAAACAACAAACGTTATGTAACAACGGTCAAAGTGTTTCGTTGCAATAGCCAAAGCTTTCTGCGACTCCTTTGCATAGACAACTTTAAAGATTAGAATCATTGTCCTTTAGCAACAAGACTGACTTAACCGGTCTCAAGATTGGCTGACCCGATGCATCAGCTTTCCCCGTATAAACCTGATCCTGATAAAAGAAAGACGAAGAAGTGCCCCCATCTAAATTCATTGCCTGAATTGCCCCTAGTTGTTTCATGAACTGGGCTAAATCAGAGAAAGTCATTCCTGTGGACTCAAGCGATTGTCTTTTTTGAGCCACCATTACCCACAACAATTCACCCTCTCGGGTAAGACCAATCGCACTGCGGGCATTACGTTGTCGACTTCCTAGAGGATCACGGGTAATCACACCCTCTGCAGAGTCCAGAAATCCTTCAGAAATGAGAGCTGGCCTCGGCAATAGTCGGGGACCACCCCCCAAAGCAAATCCGAGGGTACATCCATCAGGCAGAGTCGAGTTATGAGGTTGAATATCGTAGCGAACTACATCACCACACTGATACTGTCTAAGCTCTGAACGATTCAGTATCTTATCGAGATAGGGACCAAGCGTTGGGTTATCCGTCAGTCTTTTATTTTTACCAGGGTCCGCAAGCAGTTTCCCCTGACGCCTAATGTAGGATGTTGTCTGTTGATTGACGGGGTCAAAAAAGCCGCCGTTGATAACAGCAAGCGCTTGATTCTCTATCGCGAAGCTCTCAACTGTATCCAAGTGTTCTGAGACAGCAGTGGACACGCGATATCGGCGATTATTTGGAATTCTGAGCGTGTGAATAATTGCCTGAGGTCGCTCAAATATCTGATGACTTATTTTGGAATTTTCAACATTTTTCGCTTCAGGGATAGGAGCAGCATGGGGAGGAACATTACGGCAAGCTGCCACCAGAAGAATCCCGGAAAAACATAAGCATCGAAGTGAATACCGCAACATAACTCTAAACTTGCCTCTAATATTATTTATCTTGCAGAAATGTAAATAAAAAGACTGACAAATAGGTAGTTAATGTTGGATGATGTTCAAATGCGGCGGTTTGACATGACTTTTTAACAGATTGAGCAACATTGATTGCTCCAATTATTTTTTGATAAACATAGCCATTTAAAATGGGGAGAGCCATCAGATGCTTTTTATGGCCGGGACAATTGCAATAGCTTTAGTCATTTCACTTCTTTTTCTATTTATTGCACTGATAGAAAAAATCAGAGCTTTTGCTATCGTGTCTAAACTTTGGATTGAGTCAGATATAGAATCAACAGATTGGTTGGAGTCTGGACATTACCTCTAAGCAAAAACCTCGCCATTGAATCCCACGGTTAAGGCTTAACGACCTAAAGCGTGCATGGCATTAATTCGTTCAGCACATTGCTCGGTTATGGAATTGAGCTGATTCTTGTCGCCTGAAGTAGGGGGAGAAATCGGTTCTCCAATCCTGACGGTTATAGGAGTATACTGAGGCATTTTTTTGCCTCGGACCATCACCTTCTCAGTCCCCCACAACGAGACCGGCAAGAGAGGAACTTGGGTTTTACTAGCAATCATGGCGGCCCCAAGCTTTGGATCAGTAATGCGTCCATCTTTAGTCCGTGTGCCTTGGAGGAAGACACCGGTGGCCCAGCCTGCTTCAAGGGATGAAATCGCAGCGCGAATAGCCCCTCGAGCTCCCCCCTCACGATTAACGGGATAGGCTCCGTACCAACTAATCAGCGTTGAAAACACTGGTATTTTGAATAGCTCCTGTTTTGCCATAAACGCAACGGGACGACGCACACAGTTAGAGACAATGGGCGGGTCAAAGTCACTCGCATGATTACTGACGACTAACAGAGGTCCCATCCGAGGAACGTTCTCTGCGCCATAAATTCGACCTCGGAAGTAAGTATGTAGCATGGGGCTAACAACCGACCACTTAAAGAGGTGGTAGAGCACCAAGCTAATAGGAGGTTCTCGATCTTGGCTCATGAACTTATTCTGGCAGGTCAGCAACCGAACTAAAATTAACAAGGCCGACACCTTTACAGGTTCGTTTGGCCAGCCCAGTTAAAACTTTCCCAGGTCCAACCTCCATCACCTGTTCAATGCCAAGATCGTTGAACTGTAGACAGGTCTCACGCCACCGAACGGGGCCGGTGATTTGCTTCATCAGTCGGTCTTTCAAGATGTCAGGATTCTTTTCTGGAACTGGCTCTACATTTGAGATCACAGGAATTGCAGCAGATTGAAATGAAACGGCATCTAAATCAGCCTTATATTCCGCCGCAGCCGTGGCCATCAAAGGAGAATGAAACGCCCCACCGACCTTCAGTTCAATGGCACGTTTGACCTTAATTTGGCTCAGAAGTTTCTCCACTGCAGCGGGGGATCCAGAAATAACAACTTGTCCGCTATGGTTATCATTCGCCAGCACAACGTCATCAATTTTCTGGGCATGGAGATCGAGTTCTTCACGGTTAAATCCCATCAGGGCAGCCATCTTACCGTCAGACGCTTGACTCATGAGCTCTGACCGACGTTTCACTAATGCCAAACCGGATGCAAAGTCAAAAACACCTGCAACGTAAAGCGCGACATATTCTCCCAAACTATGACCTGCCACAACTGCAGGTTGAATACCTCTCTCTTGGAGAAGATCAGCCAAAATTGCGGAAATGACATACAAACAGGGCTGCGTATAGTTTGTTTGAGACAGACGGTCTTCCCCCCCCTTACAAACATCAAAAACGGACCATCCGAGAATCTCAGCAGCCTCCTGGAAGCGCTTTTGACCATGGTCTGTCTCCATTAAATCTAGCCCCATTCCCAAGGACTGAGACCCTTGCCCTGGAAATACCCATGCATTTTTTGTCATTACGAATATTGATGGTCGTTGGTTCCAAAGACCAGTGTTGCATCGAATGGTAACCTTAGGTACCTTAATCTTGCCGTTCGCACCCATGCAATGGTCGACAAGCCCTATCTAACGATCCCCATAATTGAGTCAGGGGAAGCGCTATGCCCGATCCCTAAGGCACAGTTTGCTCACCAAACCCCTCATGCCTATGAAGCGCTGGGAGCCCCCTATGGCAAGGCATCCCCCTACTTTGTAAGGGAGCAGGTTTTGCAAGCTTTATTCAAGGCACAACAGTCCCTTCAAGAACAGCACCCTGACTGGCAGATTTTTATTTTTGACGCCTACCGTCCGGTGGCTGTGCAGGAATTCATGGTGAACCATGCCTTTCAAGAGGCCCTAGCTCAGCAAGGCTTGGACTTAGCCACGGTGACACCGACTCAAAAAGCAGGACTCTGGGAACAGGTTCTGAAAATCTGGGCACTCCCAAGTCTGGACCCCAAAACACCACCGCCCCACAGCACAGGGGGAGCGGTTGATGTAACGCTCTACGATCACAACACCCAGCAGCTTATTGATATGGGGTCACCGATTGACGAAATGTCGATGAGATCGCAACCCCAGCATTTTGCTGAACGAGCGCTAGATTCTCACCTCAGTCCAGCAGAACGATCTGCAGCTCACACGGCTGCCCAACACCGCCAACTTCTCTATGATGCGATGCGGAGCGCAGGATTCCAGCGCCATTTAGGCGAGTGGTGGCATTTCTGCATTGGGGATCAGATGTGGGCTTGGCTAACGCGGCAACAGCAGGATGATTCAACAGAAATTGCTAGGTATGGGAGGGTTTGAAACCTGAACTAGCTGTAGCTCAGTACCTCAATGACGGGGCCAGTACTGGGGGTATTGCTCTTGCTCACAGACAAGCTGTTGCCTCCCACACGACGTATGGTGCTGCCCTGCATAATAGTTAAGAAATCATCAATGGGCTGCAGTGAACAGCCTTCAGTGATGGTGCTAGCAATTCGATAGTGAGTCGGGATCACACGCTTAGGCTGCAGGGTCTCGATCGCAACTTTTGCCTCTTCTGGTGTGTAGGCTTTATCGCTACCACCAACGGGAATCAAGAGAACATCAGGTGCTCCCATCAAAATTTTCTGTTCAATGGAAATGGGTGAAGCAATGCCTCCCAGGTGCACCACATTCACTCCGCCTTGGGTCCATTTCCAAGCCACGTTGGTACCATATCGATAGCCGTTAACGCGATCATGCAGGGTGCGAATCCCCTGAATCGATAAACCATTAGTTTGATAGCTTCCAGGATCTGCCAGCAGCTTAGGTTTACCACTGAGACCTTCAATAGCCCCCTCATCTAAAAGCCTGCTGCTAATCATCACCAAGTTAGCGCCAACGTTTGGCGTGCGATAGTTCGCAGTGCAGCCCGCAGACCGAAACGGGTTTACAAGCACTGTCTGACCACTACCGGAGAATAAGAAACAGGTATGTCCCAACCAACGGATATTCAGTGAGCCGGACTGTGCCTGCGAGGGCTGTTGCCATTTAGACACCAGACCGGTGCTAAGGCTCGCAATTAATCCTGCCTGCGCATAGCGCATAAACTGTCGCCGATTGACCATCTTTTTTTTCTTTACTCAGTAACGCTATGACTTTACCAGCTACCTGCTCAATCCGGCGTCAACTGACCCAGAAAATTTTTCAGCAGCTGCTTGCCTGATGTCGTGAGAATACTCTCTGGGTGAAACTGGACGCCTTCTACATGAGGATAGTTCCGGTGACGCACCCCCATAATCGTGCCGTCGGCGGTCCAAGCCGTCACTTCTAGGACCTCAGGACAAGTATCTTTGTCAATCACAAGACTGTGGTATCGCGTGGCGGTAAACGGATTATCTAGCCCCTCAAACACACCAACTTTTGCATGCTCGACATCAGAGGTCTTACCATGCATCAAGACCCTAGCTGAAACAATATTTCCGCCGTACACCTCGCCAATGCTCTGGTGCCCCAAACAGACGCCTAGAATCGGGGTACTGCTACCCAGCTCACGAATCAGCTCCATCGAGACCCCTGCATCCTCAGGACGGCCTGGCCCTGGTGAGATCACCAGGGCATCGGGCGCTAAAGCCTTAACCTGCTCCAAAGAGATCTTGTCGTTCCGGTAGACCTGTAAATCCTGTGCCACCGGGAAACTATGAGCCAACTCCCCAAGATACTGAACGAGGTTGTAGGTAAAGCTGTCGTAGTTATCAATGACAATAATCAATGGTTTGTTCCTTCATTGATGCCGTCTCGGCGTCGAAATAATTAAGATGAGTGCAAGGTGCGCAGCTGCTAAACCATTGTGGCAGCCAGAACGGTCCAGAGGGGAGGCAACAGCAGCAAGCAGGCAACAATAACGGCAGCGATAGCTGAAATTAAAACAGAGGCAGCAGCACAGTCTTTAGCAATTTTAGCGAGTTCATGATAGCTCTGCTCTACCGTGAGATCGACAACCGCTTCAAGGGCTGTATTCAAAAGTTCCATCACGAGGACTAAGCCGGAGGTGAGACCCACAACAGCAATCTCAACGGAGGGAAGTCTCAAGCCTACGCCTAACCCCAATGCGATGGAGCCAATCAAGGTATGAATTCTGAAGTTGCGCTGGGTGACGAATGCATAGCTCACTCCAGTCCAGGCATACCCAAAACTGGCAAGCAAATTATCTGCCACCTTAAAAGAAAGTGTCCGTCGCAGAACGGGTTTCTGCGAATCTTGTTCCAGTGGAATCACCGGAGGGAGTGGTTTCTTCACGTTGGATCCTGACTCACGCGATGCGCGCTGATGGGATGAGGTATTTAACACCTAACGGTCCAAATTGCGCAGGCAAAACAACAGAGTTTGCAAGGCTTTGGACAGAGTAAGGCTTCAGCATAACGCTCATGATAAAGTTCCCCTCAGCTGTCATAAAAAAACAGCGATACCCGTAAATTAGATAAATATTAATCTAGATAATATTCATTGAGGTTAACAGATTTTCCTGTTGCTTCAGCATTTGTTCGAGGGAAGCAGCATCAGGGTGATCCCAGCCAAGCAGGTGTAGAAGGCCATGAGAGGCCAACCATGCCAGTTCTTGTTCAGGAGAATGTTGATGTTCAGGGGCCTGACGCAAAGCTGTTTCAAGGGAAATAATGATGTCTCCCAGCTCTACAGGGTCGGTTTGCCACTGAACAGGGGAGGAGGTATCTGCCGTGGGGGTTTCTAGTGCTGCGAAAGCAAGGACATCAGTGGGTCGGTCATAACTGCGGTAGGTTGAGTTGAAATGACGAATCTCGGCATCATCGGTCAGTCGAAGACTCAACGCATAGGTCTGAATGGGGGATAGCTCTGGATTTAGAAGCTCTACCCAATGGCTAAACCACTGACGCCAAGTGCTCGCATCGATATCACCGGCTTTCCCAGCCACTAACGGGTCAGCATACTGAATATTAACCTCTATCTCCATCTCCCTATCGCGTGAGATAGGATAAGCCGATCAGGAGGGCCAGCAAACCTGTGACGGTGAGACCAAAATGGACCAGGGACTGAGCGCGCTTGCGCACCATATTCCGCATCGCAAGCTTCACGTAACTGGGTGGGGGCTCTGCCGGTGCAGGTGCAACCGTAGGTTCCTCAATAACGGCAGTATCTTCAGCCTGTGTTTCTGAGATTGGGTCTGAGGATGGATTCATGGACGATGCTTGCGCGAGTACTAGCTTAGTGTAACGAACCGAAGAGACTGCCGGGTCTAGATGCACCACTGACTCCAAAAGCATATTTGCTCTTTACCTAAACACGTGCCCGAAGGAGGCCCTTAAACAGGCCTAGGCCGTCAGTATAGGCAAGTGCTGCATCTGAAGCCCTTTCGGGGTGGGGCATCATGCCGAGAACATTACCCTGACGATTACAAATTCCGGCAATGTTATTCAAGGAACCGTTGGGATTGGCCATCTCATTGACGTTCCCATGAGCATCACAGTAGCGGAACAGAACCTGGTGATGCGCCTCTAAGTCAGCCAAAGTTTGCGCGTCTGCGTAGTAGCTACCTTCACCGTGGGCGATTGGCAGTGTAATCAAGTCTTGGTCTTGATAAGCAGCCGTCCATGGCAGGTCGGTGCGTTCAACTTTCAGGGGGATGCGATCGCAAATAAAATGCAAGTCTCGATTCCGCACCAACGCCCCCGGCAATAGGCCTGATTCAGTGAGAACCTGAAACCCATTGCAAATACCGATGACCCATTTCCCTTGGGCAGCATGATCTTTAATGGACTGAAGGACCGGGGCAAAGCGAGCAATGGCACCACAGCGCAAATAATCACCGTAGCTAAATCCACCAGGAACCACAATGACATCTAAATCGCTGATGTCGGTCTCTTCGTGCCACACCATGCGGGTAGGCTGCTGCAAAATATCTCGGGTCACCCAGGCAACATCCCGATCACAATTGGAGCCGGGGAAAACAATAACGCCAAATTTCATGGAGCAACTCCTACCGTGGCAGGCTCCAACTCAAAGCGATAGTTTTCAATCACAGGGTTGGCCAACAGCTGATCACACATTTGATCAAGCTGCGTTTCAGCCGCCTGATCATCAACCGCCGTCAGCGTTAGCTCAATGTATTTGCCGATTCTAATTTTGCCAACATTGTCATGTCCCATGTGACTAAGTCCAGACTGCACCGCAGTCCCAGCGGGATCTAGAACGGAGGGTCTCAGGGTTACGTAAATCTTGGCTTGATAAGTTTGAGTCACAGTGGTGTTGCGATCGCATCTTCTTGACTCTACCTGAATCAAGCTAAATTTTCCCGAAAGCAACCGAATGATTAAAAAGCAAATTACCTAATCAGATGAAGTAAACGGACCCCAAATCGCAAACGTAATACCAGGAGACTGAATATTGACAAACATGGTTAAAGGATTCGTGGCAAAACAAATACCTGCCAGCTCACTGTTATTGAGAGCATTCCGAGCAAAGTCATACACCTTACCATCCCGTTGAATACCACGCACAAACTGCTCGCCCCAACCATCTTCAGAAACAAATAAATCACCGAAGGAGGAAGCAGTGATGTTATCCGGATAATCGAGATGCAAGCGCCCATTCGACTCAACAAACAAAGTCAGTTGCCCGCCATCGTCATCGGGTCGATAACGCCAAACCTGTCCCAGACCAGCTTCACCGCCACTGGTACAACAAACATATAAATCCTGACCATCAAAACAGAGTCCTTCGCCACGGCTAAACTGAGCTGCACCTTTTGTAAACCCCTCTTGACGCACAGTATCTTCCGACGGATCGGGTTCTTCAATCCGGACCCATTCCACTGCCATTGACTGCCCAACACGAAAACCCGTTTTGGTGATGGCTTGAGATTGCGCCTTAATTTTTAGCGCTTCTAGAACACCTCCAGCCTTCAGTTTTCCACGTTCGTTGGGGATAAACCGATACAACAGCCCATCACCGCGATCTTCAGTTTGGTAGACAATGCCAGTGCTGGGATCAACGGCAATCGCCTCATGATAAAAACGCCCCATAGCCACCAAAGGCTCCGGAATGACCGGTTCTGTGAGTAACGCTGGTACCTCAAAGTTATAACCATGCCGCTTCCGCAGGCTGGCATCGGTCTCAGGCGTTGAGGTATCCTCCTCACAACTGATCCATGATCCCCAAGGCGTAGGCCCCCCAGCACAGTTCCGATAGGTTCCGGCTAAAGAGACATAATGGCGCAGTAATCGCCGCTCCGCATTGAGAACCATGGTTGTCGTCCCACCCGCACAGGCTGGATCGTACTTTGGCCCCATCGCCCCTGGTGTTTCGCTGGGGCTCAGCTCATGGTTACGAACTAAAACAATCGTATTATTCGGCCCCGAGAAGGCTGCCATCCCATCATGATCGGCAGGTACCAAATTGCCATCATCCATTTGTTCTCCTGTTCTGGAGAACGCCCGATATTGAAATCCTTTGGGCAAGTCCAATATCCCCCTTGGATCCGGCACCAGCGGTCCATAGCCCTTGCCTTGGAGAGTTTGTGCATTGCTCACCCGTTGGTGAAATCGGTGCAGCGGATCAGCCAGGATAGTCCCAGCCGTTACGCCTGTTACGGTTAAAAATTTTCTTCGAGAAAAGGCCACAGAAATCTCCGGTCATCTTTAGGCAGACTGCAATTAATCTATATCGAATGCCGAATAGTATTGCCACCATTCAGTTCCCCTGCTCCAATATTTCGGATCTTTTTCACAGGAGTCAAATATCTGAATAGGAGAGGTCCGTGTAGAGGCTGAATGAAGATGGTATGCTGTCGCACAGCGGCATTGAGAGCCCTCAGTCACAGCTTTGCCACTCGCTCCCCGAGCCATAAACAAGAGTTTCAGAATAACCATGCTTGCAGACGCAAAACCAGCTCTACTAATGTTGGCCGATGGCACCTCCTATTGGGGATGGTCCTTTGGTGCAGCTGGGACAACAATAGGTGAAGTCGTCTTCAATACTGGAATGACAGGCTACCAAGAAGTACTAACAGATCCGAGTTATTGTGGCCAATTGGTCACGTTTACCTACCCTGAGCTAGGGAATACCGGCGTCAATCCAGAGGATGATGAATCCAACAAACCACAAGTGAAAGGGGCTATTGCACGCAATATTTGCGAGCACCCCAGCAACTGGCGCTCGACCCAATCTCTGTCAGCCTATCTAAGAGAACACAATATTCCAGGAATTTACGGCATTGATACACGTGCATTGACGCGCAAAATTCGTTCCCTAGGAGCCATGAATGGGGCCATCTCGACTGAAGTTTTAGAACCTAACGATTTATTGGAAAAGATTCTCGCGGCACCTGAAATGACCGGCCTCAATCTGGCACAAAGGGTTACCACTTCAAAAACCTATGAATGGTCAGAGCCGACTCAGCAAGAATGGGAATTTGTCCCCTCATTGACGAATTCAGATGCAGAGCCTTCACTGGTTGTCGTAGCCATTGACTTTGGAATTAAGCGCAATATCTTAAAACGGTTAGCAAGCTACGGCTGCCGAATCATTGTTGTCCCCGCTAACACCAGCGCAGAGGAAATTCTTCAGCATAATCCCGACGGGATTTTTCTCTCCAATGGCCCCGGCGACCCAGCAGCTGTAACAGAGGGAATTGCCACAGCAAAAACACTGCTGGGACAAAAGAAACCGATGTTCGGCATATGTTTGGGGCACCAACTTTTAGGTCTTTCTCTCGGCGTCAACACCTACAAACTCAAGTTTGGCCATAGAGGCCTTAATCAGCCAGCTGGACTAGATCAGCAAGTGGAGATCACAAGCCAAAATCATGGGTTTGCCCTCGATGCCGATTCGATGCAACAGGCAGAGGTTGACGTCACGCATCTCAATCTCAACGATCGCACCATTGCAGGGTTACGGCATCGCTCTCTACCGTTGTTCTCTGTTCAGTATCATCCCGAAGCAAGTCCGGGTCCCCACGATGCAGATTATTTGTTTAGCCGCTTTATCGAAGAGATGCGATCACAACAAGTAGACAAAAAATAGATTAAGACCCTATACTAGTCCCTCAGCAGAGAACATTTCGTATATAGACAGACCGAGGAGGGCACTATCCCAGAACAGTTGACCCTGACCGTAAGCCTAAGGGGGACGCGTGACATCAGGGACCATTACCAGTTATTCCGTCTGACAGGCTTGCTCGATGCGTTCTCCGAGCCTGTTTTCCGTAAGGTAATGACTAAATGCTTAGACGATGATCCGATTCACATTATCTTGGATTTATCTAAAATCGACTTTATAGATAGCTCAGGCTTGGGTGTCCTTGTGCAGCTCGCCAAGAAAGCTCAAACAGCTAAAGGTTCTTTTCAGATTGTGACCAATCCGAGGGTCACTCAGACAGTGAAACTGGTGCGATTAGAAACGTTTTTGTCACTTCAGACAAGCGTCGATGTTGCGATAGAAAATGTTCCCAAAAAATAATATGCCCTCCTAGTCGCAACCTTGGTTCACAATCAACGACGGCTCACAGTTAGCGAAGTAGAGCAGCTATCGCCCTCTGCATGGGCCTACATTGGAGACGCAGTGTACGAGCTTTTTGTTCGCAATCTGTGCCTCACCCCTCCAACTCGTCTACGAACTTACCACCAGCAGGTTGTTTCATATGTTTGCGCCGAGTCTCAGGCGCAAACATATGATCTTTTGACAGGCTACTTATTGGATTCTGAACTTGATATCGTTCGGCGAGGACGGAACGCAGCATCAGGCAAGCCAAAACGAGTTAAGTTAAGGACCTACCAGCAAGCCACTGGACTAGAGGCCCTGCTTGGATATCTTTATCTCACTGATCCCGAGCGGTTGGATCAAATCTTGACTCACATCAGCCATGTGAATCAAGTCAACAAGACCCCATCGATGGAGTCTTCTCCAGAGAAGTGAGCCCAAGCTTGATGGGACACAGTGCTATCAAACCTTGGTTTTTATGATTTGGGATTCAAATAATGGTTAAACCGCAAAAGTCTCATGGCCGTTCCAAACCGGGTAAACCCAAGCTAGCGCAGGGAAAACCGAAGCGCAAAGATAAATCCTACAGCCGCCCCGTCGCTAAAAGTCATAGCCCAAGGCCAAAAGTCAAACCGAGCCCCAAGTCACATCAGCCCCACGAAGCTGAAGCATCAGATGCCCACCAGGACTTAATCTATGGACGACATCCCGTCCTCTCAGCCTTAGATGGGAAGCGACAACTGAACCGTGTTTGGGTTTTACCCAGACTGCGCTACGATGCCCGCTTTCACACTCGACTCAATGAGGCAAAGGCAGAGGGTGCTGTCATAGATGAAGTAGATGGCAGACGCTTAGATCAATTAACAGAACATGCCAACCACCAAGGCATAGCAGCACAAATGGCTGCCTACAGCTATCTTTCTGCTGATGAGCTAGTTGAGCAGGCTTGTGCAGAACGGGACGATCCTGTTTTAATTGCTGTCGATGGTATTACTGATCCCCACAACTTGGGCTCAATTATCCGTTCGGCAGAGGCCCTAGGAGCTCAGGGATTGATGATCCCTCAACGTCGAGCAGCAGGCGTCACCTCGGTCGTAGCAAAGGTTGCAGCAGGCGCTTTAGAAACGCTCTCTGTTGCCCGGGTTGTCAACCTGAATCAGACACTGGAACGGTTAAAAACTTCAGGGTTCTGGATTTATGGACTCGCAGCCACAGCAAAAGATACTTTGCCTGACGTAAAGTTCACAGGTCCAACTATCTTGGTCGTAGGTGCGGAGGGAGATGGCTTGAGCCTTCTGACACAACACCGTTGCGATCAACTCGTCTCAATTCCCCTCCAGGGAAAAACAGCGAGTCTCAATGCCTCTGTTGCCACAAGCATGGCCTTGTATGAGGTATACCGTCAGAGGTGGCTGCAGCGCTTACATCTCCCGAAGGCAGCAAATCCCCCGATTTCTCTACAGGGGAATGACTAGAATATTAAATAATGTAAAAATACTGAAAAAGAGTTAATCTAACATCACACTTATTTATTTTACAGTTCTCATTGAAGGAAGAGGAGCGTTTCTTGGGCACTACAGCGAATGTATCTTCCACAGGTCTATCGGGCCGTCTGGCGGATTTTTCCAACCGTCTGGGTCTAGCATGGTGGGTCAGGGTCACAACCAGCGAACCAAATTGCGTCTACTATTTTGGTCCCTTCTTGAATCAACAAGAGGCCTACGGATCGATCTCAGGTTATGTTGAGGATCTCGAGCAAGAAAAAGCTGAAGGCATTACAGCAGTCGTTCAACGTTGCAAGCCCACTCAGCTTACTTACGAACTATAGTTCTATCTCTCCTGCAAAGCCTAAGCGAATTGAGATGGGCCTTGTTTTAACCACTGCTCAATGTCATGTTGAACTTGTCCTGGAATTTCCCAAGGGAAGAGATGGGCTGTATTGGGGTAGCAAATCCATTTGCTATTGGGCAAATATTGGGCCGTCTCTTGGCTAGACTGCGGAGTAATGTGAAGATCATCCTGTCCTGCCAAAAGCAAACAGGGACAGTTGATCCTATCTAAATCCAGAAGGCGGTCATATCCTTGCCGCAAGGCATGATTCAAAGCTTGTGTTGCCCATCTTGATGTTTTTAGATAGGCGGGCAATGCTTCTTCGGCTAAATATTGGTAGGCTTCCGGTGAGTGACGACGGATAAGATATTTAAATAGAGATCTTTTGCCAAAAGTGTCAATATTCCACTGCCAACCAGGGTGGAGGCGATTGAGCAGACCTGCGATCACTGTATAGAGATTATCGCGCAAGGTAATGGGAGGATGTTTGCTGCGAGGCTTTGCCGCTGTAGCCACAAGAATCAATCCCTTTACTTGTTCTGGATGGCGCATGGCCAGTTCCATCGCTAGAATACCGCCCAGAGACCAACCTAAAATGATGCAATTTTCTAGATCATACTGCTGCCAAAGGAGATCTAAATCCCGCAGATGATCTGACATCTCAAAAGCTCCCAATGCCTTGCTTCGAGCATACCCTCGCAGATCAGGGGCAATCGTCCGATAATTCTGCGACAGAAAAGAGGTGAATACAGATAAACTCGCACCCGAGCCAGGATGTCCATGAAGGCAGAGAATCGTTTTGCCCTCACCCTGACAACGGACAGCTAGAGAGACGCATGCTTGAGTGATCACAGCTTTTGTTACCCAAAATGTCTTTCACTCTAACAGAGTGTTTCAGGATCCATCGATTATGTCTCAGCAAAGACTAGCAATCTTAAGAAATCATCCTAAATTTGTACTTTCGTGAAATGAGTCAGGGAAGATAGAGTTACATAAACATCATGCGACAGAGCGATGATCTGGGGGTTAAAATCTTGTTCTGACGTTTATTAAGAAGAACTCGCTATAGGGTCTAAGTCACCCAATACCTCATCCATATTAACTTCCATTCATCTTTGTAGATAGATCCCTGTGACTCACTGGTCCGTCAAAATTAAGGGGTTCGGGCTTGCTAGTTTAGGACTTGTTTTCGGGTGGTTCTACTGGCAGCAACAACCTCAAGCGGATCCCCAAGCCATATTAGTCTTGGGGGGGGCACCGCATCGGGAACGATTTGCGGCTGAGTTTGCCCGGAAACATCCAAATTTACCCATTTGGGTATCCGGTGGAAGCAACCCAGAGTATGCCGAATGGGTCTTTAAAGAAGCTGGAGTAGATAAACATCGCATTCATTTAGACTACGAAGCGATAGACACTCTCACCAACTTTACAACTCTAGTTGATCGACTCAAGGCGAAGGGTATCTCGCGAATCTATTTGATGACATCGGATTATCATATGAGGCGGGCCAGATGGATGGGACAAGTGATTTTGGGAAGTCGAGGCATCCATTTTGAGCCCATTGCTATCCCCACTCAATTGCAGACAGAGCCATTACAGGTTGCTCTATTCGACGGTGGCCGGGCGTTGCTTTGGGTCACAACAGGGCAAACCGGCGAATCACTAAAGCCCATGTTGGAACTACAAGGCATGAATATAGAAAAACACACGGTAGAACCTTAAATCGCTGGTTATGGAAGTCCGATTGCAGAAGATCATTTCACAATGGGGAATTGCCTCGCGCCGTCAGGCAGAAAAAATGCTCCAGGAAGGGCAAGTCATCCTAAATGGCCATCCGGCAAAACTGGGAGATAAAGCAAATCCTGAAAGAGACCGAATCGAAGTCAATGGTCGCCGCATCTATCCACAGCAAAAGCCGAAGCAAGCCTATTTACTGTTACATAAACCAGCAGGGATCATCACAACCTGCCATGACCCTCAACAGCGGTCCACCGTCTTAGATCTTTTACCTCAAAATTATCGTCATCAAGGCCTCCACCCAGTTGGACGTCTTGATGCAGACTCAACCGGCGCTTTGCTCATTACCAATGACGGTCAGCTCACTTGTGCCCTAACCCATCCCCGGTATCATGTTTCCAAGACATATCAAGTTTGGGTTCAAGGTCGTCCCTCAGAAGGCGATCTATCAAGTTGGCGTCAGGGGATTATGCTAGCGGGCCGGAAGACTTTACCGTCAGAGGTTACAATCCGCCAGAGAACTGGCAATCGAACAGAATTAGAGGTTATCCTCCAAGAAGGGAGAAACCGTCAGATTCGTAGGGTTGCAGAGCAACTGGGTTACCCAGTACTAAGTTTGCATCGAACCAAAATTGGGCCAGTATGTTTAGAAGATATACCAGGCCAATCATTGTCTAGTGGGCAATACCGTCATTTAACCGAACATGAGGTCAATCGTTTACGGCCTATGATCGCCATTAGCGCCAGATATCATCCAGAGGAGTGCCCC
>CALFCG010000271.1 GCA_937951315.1 uncultured cyanobacterium
AAACAAAGCACGGAAACGTTCTACAGGAGGAGACTCGTTGTCTGTATATTCTTCCAGTTCCACCAAGGTTAGACCACTTTCAACAAAAGAATGAACTTCGCGATGGGTTAGCGGCCAAGGCATTTGGCCCAAAGGCGATGACTCTTTTCGGGCACGGCATATCACGAGTAGAAAGCCACCGTCTGATAAAAATTTAGCAATTGCCGAAACGGCCTGGGAACGAAGTTCTTGTGGGAGAACCTGAAGGGTATAGGATTCAAGTACAAATTCATAATTGCCCCTCCATTCCTCAGGAGTCTTAAGGAGGTCCTGAGTAACATATTGCACTTCGGATTTTGAAAAACGCTGGCGACACCATTCAATTGCTGTCGGGGATATATCGAAACCTGTCACCTTCCCACCAGCCTCACTTAAATATTCGCAGTCATCACCAAGGCCACAACCAACCTTGAGACACTTCTTCATACTGAAATCAAAACATGACTCTCTATGCCATGCGACAAGGTTTGGATTAGGCTCAAGGTCAGCCCAAGGTATCGTAGCTGAATCACCACCTGCAGATAAATACAACTCGTCAAACCAAGATAATGGTTCTCCACGTGAGATGGCATCGGTACAGAGTTGACGCGCAGTAACTCGATTACTATCCGAGTGCTGAGAATTAAAGTCCATGAGTTGATAAGTAAATGGTGAACTCAATACAGCAATATTGACACTCCTTCGGTTCAAGAATGGGGAAGGTTCAAACCCAGACAAACCACTTGCCCACCCCAGCTAACTCTGATAGCGTTCCACTATCGACTACGGTTGCAATCATGCCAGAGCAAACCCCGGAAAAGCAGCAGAAATTCTATCCGATAACGCACTTGCCAATGTTCAGGAATATCGTTGATGAACAGCTAAAGCATTATCGTGTTCAGTTTGCACAATTAAAGCAAGCTGAAGGTGAAGCAGCAATTCTCGATGATGCCACGATAAATAGAGTTATCGAAGTCTACGGCGAGTCAGAAGAGGGATTTGATTGCTTTAGACGACAGCTCAATAAGTGGCAGTCTGACAAGATTGCCCCAGAACAGGCTCTGGAAATCTCCGGGTTTGAAACTCAACTTGAAAAGCTGGTGCAGTGTCAAAACGAAATCATGACCTTAGCTCACAAGCTCAAGGAAGGGACTATAGAGCAAGTACTAGGTAAAAGTGATATAGAACTGGGGATGGATTTTCTCTCTGAGATGATGGGACAAGAGAGGTAATTAGAGCTGAGATCGCAAACCATTCAAACTCCAATGAAAATCAACCGGATACCACTAACTTCGCAAACCTTTCTCGGGCTTGCTCTAGCCGGTTATGTTGCAAGAATTAGTGAGGGCTAACAAAGTCTATTTATCCTCTGAACAGATAATAGTTATTGGTAGATTTTATTCATATAATTAAAGTCTAAATCAGTTAGTCTTTCTTCATCTTGGGGGTCAACGAAATGTTGTTATTTTGTTCAGGAAAGTTCTTCATCCCAGAGGTAACCTTTCTGGTCAGCTGAGAGAGATGACGGAGACTGTCTTTTCGAGTCTGTTTCAATCTCTTGAAACAGCTATTCTAATCCAGCAGGATGATGGCTCATTTCAGTTAATTGGACAGGAACCCGATTGGTTTGTCAATTTCTTTTCCCTATCTGAGGGTAAAAAATCTGGCATTAGCATTGCAGAAACCTTTCCCTTTCTGGGTAATTTCCTGATTGATGCGGAGCATCATTGGCAGCATCAAGCAGAGGGAATACTTGATGCGGGGCTATGGATTGAAATCAATCCTCAGGGGGAGGAACTTCCCCTGCAAGCTTCTGCGATCTGTCTAAAGAATGATTGTCTATTGCTGATACAGCACCCTCCGCTCTCCTATTACCAAAGGGAGAATATACTTCAAACGGGACGTGAGAAAGCTCTCGAGGTCATCGAGGTCAAGAAACAGGCGGCGGACCATTTGCGACGGAGTACTTTCTATGACTGGCTCACGGGGTTGCCAAATCAAGCTTTGCTAGAGCTTCAATTGACTCAGCATCTGACGGGACAGAAAGCCTTTCCACTATGTTTGCTGGACATCGACCAATTCAAGGTCATCAATCTGCACTACGGACGAACGTTAGGGGACCAACTCTTGTTGAAGGTAGTGGCTCGCATCAAGCTCTACTTAGCTCCTGGAGATTTGTTCGCTCGATTAGACGGGGATGACTTTATCGTGATTCCATGGGCACTTGAAGGGCGCAAAGCGATTGAGTCCTTTGTTGAGAGGTTGTTGCTAGAGTTAGCTTTGCCCTATCAGCTTGAAAACCATAAGGTTCTTTTGAAGTTCTACTGCGGTATAACTCTTGACGCAGCGGGAGTGAGCCAGCCTAAAGTCGCTATCAACCAGGCATTTATTGCAATGGAGAATGCGAGGGGCAGCGAACAGCAGTATGCCTTATATGAACCACAGATGCATCTACAAATGCTCCGCCACTGGCATCTGGAGCGTGATCTGCCCCAGGCTATCCAAAAGGAGCAGTTGCGGGTTTTTTATCAGTCTATTGTCTCGCTCAAACATAAAAAACTGGCGGGTTTCGAAGCACTGGTTCGCTGGCTACACCCTACCTATGGGCTGCTATCTCCCTATGAGTTCATACCCCTTGCGGAAAAGACAGGATTCATTGTTCCCATCGGGCAGTGGATAATGCACCAAGCTTGTGCTCAGGTGGCGCAGTGGAACGGACAGATTGAGCATCCAATTACGGTTCAGGTCAATCTGTCTGCACAAGAGCTATTGCAAACGGGTTTACCAGAAACCATCCAAGCAATCCTCCAGCAAGCATGTATTCCGCCGAAAGCTCTCAAGCTTGAAATTACCGAGAGCATGGTGATACACAACCTAGACTTGGCAGTAAAACAATTACGACGAATCAAAGCCACTGGCGTTCACATCAGCATGGACGACTTTGGGACAGGATACTCCTCGTTAAGTTATCTCCATCAACTGCCCATTGACTCATTAAAGATTGATCGGTCGCTCACTCAAGCCAAAACGACCGGCAGCACTAAAGTGCTTAAAGCCATCATTAGCTTGGCACACAATCTGGAGATGGATGTAACTGCTGAAGGAGTAGAAAACAATGAGCAGCTCGAACGGATTCAGAACCTGGGGTGTGACCATGTACAAGGCTACCTATTCTCAAAACCTCAACTACCTGACCTCGCCCAAAATCTTCTGAATTAACCTATTGCAAATATCAGGTCAAGCGTAATATGAAGAGGATATATATGGATCTCCACCCAAGACGTTAATACGCTAAAGACCAGCAAATATATACAGAATAAGGGTTTAAGAAATTCTGTCATCTAAATTAAGACCATGACTTTTTACCCCAGATGCTTCTATTACTGGGTAATTCGCTCCAAAGTTTGCACAATACAGTGCAGTATTACACCTAGCTTCCTATCGATGTCATCCGCTTCCAGGTGCTCATTGTCATGCTCTAATGTTTCGACTCTATCGATTCCGGTGTTCTTTAGAACAACGTATTGATGATTTTTAGACAGGTAGCCTAATGTCTAGACAAACCATTGGAGAATAGTTTCGAGTGATTTTTGATCAAGCTCCGATAGCGATGGCCCATTTAGATTTTCAAGGCCTTTTTTGCCTTGTTAACCAGCCATTTAGCGATTTAGTTGGGTATTCTCAAGCTGAGCTTGCACAAAAATCGTTCACAGATATTTTCCATCCAGAAGAACGAGACGGAGAGCAGCAATGGATCCAGCAGCTGATCCAAAGAGACGTTTCTTCCTTGTCCTTCGAGCAACGCTACATTCGCCGAGATGGCTCAATATTTTGGGGAAATGTCACTATCTCTCTAGCGACTACAAGCTCAGGAAAGGCCGATTATTTAATCGCAATCCTTCAAGATATTAGTGATCAAAAATTCATCGAAACCAGACTTCGCAGTTCGGAACAGCAAATGCGAGCGATGTTTGATGCCATGCATGATCTGGTACTGGTGTGTCAAGTCGAAGAGGGTGAGATTTCAGATATTGAAATTGCTCCGACCAATTTACCAATATATGAGGAGATTGAAATCGACCCCGTTAGTCAAACTGTTGAAGCGCTTTGGAACAGCTCTGAGAATGATTGGGGCATGCAGATTCAGAAGGTACTCACGACAGGCCAAACCGTCGAATTTGAGTACTGCCTCTCAATAAATAATCAAGCACTGTGGTTTATGGCAAATATCTCCCTGATGTCTGAGCAGACCATCCTTTGGGTGGCCCGTGATATTAGCGATCGTAAACAAGCGGAGCAAGTCATATGCCAAGAGAAAGAATTAGCTCAAGTCACCCTGCAGTCGATTGGCGATGCAGTGATCACCACCGATATCCATAGCACTATCACTCAGTTCAATCCTGTTGCAGAAGAGTTGACGGGTTGGCCAACTCAAGAGGCTCAAGGACAGATTCTGTCCGAGATCTTCAATATTGTTCATGAAGAAACTCGTGAACCCGCAGAGAATCCAGTGCAACGTGCCCTGCGAGAAGGACAAATTGTGCAATTGGCCAACCATACGGTCCTGATTGCCCGTGATGGGAAAGAGTATGCCATCGAAGATTCGGCTGCACCCATACTAGATCGCCAAGGCCTTTTAAAGGGGGCTGTAATGGTCTTTTATGATGTATCGCAAGCTCGGCATCTTAAACGTCAGCTTTCATGGCAAGCCAGTCATGACCCTCTAACTCAATTGGCGAATCGCCGCAAATTTGATCAGATTCTGATAGACGCTTTTCAAAGCACCCAAAAAGACAATCAACGCCATGTACTTTGTTTTCTTGACCTAGACCGGTTCAAAGTTATTAATGACACCAATGGCCATGCCGCTGGCGATGAACTGCTCCGCCAAGTTGCAACACTACTCAGAAAATCCATCAGAGAGATTGATACCGTAGCTCGTATCGGAGGAGACGAATTTGCGATTCTTCTATATCAATGCCCCTTAGAACGTGCCACAGTCATCGCCGAAAATATTTGCCAAACCGTTCAAGATTTTTACTTCCATTGGGCGAATGAGAGATTGGAAATTGGGATCAGTATCGGGTTAGTTACATTGGATCAAAGCAGCTCAAGTCCGCAAAAGGTTCTAGAAGCAGCAGACGAAGCCTGCTACATAGCCAAAGCTAAAGGCCGAAATCAAATACAAATTCATTTAAGCAATGATGCTTCTTAGAATCAGTGTTATGAAAGGCACTGAAGGGAAAAAGCCTAACCCATAAAGGCCAGAGCCATTCACATCGTAAAGACTCTGGCCTGCTAGTCCTGCGATCTCAACTCTTCAGATCTCCGACCGCATCGCCTGATATTCCTGCCAGCCTTCCAGCGCCTCATCTATATTAAAATCCGCAATCATGAGATCGCAAGCGGAGGTAAGCGACCACCAGACCCTTACCCAATAGCGATAGTTCGGCACATCGCCCAGCGAGCCATAGAGCAGGGCCTTGGTTTCAGCGTGTTCTATGGCGGCGGTCAACACAGCCTCGATCCCTTCTTCTTGGATAACTTGCTGAAGGTTCATCGGACTAACCGCCAGAGAGTGATCGCGTGATGACTACAGCAGATGCCCCTATAATTCCGGCCCAGGCAGTACCAATGAGGGCAAGGGTTAGCCCCCACAACCGACCATCCCACTTTTCAACCTTTGAGTTCGTAGCCTGAATATCCTCATCAATCGTCTTGAGCCGATTATCAATCGCATCAAAACGACTCAACACTTTTTGCTCAAATGATTCCGGTGTTGCCTGAGTCATATCAACCCCTCACGCTCTGCCTTCTCTGCGATCGCAGCCCGAAGCCACTCTGTCTTACGTTTTCCCAGACCATCAACAGCAGCAGCAAGCTTACTGGGTAAGCGAACCCCAAAGTTCTTACTTGGACCTTCACTTCCATCCAAGCTTACGAAAGGAGTTAAATTCTCAGTTTTTGGGTTTGGGTTTGCCATTTGTGCAGCTAGCAGAGAATTACGGTCCTAGACTAACACAATTAGAATATTGTAAATCCATGTAAATAATTAGCTTTATTCTCTGCTAGCTAGTGATATAAGCCAGATTTTTTGCTATAATACTTACATACAAACAAAGCAAAGCCACCGCCGAATCCCGCGAAGAACCAAGCGATGGCAATGCACTCCCAACCAGAAATCAGGAGATTTCCATTATGCCTCTAACTCTAGCCACTGCAACAGCCAAGCAGTCGGATCAGACGCAAGCTACAGCTCAAGCGCAGGTTCACAACAATCGCGTAGATCTTTCCAAAGGTGCGAAGTTCTACGATCGCGTCACCGTTTACATCACTGTCAACACTCCT
>CALFCG010000272.1 GCA_937951315.1 uncultured cyanobacterium
CTATCCTGAGCTACAGCGGGCAGTTGCAGCATTGAAAGAGCAGTTCGCTGAGATTTGCGATCGCACCGTCTTAATTGACTTCACTCTAGAAGAAGACGAATTTACACCAGTCTTCTATGGTCTTGATGCCTTTGTGAATGAGCTCGCTGAACTGCTTCCTGCGGCTGGGTCTCAGATGATGCACCAACTGCTGGAACAAACAGAAGAAGGCGCAGAAATTGGACAGCTCTACAGAGATGCAGGCCGCCGGTATATTCTGCCATTCTCAATGATGGCAGCCACCCTAGCCGCCGTTCCTTTACCCTTAGCAACCATGCCAGTCCTAACAGGGCTGCAGGTGACCTTAGTCAGTCTGTTGGGGCAGCTCTATGGCCAACGTCTATCCTTCTCTCAGGCGGGTGGCGTCGCTAGCGCCATTGCCGGAGGCTTTCTAGCACAACTCATTGGCCGAGAACTCATCAAATTTATTCCCGGTGTTGGCAGCGTTGTTGCGGCGTCTTGGGCTGCCGCCTACACTTGGGCATTGGGTGAGGGCGCCTGTGTCTATTTCGGTGACTTAATGGGGGGCAAGACGCCCGATCCACAGAGAATTAAGCAGACCATGCAACAATCCTTTCAAGAAGCTCAGAAACGTTTTCGTGAATCCGTTCGCTCGCAAAAGTCGTAGATCGGCTTAGGGCCTAAAGGATCGATGAGCTCTCAGTAGCTGTAATGGATTGTCGCGTTATGACACCTCGAACTATCCCCAATGCATCAGATGCCCCTCGTTGGTTACAAACTCTGCAGTACACACTCAACCCTCTGGAGTATATGGATCAGGCAGCGGCTCGCTGCGGGGATCTATTTAATGCACCCGTGATTGGGAAGCATGCGCAGGTCCTATTTGTCAGTCATCCCAAAGCGATTCAAACAATTTTCTCTAGAGATACCCAGGAATTTATAGCCCCTCCCAATCAGTTGCTGCAGCCCATTGTTGGAGACTACTCAGTATTTGGCTTGGCGGGCCAACGCCACCGACGCGAACGCAAGCTACTGATGCCACCCTTCCACCGAGATCATATTGGGCACTATGGGGAGTTGATCGTAGACCTGACCAATAATGTTCTAGAGCCTCTCACTCCTGGGGATTCCTTTATTGCCCGAGGGCTAGTACAAGAAATTTCCATCGAAGTGATTCTTCGCGTCGTCTTTGGTCTCCATGCAGGGCAACGCTTCGATCAATTAAAGGCACTACTCATGGAATTCTCTGACCGGATTCAAAATCCGTTGTTTATTAGTGCACTGTTTATCCCCGCACTGCAAAAGAATTGGGGGAAAGTAACCCCTTGGGGCTATCTGAAGACGCTACAACAACAGATTAGTCAGTTACTCCATGCTGAAATTCAAGATCGAAGACAGCAAAGAGCACATTCTCAAGATATTTTGAGTCTACTCATGGCAGCTCAAGATGAAGACGGACAACCGATGTCAGCCGAAGAACTGCATGATGAGCTGTTGACTTTACTCTTAGCAGGCCATGAAGCAACCACCAATGCGATTGCATGGGCCTTGTATTGGGTACATCGCACCCCCCGCGTTTTAGAAAAACTAAAGTTCGAGCTTGAAACGGAAGGGAACGGTCTCACGCCGATGGCTTTAACCCAACTGCCCTATCTGACGGCAGTCTGCAATGAGGTTTTGAGAATTTCATCCATTGCTTTCCTTTCCTTTCCGCGAGAGGTTGCAACGCCCATCACATTGATGGACTTCAATCTTCAACCCGGTACTCGGGTCTATGCTTGCATTTATCTAACCCACCATCGCCCTGATCTCTATCCTGAACCGGATGAGTTTCGGCCCGAGCGATTTCTTGAGCGCAAGTATTCCATGTCAGAATTCCTACCCTTCGGTGGAGGCATGAGACGCTGTATTGGTGACGTTTTAGCCCAATTTGAGATCAAGCTGATTCTCGCCCAAATTTTATCCCAATACGATCTATCTCTCGCCAGCCCGACCCCAGAACACCCAAAACGTCGAGGCGTGAACGTCGCCCCTGCATCAGGCGTCAAAATGATACTTCAAGGCACAATAAAGTAACGAGCAAAACGGCTTCAGCCGAATCCTCAAATAGCAGTGACTTGCAAGACAAGCGCCTTTTTGTCAAAAACTTGCACTTCGCTCTTCTTACTCAAATCTTCGATCACACGATTCAGTAAATCAATTGCGCGATCGCGGTGTTGATGTTCACGTCCTCGCAGTCGAACCTGGAACCGAACCGTATCACCTTTCTCAAGCCATTGCAGCGCTCGGGAAATACGGACACCGTAGTCGGCTTCTCCCACATTAGGACGGAGCTTGACTTCTTTCAGTGAAGGCTTAGCAGCACTTTGCTTTTGCTTCTTTTTCTGCTCATATCGGAACTTGCCAAAATCTAGAATTTTGGCAACCGGTGCTTCCTCACGCTCAGAGACAACAACCAAGTCCAGCTTTGCTTCCTGAGCCAGTTTCAGGGCTGTAGGAGTGTCAGTTAAGCCGTGATTGGTTCCATCTTGATCAATAAGCAGAACCTTGGGTGATTCAATTCTGTGGTTAATCTGTGACTTTTTCAGGATAGGAAGTCCTCGCTAAAGTTCTATGTCTTATATCGTAGTGCAGTCCCTACAAAATTTGCTTCTACCGATAGGTAGAAACATCTCTGTTATAGATCAAGTCTTGGGCACACTGCCTCAAAACATCATATTTCTCAAAGACTACCGTATCTCCTTGGTTACAAACCCTGATAGCTGCTGACTATTCTGTACAGGATCCACTAACGGTAGAACCACCCCACCCAGAAGGTCGGCCCCCTTCCAAGGTATTTCTGATGGCGTCACTCCGGTGAAGTCAATGCGTATAGGTGTCGTTAAATTTAACATCTGTGAAGTCCACGTTCATCTGGTCACGCCCCTTGAAGGATGAATATCTTAGCAAGGCTTGCCTAACGTATACATGAGATAGATTCGCTCACCAGAGAATCAAGCCCCCAATTCAATTCACTGACAAAAGACAAGCATCGGCAATACGCACCATGAATGGAAGCGACTTGAGACAGATTCTCAGACAGCAAGAATGACTTCCGATAGGTTGACCTCTTCAAAATGCTTTCAAAATTGTCATTCCGTGGGCTCTTCCGTAAGCTCAGGAATGGGGGAAGGCTCAGGGGTTGGAGCTGGAGTCGTTGAAGTTGGTGGAGCTTCTTGGGGATTAAGCGTCGGATCTGGCGTGATGGTGGGTGTAGGCAGCACGGGTTTAATGACGGGTTTGGGTCTCGGAGTAGGAGCCGTAATTGCCTTAGGAAGGGGACTTGGGGCAGTAATCGGCTTTGGCCTAGGTGGTAATGCAGGCAGGGTATCAGTTGTCGGTGGCGGCAGTACTGGAAGTGATGGCGATGAGAGTTGGGTCGAAGATGGCGCGGGCTGAGCAGGCGCAGAGAGGGGTGAAATTGGAGACGGCGTAGTCTTAGGTGGAAGCGAGGGAGATTGCTTGGGTGTGTCTTGGTTGCAACTGAGACACACAAGACTGCCGAGCGTTATTAGGGATACCCCAATATGCTGTGGCCATTGGACAAGATGAAAGTGATAGGGGGAAATTTTCATGAGCTTGTGAGCCACAACACGAGAATTATTTCTGAGGAGATGACAAGGGGGTAAAAAGCAGTAGTCTGAAGACTTCTATTCTTTAGCAATATCAAAATTGGCATTGCTAAAGGAATTTACTAAGCGATACATCGTGGTGAAAATTTCTCAATTGCAGGATGAAACAGTGATCCCATTAATTCTCCTGCAGAAATTTATTGTAAATCTTTGAAGGTTACTACTGCTTACAAACAATGTTCTGGAAGGATGACAGGCAGCCCATTGTCTCAGGCTCAGAATTAAAAAGTGAGAGGTTGTCGTCGTCCCGCATCCAGCACTAGAGACATCTTCAAGTACTTCACAGTGTCAAATCTTAGGCAGCTCATCAACTTCAAAGTATTGATAAAATTTACCGCTGACCTGCAGCCGGAATGAACGACCATTGGCTTGACGTCGTTTATGTATAAATCCCTGCTCAGAAAGCTCTTGTACATGCTGATAAACTCCAGAGCCACGCAGATCAACAAGATCTGTTTGCAAGATAGGACCTTTCAGGGCAATGGCAGCGAGCGTACGTAGAGCCCCGACCCCTAAATCAGCGGGGATCATGGACTGTACTAAAGTGTTGAAACGCTCCCGTAGTTGGAGGCTGTAGCCCTGATCAGTTTCTACAATCTCGAGAGCACTGTCTCGCTGCGCGTAGTCCTGCATCAGCTCAATAAGAGCATCTTCAACATCGTCACGTTCTTCACACGCATACTCGGTTAACTTAGCGAGTGTTAGCGGTTGAGACTTAAGATACAGAACCGCTTCAAGCTTGGTAGATAACCGTAGATCAGTGGGACTATCGGCAGGACTCATAGGCCAAATGCGTAGACGGTTGCGATCATTCTAATCAAGATTGCGACCCGTCAGTTCGACAAAAATGTCTTCGAGGTTCGTGGGACGGACCATCATCCCCACACGGTTGGACTGCTGATCTAGATAAGATTGTGCAGCAACCAAGGTTGGGAAAAATTGGTAATCCCATTGCAAAGAGCTGCGATCTTCGCTCCGCGAGGCTTCAATCTGTTTGACGAGCAGACCTTCACCATGTTCTTTTCGTAGCTCTTCTAGAGTACCGAGGGCAATGAGTTGCCCCTGGTCCATAATGCCGATGCGATCGCAAAGGGCTTCCACCTCTTCCATATAATGCGTAGTCAACAAAATGGTCATACCCTGCGTATTGAGATCGCGAATAATTTCCCATAGTCGCCGCCGTGACTGGGGATCTAACCCCACAGTGGGCTCGTCTAAAAACAAAAGCTGTGGTTCCTGTAGCAAGGCTCGCGCAATCTGCAGCCGGCGCATCATCCCCCCAGATAACCCCTTTACCGCATCCTGCTGACGATTGAGCAGTCCCACATAGTCGAGATATTTTTCAATGCGCTGTTTGCGCAACGGCTGGGGAAGATGATGCAGTCGACCATGAAACTCCATGTTTTCCCAGACAGAGAGGTCCATATCAACACTAATTTGTTGCAAAACCACCCCAATCGAGCGCTTGACCTGACGGGCCTGCGTCAGCACATCAAAGTCCGCCACGGCAATATGCCCAGACGTGGGCTTAGTTAGGGTCGTCAACATCCGAATCGTCGTGGATTTGCCTGCTCCATTGGGACCCAGCAATCCGAAAATCTCGCCCGCACCAATCTGCAGCGAAAAATCCTTGACGACGGGAACCTCATTGTAGATTTTAGAAACGTTCTCAAGGACAACAGCCATCATTGTTACTCACAGTACAGGAACAGCCCATTAACAATTCTATACAATTGAGGAGACAGACACGAGTTGGCGACCATCCTTGGGTTCCCCTTAACCAATAAACGGGCCACCAGTGACGTGATATCATGAGTGACTGCTAAGCAAGCTCTTCTCATTTCTTAGAATAGGAGCGTCCCTGTTATTCAACGGGGTCAACACATTACTGAGGTCAATATGGCTAAGCGCCGCAACCTAAAAAAAGAAAAAGCTCTACGGAACCAAGCCTATGCCCGCAAGTTCCGCAAGCGGAATACGGGTCGTTTTGGCAAAAGATTTTATAACCGCTCTGAGAATCAGGAAAATAATTCTGAGAATCAAGAGGATAGCGACAAGCAATCCAATTCTTCAAATACCGGAGCGACTGACAGTTAGGCAACCTATTGCGGCCTAAGCTGCCTCCATGCCTGAATCACGGCCTGTAAAGCCGAAGGTAGTTGTGTGAGTTCTTCATCCGTATAACAAACGGTTGATTTTCTGGTACGCAAAACTATTGTGTTTTCGTTGGGTGACTCGCCAGACGTGAGGTAGCATAGGCCATCAAACTGATGAAAGCGTTGTTGCTTCAGCACGCTCTTCAAGTGTCCAACGGCTTCAGGTGAAACTGTCGCGATAGTTTTGTCTTGATCTGTTCTTTGTAGAATTCTGCCATCTTTAAGCAGTAGCGTTTCTCGGCCTGTAGTGGAGGAGGCTGCACCTGTGGTGGCACTTAAAACGACCTTTTTCGAGAGACGTTCTGATCGTTGCCCCCTCTTAATGGGCTGGGACTGCAGCGTAAATAAAGTGTCGAGTCTGCTTCCAGCTTGGTCCCAGAACACCAAGCTGCCAGAATTATTAGCCCTGTAGACCCACTGTTGGCGGTCGCGGGCAACGGTAACCTGCCACCCCTCGACCAAGACCTCTTGGCAGAACTCCCCAGGTGGGGCAAGACCAAGGCAACCATCTGACCATATCCTAGGTTCTGCTTGAATGATATTGATCTGCCTAGGGTCATCACCCCAGCGTGTTTCAATATCCTGAGTAATGGCATTTGTCACTGAAACGGGTAAGGACTCAGTCAGTGCATTATCGGTCGTTGTTTGAGCAATACGGAGAGATATCCCCCGATAATGCTCAGTACCATGGGCCTGTGGAACCGCAACATGACTGCAGAGAAGCAGCATACACAAAGGCTTCAGCATAATCAGCAAATGGGGGATAGGGCTTGCATCAATATGGATCCAGGTACAATTCGTTTCACGATTGCAGATAGGACTTCTTAGGGAGAGTCTTCTCTGCCCAACTTTCGAGGCTGAATCCCCTCGAGTTTACTTTAGACCCGGTGTTGATCACTGGCGGCAGCACAAATAAAAAGACCCTAGCCAAAGACTAGGATCTTAGATGGTGATATCTGCATTTGAGGATAAGGAGTAAACTCCTATGAATATATGTCTAGCGGTCCACCACAAATTACGCAGATTCAGCAGAATCTTTCGTTTTTAAAGGATCGCTGCGGTTACATGATGCACAGGTTGATTGTCTGATTGCGTTGGAGATCCTGTTCAAAGAAAGGCTGTAGCGGTTTCACTGCTAAGGTTTGACCAATTCTCGACTTTTAAGATAGGGTGATACCACTTCGGTTCACATCCCTGACATCCATGGCACAGCCCCCATCTAAAGACTCTAATGATGAAATGGCCTACACCAGTGCCATGCGCATTTATGGAGGGGTTGCCTGGGGCAGCTTGCTCTCGTTCTTGGTTGCCGTGACGTTAATTATTTTGCCGCAGGTGCCGCGCTCATGGTTATGGACTGTGGCCCCTCTCTGGCTCAGCCTTTGCGGCATCGGGGTTTTACTGCAGTGGTCAGTGGCCCGAGGCGCTTGCCCAAAATGTGGTCATCGCCAATCGACAACACCGATGATGACAAAATGTCCGAAGTGTCGGAGTTATCTGAAAGCTGTTAATCGCAAAATTGTTAAGGTTGGCTAGCTTCAAGCCCCAATAAATCGAGGAACTGACTCTCTGTGAGCTTAGGAACACCATATTTTTCAGCTTTCTGAAGCTTATTGCCTGGATTTTGACCAACAACAATAAAACTGGTTTTAGCGCTGGGATGGGCATTAATCCGCCCGCCAGCATTCTCAATCAAGGTTTTCACGCGATCAGAGCTCAGGGATGTGAGTTTGCCCGTAATGACGAAGCTTTGATCGGAGATGGAGGAGCTGAGCATTGGCTCCTGCTCTTCCATCTCAGGACTTTTCGATTGAGTTGCTTCAACAATGGACGGGTGGGCCACAGGTGACTTCTGAGACTGTTGCTGCAGAGATTCCACAACCTGCTGGGCAATCTGCATGGCTTCTTCTAAAGCTGCTTTTTCTTGCTGCAGGGTCTTGACCTGCTTCTCAAGCGCTTCACCCGCTTGACAGGCAGCCTGAAAATCTTGGCTGAGCTTTTCTTGCTCTTGGGTTAAAGTGTCAACCGTTTGCTCTAAAGCTACTTGTTCTGGCGAAGCCGCATGTTCTTGACCTTCTCGCTCAGCAATGATTGCCTGGACTGTTTGGAGATCTGCTGTCAGCTGTTCTTTTTCTTGGGTAAGGGTTTCAATTTTGTGTTCTAAAGCGTCTTGTTTTGGGGAAGCCGTATGTTCTTGCGCTTCCAGTTCAGTCTTGGCTGCCTGGGCTCTTTGGAGATCTTCTTTTAGCTGCTCTTGTTCTCGGGTTAAGGTTTCAAGTTGTTGCTTTAACGCTACTTGTTCCGAGGCAGCGGTTTGTTCTTTCACCTCTAGTTGAGAAATGGTCATATGGGCTGTTTGAAGATCTGCCTGTAACTGCTCCCGCTCTTGGGATAAACTGCTGTTCTGCAGCTCGAGTGCGTGGGTTAACTCTTGAAGCTGCTGACGAAGGGCTTGACTTGTTTCCTGCTCACTGACCGTAGCTGCCTTTGCCCACTGGAGATCTTGTTGGATGCGATCGCGTTCTTGAATAGAACTTCTGAGCTGTTGTTCTAAGGGCTGATCTTCTGCGGCTTGCAAGGCCTCCATGACATCACCGAGATCGCCCTCAAGACTCTGAAGCTTATCGTAGAGTTGGGCAATCACACCTTCAGCCTCGCCCACCTCAGTCATCAACAGATCTCGATGGTTGGTCAGGGTAATAACCTGCTCTGCTAGGGGAGCGGCCGAGGCGACGGCCTGCTCTAGAGCCTCTTCGATACTGACTTTTTGGCTTTCTAGATTTTCTAACTCTAGATCTTGTAGTTGTCTTTGGGAATCCGCATCACGGACCTGAGACTGCAGTCGGAGAATATCGGCCCTAGCTTGCTGCAGGTCTTGTTGGCTCTGTTTTTGTTCCTTCTCCAACTGCTCGAGTTGTTTTTCTAAGGCAACAGGCTGTTTTATGGCCTGCTGAATATTGTTCTCTAATTGCGTTTTTTCCTGCTCTATTTGACGGATGACAGTCTGAAGCTGAGTCACCTCAGCTTCAGTTTCAGTCAACATTTCAGCAGTCTGATTGCGGTCTTTTTCTAAGGTCGTTAATTGTGCCTCTAAAGATGCCGCTTGTATATTCTGGTCACTTTGTTGGGTCGCTTCTAATGTCTCAGTCTGCAAAATTGCAGCGGCAAGCTCTTGCTGGATGAGATCGCGTTCTTGAGTCACGTGCGCCAGACGTGCTTCAAGGTCGTCGGCATTCGCCTCTGAGGCTGTGAGAGTTTGTACAAGCTGCTCTAACTCGGAGATCTCTTGCTGCTGCGAGGCCGTTGTGCTTTGGGCTTCCTGCAACGCCTGGGCGATGAGATCACGTTCTTCTACAACACTCTGCAACTTCTCCGCCCCATCAGAAGTGACATCAACATCTGGCTGAGCAGTTTGCAATTGTGAGAGGTTTTGGTTAGCTGTCTCTAGCGCAGCAATAAGGCGTTCTCTCTCGTCGCTAAGACTCTGTAGCTCTGTCGTCATATCAGATGCAACAGCTTGCTTTTGAGCCTGGGATAACTTAAAACGTGTTTGCTGAAGCTGCACCTGCACTTGCTCAAACTCTTCGACAGGACAAAGCTGACTCTTTTCTGCTGTGAGAGTTTGAACCTGTGCTTCTAGTTGCTCACGGTTAGTTTGAAGGTCTTCTATTTGTCGCTGAAGGGTCTCAACTTGGGCTGGAAGCGGCTGGAGAACACCCAGTTGCGTTTCGGTCTCCTGGAGCTGGATAAAAGCTTGATCTCGTTCCTCGGCTATGTGCTGCCGGGTTCGCTCTGCTTCTGCTAATTGCTGACCTAGAGCCTGTGATGCCTCGAGCTGATGTTCAAGACTTTGAATATTTTTCTGCTGCTTGACTGCCCGCTCTTCACTTTGCTTGAGTCTCTGTTGCAGCCTAACATTCTCTTGCAAAAGAGGGTCTAAATCTTGCTGAAGGTCCTGAATCTTGGCCTGGGCTCTTTTGGTTTTGACGCTTAAAGCGTCTTTTTCGTCGATGAGTGTTTGGAGCTGAGGCTGGAGTTGGCGGGTTTCAGATCGAGCCTGTTGTAAGCCTTGCATGAGCTCTGCCTTTTGCTCAGAGAGCTGCACGATCTGCTGCTCTAGCTCAGTATGCTGAGACTGCTGTGCTTTTTCTGCTTGCAGCTGGTTCTGCAGCGTCCGGATTTTATTCTGAGATTGTCTGAGCTCTATCTCTAGTTGCTTTTTGGACTCCGTCAGTGTTTGTTGTTGATTCTCAACAATTGCAAGACCTTCCTGCGCCTGCTGTAGATCGACATGAAGCTGTTGCCTCTTTTGAGTCAGTACTTGCTCTTTCTGTTCTAGCGACTGGATAAGAGAGGTTTGAGAAATTTGCTCCTGTTCCCAGCTTTGCTGTGCCTGCTTAAGCAACACGATCTGTTCGTCTCGCTGAGTCGCTTGAGCGTGGCTTTGGTCCAGAGAAGTCTGCAGGTCTTGGTTTGCCGCTGTGGCTTCATGTAACTGCTGCTGGAGTTGCTCTGATTGTTCTTGAACAGCCTTAATTTGTATACCTTGACGTTTGCATTCTTCCGCCTGTCGTTGAGAATGGCGACGAGACTGCAGCAACAAAGCGACAAGAATCCCTGTGCCTCCAAGGGCTAAACCAGAGACATAGTCAGTCCAAGCGAGAACAGTAGAGGCGATTGTGTAATCCATCCATTTAGCAATCTATAAAGATTGCAAATAACTCATGCAGTGGTTAATAGAGACACGGACAATTCTCCTCCACACCACCCAACAGAGGGCTGTTGAGGAAGCTCCGATACTTCTATGATCACATATTCCAAGAGCGCAGATGAAACTTAAGCCAGACTGCGACGATGGAGCCAAGCTAAAATCTCTTCGGGCAGGGGTTTGCGATCTCGACTAATGGGATTTATACAAACGTGGCGCGTCACGGCTCTGCCTATCAAGGCCTCAGACTTATGCGTCGATAAAATTTCGTAGTGAACTTCAAACTCAGTCTCCGATAAAGATTCCACCGTCAAGCGAATCGTCTGCTGATCGCCACAAAACGTGGGTTTCAGGAAGTCCACACCCGCATGAACGATGGGGATAGCAGTTTCAGGATTACTAAAAAACGAGCGCATATCAATGCCCGCTGCAGCCAAAGAATCTTCATAGGCTTCATGACAACTTTCCAAAATAGAGGTGAAGTAGGACACCCCTGCTGCATCCGTATCGCGCAGCCGAACAGTTCGGGTATACATGAATTAAATCTTTCTATACAACGATCGAGGCAGTTCTTCCTGCCAAAGCAGGACTTTTCGTTGCTCCCCCGTCCTCATTAAACCCTGATGAATAAAGGGCGTCTAGGATTTTACAGTTCTTGATATTCCACTCGATATCGCGCAGCATTCAATGATGAGGGGAAATGCCACCGATAGAAAGAGTTTAGAAATTGGTTGAAATTGCCTGAACCGGACAAGTTGGCACACATTGTTCGCAGACGATACAGCGCGATCTCCGAAAGTTCAACCGAAAGGTTTCAGGATCTAGTGTCAAGGCCTCGGTGGGGCAGACCCCTGTACATAAACCACAATCAACACAGGAATCTTCGTCAATGACAATCTCGCGACTGGCGAAGGATACATTAATATTTTGTGCCTGCATCCAATCGATCGAGGCATCGAGTTGATCAATATCCCCCGCTAATTCCAGCACCAGCTTGCCCACTTGATTCGGCGCGACCTGGGCACGGATAATATTAGCCGCGATGTTAAAGTCCTTGGCAAGCCGGTACGTAACGGGCATCTGCACAGCTCGGCGCGGGAACGTTAGGATAACGCGTTTTTTCACAGGTCAGGAGCAATGCCCTAGTCTTCATCCCAGTCTTCGACGTCCAGAAAACTTTGGATCGGATCCTGCATGGTAAATTCAAAATCTAGCAGTTCTTCCTTCCAGTGTGACCAATTATCTCGAAACAAGAAACCCACTTTCCAGATAGCATCACTGGGCTGGAGTTTGCCTGAATCTACTAAAGACTGCACCTGTCGCTGCAGCTTACTCATCGGATGCAAAACCGGACGAGCGATCGTATTATTTGTCATATTCAGATTTTACGAGTCCTAATGCTTATTATTTAGTGAAGACGTTAGCGGCTGAGCGATTGCTATCTCTTCAAAGCAGTCATATGGTAACACAAAGATTTTTACCGGTGGGCAATAGGTTATTAAGTTTCAATACTAGAAGTCAATATGAAGATTGCCATTGTCGGATGTGGGATTGTGGGGGCGACCCTAGCCTTTACCCTCAGCCAAAACACAGACTGGGAAATTACAGTCTGGGACCGACGCACACCCGACCAATGGGAAGCAACCGGGGCCGCATTGGGTGTCTTAATGGCAGTGGTGCGCACTCGTCTGAAAGGCAAGCATGTCCGACTGTGCTTAGAGAGTCTACAGTGCTATGAGCAGCTGATTCCTCAGCTAGAGACCCTCACCAACATGACGATTCCCTACAATCGTGAGGGGATTCTTCAGCTTTGCTTTGATCCGCAAGATTTAGGCTATTGGCAGAAAACCCAAGCAATGCGTCAGCGTCAGGGCTTCACGCTAGAGATCTTAGACCGAGCCCAACTTCTAGAGAGATATCCCGACCTCTCCCATTCGCGACATGCAGGAAAGGAGGCCGTGGGGGCAATCTATTCACCCCAAGATCGGCAGGTCGATCCGGTGATTTGTACTCAGGCTTTAATTCATGCTGCCCAGCTCCAAGGCGTGAAGTTTCTCTGGCAAACCCCTATACAGGAGTTGAGATGTGGAACAGACCAGCACATCACCCATGTGGCCACTGAGACAGAGATGACTCCAGTGGATGCAGTGGTCATTACGGCAGGTTTAGGCTCACAAGCGCTAACAGCGCCATTACAAGCATCACTTACGTTACAGCCAGTTCTAGGGCAGGCATTGAAACTGAAACGTTCTCAGCCCTCTCTTTCGCCTTACCCGGTTGTGAATGGCGGGGATGTCCATCTGGTCCCCCTCAATGCCCAATCTTTATGGGTAGGGGCGACAGTGGAATTCCCGGCAGAGGGGGAATTGGATGCTCCTCAGGCTGATCCAGCTTTGTTGGACCGCGTTTTAGAAGATGCGATCGCACTTGATCCAACCTTAGCAACCGCTACCGTCTTAACAACCTGGTCCGGCCTACGCCCGCGACCGGACGGTAGACCCGCCCCAGTCATTGAAGCCTCAACCAGCCATCCCAACGTCGTGCTGGCAACAGGACACTATCGTAACGGTGTGTTGCTCGCTCCCATCACCGCCACCAGAGTTCAAACGCTTTTAGCCACACTACTGAACCAACCGACTTAAGACAACGATGATCGTTGTATAAAATCAGGCTTCACGCGACTCGGTTTGTTGTATATAACTCAGCAGCCAGTTGACTGCCGTTGCCCGCCTTGTCTTAGTAGGCGTTAGTTCACCGACCTTATACCCCTCAAAACCAAGCTGTTCCTTGAGGAGCTGTTTATTCTCTTTCGGAATTGATCGCGTTAACTTGATGGTTGCAGGTCGGCTATCAATAAAGTTAGGGGGCTCTGGGTAGGTTTCAACCCAGTCCGGCGCTACAGACGAGATATCCCAAGTTCCGGTCTCAGTATCCTTGCGATATCCTAATGCTGCCCATAGGAGTTGATGCACCGTCTCATCAGGAATATCGCCATGGAGAATCGCCCACAGCGTTTCAGTTGTTAAAGGGGGTAAATCAGCCATAGCTATTTAGAAGGACGGATTTGTGTCGTGCGCTGCAGCAACCATAGACTGGAGGCAATACCCGTAAATTGCCCTGCCATTGTATTGATACAGGCCTGTACCACTAATAATTCAATGGGTTCAACAATGCGAGTAAGGCCCGCAAAGACCACCCCTTGAGAAATGGCCTTACCAATAATGACGCCCACAACCGCTTCCCCACCAATAACGGCCATCAGCATGCCCACAACATCCGTGATCAGGGCAAACTTCACCATCCGTAGTGTTTCAGCCTTAGTCGGTTGGCTGGCTCCTGGAATCAAAAAACGCCGTGAAAAGCGCGTAAATCGGAAACTCCAAAAAACGCTAACGCTGAGAAACACAATCCCAATGGCAATAATCAGCAACCCTAAACCACCGGAGGGAGCAGAGGCTGCAACCTGACCAGGAACATTGGGGACATTCGGCGCGACAGACTGACGGAAAAAAGCAAAAGGGAACGCAAACAGAATGGTCACACCCGAAACGATGGCAAGGACCAATTTGATCCAGAAACTGGCCCAGCCCACCAGGCGAAATGAAATACCTAGACCTCTAAATCCTGCGGAAGCGTTACCACCCTCTAGCATTCTACTCATCTGTTAATCCGATAGAGTGTACTGGCCCAGCATACTTTCAGCGCATTTAGAGACATAGATCTCTAGCCTCCTGGGGTCGTTGCGGTTCATCATAACGGTAATTCTAGAAGAAGTGGGAGTCCATTAATAACGATCGTACTCTAGTCCCCGAGGAGGAACTTTTATCCATCATTCGGCCCATTAGCTTGGCCACACACAAAGGCAGGGTAAAACGCCATTACCATGGACGCTAGCAATGACAGTCCACGGATCACCTGGACTTGGATCAATAGCAGCTCACGCTGCTATTGATCTTTTCCCTCAAGTTAGTCTGTCTCTGAGGGCTACATCCAAGAATGCCGTTAAGAGGAACTGTCAGTGGTGAGACTTGGAGAAGAGGACTGTTCCTGTGTTTCTGGCGCAGGGTCAGACTCCTGATTACCTCGAAGTGCTCCAAAGATAATGGCTCCAAAGACGAGCAGAATCAGAATGAATCCAAAGGGAACAAGCCAGCGATGGCGAGGGCGATCTAGCAGGCTCTTGAGATTCATCGGTTCGTCTGAGTCAGAACGAATAGCTGCGGGGGCCTGCGGGGCGTCAATTGAGGCTTGACTCAGGCTTTCCCCTGTTCCAGAAAAGGTTGGCTGAGCGAGGGGCGGTAGGCTGGGCAATTCTGGTGTAGCCAAATCAGGATCTGAGTCATTTAATGCGATAGGTTCTGGAGCTGAAGGCTCCTTTATCGTTGCATCTGGCGGATTGAAAGCAGTGGCAGGAACTTCAGGATCAGCTGCCGGCGTTTCTAATGGCGTCAAGTTAGGATTATTGCCCCAAAGACTCGCTTCAGGCACAGAAAACAATTCCGGCTCTGAAGCTGGAGCCGATGGCTGGCCTGTCATCAGCGATTCATCAACAACGTCAACGCTATCACTGTCGGCCTCGGGTGGCACTCCCTCAAGCGGTGGCTCCGTCGCCTGGGGTTCATTAGAGCTATCCGCCCCGATAAAGCTGGTAAAGGCGGGTTCGACCTCACTGGGGGGTTCACTGAAGGGTGACGTTGGCACGTCGGGTTGCGGAGGGGTGGTGGGAGTGTCGAAAGGCGAAGAAGGGGTTACATCAGCATTGACATTAAACGGTGTCGCTTCTTCTGGTGTGGGCAGGGGAACCTCGGGCAGCGATTCTGGCTCAGCGCTGAAGTCTGATATTGATTCTGGGATTTGAGACTCTGCACCCGAAGCAGCATCTCCCCAGGAGGAGGATGGCTCTGTAGATGACTCGGTAGTCTCTGCAAAGGTTGACTCAAGGGTATCTGCAGGGGTCGTAAAGGGTTCCCCGATATCGTCTACGGGCTGTGAAGAAGGAATAGGATCAAAGGGAGATGCGATAGGGGGAACATCTGCGACGGGGGCACCAGAGTCGGCATTGTCAAACGCGCTTAACTCTTCTGGCTCAGGCAGAGCGGAATCATTCGGAAGTTCTGGTTCGGCCCCCATCTCTGATAGAGATTCTGGGATTTGAGACTCTGCACTAAAGAGTTCATCGCCCCATCCGCTGGCGGGTTCAGCGGTCGACTCTGAGACAACGTCTGTAAGATCTGAGGCAAACGTATCAGCTGGCAGTCTGGGTTCATCAATCGACGGAGAAGGAATCGAAGCATCAAAAGGAGAGGCCTGCTCACTGGCCGCTGAGCGGATCGACTCACCCACTGCGTCGTCAATGGATTCCTCTGAATCTGCCAAGATACTGTCTAGCCCGCTGGGCATGGCGTTGAGGTTAAAGGTAGACGGCTCTGGTTCAGGGACGCTGGAGATCGGGGGCTCCAGAAAAACGTCTGATTTTAAATCGTTGATGTCTGAGAGTAAATCATTGGTATCGACGTTCTCTGCGGGCAGTGTCTCTTCGTCTGACGCATCTTCTGACAGACTGGCAAGGATATCATCTAAGGACTGCTCCTCTTCAGAACCCTCTGAAGAAAGCCCCCTTAAAACATCGTCAAGGGACTCCTGATTCGAAGGGTCGTTGGGTGTGTTGTTAGGCTCAGTCATATCCAGGCTCCGATACCTGCTTAATGTTCAAAGGAAGTACCCAAGGGGGATATGCTTGGGGCCTTGGGGTTGAAAGCCACTACACCGGTTTTTGACCGATTGGCTTTCAGGGAAAGGTGCGTCGCAAGACGGCGTTAGAGGCTTCACTAATGACAGTAGTTAAGCATTAAGTTTCGGTCAAAAGACCGAATACATGAGAAATGAAGCATTTTCAATGGACATGATCCCATAGTTACTGTCCTTTTCAGCAGATATTAAGATATTTTCAACTCTGGCATCTTTTTTTGCCGAAATTTATATGGCGTTTGATAGCGAATGCTCCAAATTATCCCGCCTGGTTCGTCTGAAATCAGAAGACGACCTGCTGTTGCGATCGCAACCTCCACTAGTCGCCCACAAACTGTCGGGCCAGTGGAATCCACAAGCCAACTCGTGACAAAATTTTCGTCATAACCTTTGGTTTTGCCCTAGTCATCAAAAGAAACTCGAACAATTTTATATCCCTTCCCCTGTGAGCGATTCCAAGATCCTGGAAAAGCAAAAAAGGCATCATTCTAGTAGGGTTCTGGAAACCGCTGCCCCGTATCAAAGGTGAGTCCGCAAGCCGCAGAATGAGACTGAAAGAGAACATCTGGAACATGGGCTTAAGTTTCCAGTTGAGGCTTGCTCGGCAGACGTGGAGCTGGATTGGCACCCAGATAACGGTAAGGCCAACCATAGAGACCTCCGGGCTGAACCGCTGTCAGAGAATCAGGTACAAAGCCTCCGCCGAGACCATCCCGTTCATTCACGGTGGTCAAAATCTCGGCGGAGAAACCTGGTGGCACTTGTAATGTGGCCGGATCAGAACGCAGGATGACTTTCGGACTCTGGCTAGCTGACTCAAAGGCATCGGGTTGGGGTAGATCACCCACGCAAATCTGAATCGGATCAGCAGGTTCAGCTCTCTCTTCCGATAGGCTGTCTAGTGAGGTGAGATTTGACGTGACGGGACTTGACGCCGCAGCACGCTGGCAACTGACTAAACTCAGACTGATTACAAGATTGACTGGCAAGAGTCGTAGCAATGCCATATTATCTCCTCCTTTTTTCACTCATCTTAGCGATTGAGCTAGGGTGACAGGGCTTTGAAGTCCAATAGGTGTGGCGCAACCTGCTCAGCAACAACAATCGACCATCCGTTTTTAGCTAGACCCGCTGCCGCTAAATGCTGG
>CALFCG010000273.1 GCA_937951315.1 uncultured cyanobacterium
CATCTGTTGCTTATTAATCACCACTCCGTTCACCCGCGACCGGCTGCGGAGCTTATCCTGCTGATTAGAGATCTCCCGACTGCAGATTAAGACACCGTCATCAATTTCATCGATCTCAGCTGCAGAGAGCCAGTCCTTCAAAATAGGGTTGAGCTGAAAACTGGCCTCAAGAAGCGCACGACGGCTACCTGTACGGAGGATGCGATCGCTAATCTTTCCACCCAAAATAATATCGATGGCATCGAGAATAATGGACTTGCCCGCGCCGGTCTCTCCTGTGAGCACATTTAAACCAGCCCCAAACTCTAGCGAAAGAGTATCAATGAGCGCAAAATTTTCGATTTGCAACGACAGCAGCATGGATGCAGATCCCAGCAATGACAGCCTTGATTCTATAGGTTCTTGAGTGTCATAGTAGTCTGTCAAACCTTGCAACCCGATCTGCGATGACCGATCAGCCCTCACTTTTTTCGGATGACCAACTGCGTCAGATTCGCGCCAGCCGCTTCCGTAGCCGTGAGCCCGTAGCTCAGATGAGCGCCTATGCACTCAACAGCTGGAAGCAAAGAGTTCACAATTTTCAGAGCCAAATTCAACTCAGTACGCCAGTACAGCAAGGCTCTCTTTTCGATCTCGTGCCCTCCCATGCAGATCCGGACAGTGTTGATCCCTTCAAGCTCCCGCAGCAAAATACAGAGTTTTGGAAAGGCATCTTTGATGATGTTGGTGTTGCAGCCCTCTATTTTGTCCTCGATCAAACCGCTTCTCTATTGCTCTATGTCGGCGAGACCTGTCATTCGAATACTCGGTGGCAGGGGGAACATGACTGCAAGCGCTATCTTCAGAACTATGTTGCAGCTCATCGCCCCCACGATTTACCCGTCTCAGTAAGCATCGGCTTTTGGCGAGAGGCTCCTGCCGAGACAAAACCCAGGCAACAACTAGAACAGGCCTTGATTCAAAAGTGGCGTGCGCCCTTCAATAGAGAGAACTGGCGACATTGGGGCACACCGTTTGTCGGGGGCAAAAAGCAACGTTAAGCCCAAAAGATACCCCTAACACTACGAAGGCAGAGTCAGGGGCTAGAGATTAGATGATTAATTCTTGATGATTGCTCAGTCTACTAAGGAGCAGGAATGGCCTCAGGCGCAGACTCCTCAGGGGCAAACTCTTCAGGAGCTGCCTCAGGAGCAGGCGCTTCTTCAAAACCAGACTCAGCTTCAGGTTCCGTAACTTCAGGAGCAGGGGCTGCTGCAGGATCTTCTACAGGTGCAGTTTCAGCACCACCAATCTCAGGAGGCAAAATCACAGCATCCACAACATGGATGACACCGTTAGAAGCTTCAACATCAGGAGAGACAACGGATGCGTTGTTGACTTTAACAGCGCCTTCTTCAACCGCAATATTGACACTAGTACCTTGAACGGTTGCTACATCTCCGGGAGTGATGTCTTCAGACTTAACTTCACCTGGAACGACGTGGTAAGTCAACAATGCAGCAAGTTGCTCTTTGTTCTCAGGCTTTAAAAGCTCTTCAACAACACCTTCAGGAAGCGCAGCAAAGGCATCATCTGTAGGAGCAAAAACTGTAAAAGGACCTTCACCTTGAAGGGTCTCAGTTAGACCAGCAGCCTCTAGAGCGGCAGCCAAGGTCTCAAAAGAACCTGCATCGGCCGCAACAGATACGATATCTTGGGATTGCTCTTCTGCAAAAACCGCAGTGGGAGCGGTTAAAGCTAGACCAGTAACAGGTGCTAGCAGCAGAGATAGAGCGATAAAATTCTTACGCATTGTTGATAGACCTTCATAATTCCTAACAGAACTTTAATTTATGAGGTCAGAGTGAAGAACTTGTGAATTATTTCATCCGGGGATCACTCTTTTGATCATTCAATTATCTGCAAAAGTTTCCTTCTGAAAGTCTCTCGAGAAAAAGGTGGAGCTTCACTTTCCATCCATCATGCAGTCACAAATGCCAACGCTGCAGATTGAGACATGCGAGAGAGCGACCAATTCTTCTATATGAGTGTTGAGGGCGTTGATGATCAAGCTCTGCCAAAGTCAGAACATTCAGCACTTTTGTGACCGTACCCGTGAGGTCTTAGTCCAGCATGAAGCTGAGCACAATTTGCTGCTATCCATCCTGCACGCTTTAGGGCAACGGTTATCGGCAAATGCATCACGATCGTATCTGGCATGGATTGAAGAGAACAACAGAATTCAGGGAGCAGTGCTCCATATGCCACACCGCAATGTGATTCTTTCAAAAATATCTAAGGTTGAAGGGATCGCTCTGTTAGCTGAGGATATTTTGAGATCGGGACGACAACCTCCCGGTGTCGCAGGATTGCCCCACGAAGTTCGAGGATTTGTGCAGGTCTGGCAGCAGATGACACAACAATCCGCATGGGTAGCCACGGAAATGCAGATCTATCAGCTGACACAGGTTCAGATCACGAGACCCAAGTTTGGAAAATTGCGGAAGGCGGAGAGTTGCGATCGCACCTTAGTTCTAGACTGGTCCAAGGCCTTTGACCTAGAGGCATTGGGTCAGGTTCAAAACTGGACCGAACAGTCAGTCGACCTCCAACTCCAGCAAGGCAACGTTTACCTTTGGGAAGATAAAGAGCCCGTCTCGATGGCCATGGGGCGAGGCTCTAAGCCTGGTGGTGGACATATTGGTTCAGTTTACACACCCCCAGAATATCGTTGTCGGGGATATGCCACAGCCTGCGTTACAGCTTTAAGTCAGCATCTTCTCAATCAAGGGTATCGGTCCTGCTTCTTGTTTACCGATCAAGCCCATCTCACCTCCAATCATACTTACCAAACCATTGGCTATGAATATCGGTGCGACTGGCTTGACTACCGTTTTGGCCAACAAAACTACCGCCGGTATTCAACGCGAACCTGAGTAATGACGGGATCGCCTTGTAAAAACTGTACCCGGTTGATTTCTGTCAATCCCAAGCGGGTGAACTCTGCTAGCTCTGATTCCGACAATGCCCAAGGAGGCCCGTCTGGCACCCCCTCATTGTCGCGGAATCGAGTCACAACAAGAAGCGTTCCTTGGGGAGCAACCAGTCTTGCAATGGCCTGGATGGCCTGCGATCTAACCGCCAGTGGCAGCGCTTGAATATTTCGACATTCAAAGACAAAATCAGCCGGTTCCCAACCAGGATCAAGATGAAGGAGATCGGCAATCTTATACTGCACCTCAGACTGTGGGAAACGTTGTCGACACCAATCAACAGCCGTAGGCGAAACATCAAAGGCTCGAACCCGATGGCCACACACCTGTAACCGTTCAGCATCATCTCCGAGGCCACAGCCAATCACCAAAGCTGAAGTCGGCTCCTGGAGCTGCGCTTGTTGTGACAACCAATCTTGCAGATAGGGATGCGGCGCTAACTTTGCCCAGGGTACCTGTGAGGTATCTCCCTGGGCTTCTTGGTAAAGCGTCTCAAACCATCCCGTAGGATCGACGGAGGCAGTGGATGACAATTCTTGAACCTTTTTTCGCAAAGCCTCGGGCTGTTTTTCAAACATAGGTTAGGCAAGCGGCTTGAATAAAAACGTTATCCGAATAACGTTTAGAAAGAGTAGGGCAATCGGCAGCTAGCAACTGAGTATAAACATCATCCTTAACGTCTTGAGGCAGATCACATAGACTAATCGCTTG
>CALFCG010000274.1 GCA_937951315.1 uncultured cyanobacterium
GCAGCTCATTACCAGAAGTTTGCTGAACAGGGCATCGGCTATGGTGCAGCGTTCCAAGGTGTCAAACAACTGTGGACACAACCCCAGCAAGTGTTAGGAGAAATTGAGCTCCCCCCTGCCGTCGCCTCCGAGATTCAACAATTTAAGCTGCACCCTGCTTTGCTAGATGCCTGCCTCCAGGTTGTGGGTGCTCTCTTTTCGGGTGAGCCGTCTGACGATACCTATGTGCCTGTGAGTTTGGCGGCCTTAGATTTTTATCGTGCGCCAGAGACCCATCTTTGGTGCCATGCTCAGCAGCTACAGCGGGATGAGCAAAGTCTGACCGCGACATTAACGCTGCTCGATGATCAAGGCAATGTTGTGGCTCGGATTCGTGACTTGGCGCTCCGACGCGCTAGTCGTGAAGCCTTGATGCGGAGCCTACAGCAAAATGTAGAAGACTGGCTCTATGAGTATGCCTGGGAACCGAGAGACGTTGGCTCCGGCGATGCTGCGACAACGCCCAGCAATTGGCTGATTTTCACTGATCGGTCTCAGGTGGGTGCAAAGCTTGCGGCTTCACTGCAGGATCAAGGGCATCACTGCACCCTGATCAATTCGGGGGCTGCCTACGGTCATCAGGGCGATTGCTATACCGTCAATCCAGAAAATCCTGGTGATGTTCAGCAATTGCTCAGCACGCTTGATCTGAAGCGAGACGGCGGTTACGGCGTGGTTCATCTGGGCAGTCTTGATCAAGCAGCGAAAGCTGTAGGATCTCTGACGCTGGATAATATTAAACACACGCAGACCCAAACCTGTGGTGGCGTTCTGCACTTGATTCAGGCGCTGAGTCAGGCAAACTTCTCACCCAACGTTTGGCTCGTGACCGCTGGGGCACAGGCTGTGGGACCGGTTCCTGAGACGGTTCAGGTTCAGCAATCTCCCCTCTGGGGACTCGGGCGGGTGATTGCCCTAGAACACCCTGAGCTGCACTGTAAGCTCGTGGATCTCGATCCCTTTGCGGCCTCAAATAAAGCACCAGCTCTTTTGGGCGAGGTGACTGGCGTTGATCTCGAAAAGCAAGTGGCCTATCGCCAGGACGTTCGCTACACGGCGCGCTTGATTCGAAGGGTTGACATGAAGCCTGCTAAACAGCCGTTCCAGCTCAAGCTCAAGGAATACGGCATTTTAGAGAACTTGGCTTTAGAACCCTTGCAGCGTCCCACGCCAGGTCCTGCACAGGTTGAGGTCCAAGTCCGGGCGACGGGGCTGAACTTCAAAGATGTGCTCACGGTCTTGGGCAAGTTGCAGGACTACTTTAAGACTTTGGGGCTGGAAGGTCCTGAAAATATGCACTTTGGCTATGAATGTGCCGGAATGATCACGGCCTTGGGCGAGGGTGTGACCGATTTTGCGGTGGGGGATGCGGTGATTGTTGCGATCGCAACCAACTGTCTCAGTAGCCATGTGATTGCCGACACTCAATTTGTGATTCCGAAGCCTGTCGAGCTGAGCTTTGAAGAAGCCGTCACGATCCCGACGAATTATTTGACGGCCTACTATGGGCTCCATACCCTGGCTGAGATCAAGCAGGGGGATCGGATCCTGATCCATGCTGCTGCCGGTGGCGTTGGCCAAGCTGCTGTTCAACTGGCGCAGCGGGCCGGAGCGGAAGTGTTTGCCACCGCGAGTCCAGCCAAGTGGGACTTTCTGAAATCAATGGGTGTTCAGCATGTGATGAACTCTCGCACCCTCGATTTTGCTGATGAGGTCCTGTCGATCACCAACGGTGAGGGGGTTGATATCGTCCTCAATAGCTTGGCGGGCGACTTTATGACGAAGACCTTTGAAACCATTGGACGAGGGGGCCGGTTCCTAGAGTTAGGCAAAATTGGCCTCTGGACGCAGGAAGAAGCGAAGGCTCTGGGCAAAGATATTAACTATATGCCCTACGATCTGGGCGATGATATTTCGATTCCTCAGCCCGCCCGGATTAAAGAAATGTTGACGGTGTTGATGGCTGCTTTCGAAGACGGTAGCCTCCGGCCCCTGCCCTTCACCGCTTTCCCCATGCAGGACTATATCGGGGCCTTCCGATTTATGGCCCAGGCCAAGCATATCGGGAAGGTGGTCATTTCTCAGCCTCCCCATCCCACCCCTGCGGCTGAAGTCGTGCAGGCAGATGCAACCTACCTGGTGACGGGGGGACTGGGCGCTTTGGGGCTAGAACTGGCGCAATGGTTGTCGAAACAGGGCGCTGAGCATGTTGTTTTGACGGGACGACGAGGCGCAAGTCCCACAGCCCAAGCTGCCATTGATCAAATTCAGGAGACAGGCACTCAGGTTCATGTGGTGACGGCTGATGTGTCTAAGGCTGAGGATGTTGAGCGAACGCTCAAAGCCATAGAATCCTTCCCTCCGCTGCGGGGGATCATTCATGCCGCCGGGGTGCTGGATGATGGATTGTTGATGTCGCAGAGTTGCGATCTCATCCACAAAGTTATGGAACCTAAGGTCAACGGGGCCTGGCATTTGCACAAACTCACCCAGAAGCATCCCCTCGACTTTATGGTGTTCTTTTCCTCGGTTGCCGCTCTTCTGGGTGCCCAAGGTCAAGGCAACTATGCCGCCGCCAACGCCTTTATGGATGCCCTGGCCCATTATCGTCACGCTCTCGGCCTTCCCGGCCTCAGTCTCAGTTGGGGACCTTGGGCCGACGTGGGGATGGCTGCCAGCATGGGTGAACGAGAGCGAGCCCGTTTAGCCTCTCAGGGCATCAGTTCTATTCCCGTCGAACAGGGGCTGCAGGCGCTAGAACAAATGATTGCCGAATCCCGGAGCCATGTGGGTGTGTTGCCCGTGAACTGGTCGACCTTCCTGCAGCGGTTCCCCGGAGAAGCCTATACAGCTTTATTGTCGGAGCTGGCTAGCCCCGTATCCGGAGAAGCGAGCGCCGATGGTGATGATTCGCTGCTGCCGATAGATGACCTGCTTCGGCAACTACAAACCGCCTCTGAAGAAGAGAGCAATGCATTACTCCTGCCCTATTTACAAGTCCAATCTGCCGAGGTTCTGGGCTTGCCAGCCTCACGACGGCCTAAACCCAAGGACTCTCTCAATCGTCTTGGCCTGGACTCCCTCATGGGGGTTGAACTGAGAACCCGCCTGCAAAGCCAACTCCAAATTGACATCTCTATGGAGCAGCTCATTGGGGGCAGCACGTTGCAGGAACTCACAGGGGAACTCCTGAATAAGCTGAGAGTTGCCAACATTCTATTACCAGAGTCCAGCTCTTCTGATGAGCTAGAAGAAGAAATGGAGGAGTTTTTCATATGAGTTTGGAGCAACTGTTGGCCGACCTGACTCAGCGTGGAATTAAAATCTCCGTTGTGGGCGATAAACTCCGTGTTCGGGCACCCAAGGGTCGAGTGACGCCGGAACTGCGGACCACTTTAAAACAGTCAAAACCAGAATTGCTCACTCTCCTTCGCAAAAAACAATTAGTTGTCAGCTCGGCAAATGGACTGAAGCCCATTCCACTGATGTCTCGTGAGACGGCTCTGCCGGTTTCCATTGCTCAGGAGCGCCTATGGCTCGTTGATCAACTCCAACCAGGGAGTAGCACCTATAATCTGCCAATGGCTTTCCGACTGACGGGCCAGTTGGATGAAGCGAGACTGGAAAAGGCTCTGCAAACGATGGTGCAGCGCCATGAAGTCCTCAGGACGACCTATCCACCCAGTAGTGAGGGGCCAAGTATTGCTGTTGAGCCAACGGCGCCAGCACTGACCGTCATTGACTTGACAATGCAGTCTGAACCTGACGTTCAGGCCTTGGGCTTAGTGGCAGAAATGAGTAAACAGCCCTTTGAGCTTGCTCAAGGACCGCTTATCCGATACAGCCTGATTTGCCTTGCGCCCCAAGAGTTCTTGCTCGTTATCGTTGTCCATCATATGGTGGCTGATGGTTGGTCCTTAGGATTAATCATTTCAGAAATTTCTGCACTTTATAGTCACTCCACTGTAGACAAAGCACCTCTTTCCGAATTGCCTTATCAATATGCTGATTTTGCGGCTTGGCAAAAGCAATGGTTGGTCAGTGAAAAACTGACACCACAAGTAGACTATTGGCAGCAAATTTTTGCAGACCCTCCAGAAGCACTCACGCTTCCCTTAGATCATCCCTATTCAACGGGGCAAAGTACAAAGGGTCGTTGTCAAACATTCAACATTGATAGCGCCTTGTCCCAAACCCTCAAAACTTATTGCCAACAGGAAGGTAAATCACAATTCACGGTTTTTCTGGCATCCTTTAAAGCCATACTGCATTGCTACAGTGGCCAGAATGACCTGATCGTCTGCTCACCTGTTGCAGGACGGAACCGCAGTGATACTCAACAATTAATTGGCTATTTCAATAACATTCTCCCTTTGCGGACCCAGGTGTCTAGTCACCAGTCTTTCAGTGAATTGATTCGACAAGAGCAGAAAACTGTCACTGCAATCTATGACTATCCAGATGTGCCTTTGCAAAAGATTGCCGATTTACCAAACCTAGCAGGCATACCTCTCTCTCGAGCTTTGTTTGTTCTTCAAAGCCAACAGAACGGTCCTCAGCAGGCTCTGACCCTCGCTGATGTGACGGCTCAGCCTTTGACAAAAGAGGAAATGGGGGTTGATACCGCCGACTTTGATCTCGCGATATTTATAGAGCCAACCCCAAATCATTTCGGGGGATACATCCAGTACAAGACAGAACTGTTTGATCAACCCACCGTAGAACAGTTTTTTCGGCATTGGATGATTTTGCTAGAGAGAGCACTAGAGCAGCCAGAGGCTACTTTAAGTGAGCTTCAGCCTCTGGGTACAGTTGAGCGTCAACAATTAAAAGACAAGGTTGATACGCTGAATCATCTCCTCGCTAAAGCAGAGCAAGATCAATCGGCCTATGTTGCCCCCCGCAATCCTGTGGAGTTACAGCTCGTTCAGATTTGGCAAACTGTTTTAGGTTTAGACCAGATTGGAGTCAATGATAACTTCTTTGATTTAGGAGGGTCTTCCCTGTTGGCCCTGCAGATGTTTAACCAGATCAAGATGGTTTGTGGCCAAAAACTGCCACTAGCAACTTTACTTCAAGCGCCAACGGTTGGACAGCTCGCTGAGGTCATTCGTCAACAAGACGAATCAGAACCCTGGACCCCTATTGTTCCTTTACAACCGCATGGTGATAAGCCTCCCTTTTTCTGTGTTTGTGGTCGGGGAGGGCATGTACTTAACTTTCGAGTTCTAGCTAGTCTGTTGGACTCTGATCAACCTTTCTATGGTCTAGAATCTCGGGCACTTGACGGCCAAAACTCTGCAAACGTGCGGATCGAAGATATGGCCGCAGACTATATCCAGGAAATCTGTGCTTTCCAACCGGAGGGGCCCTATTTTATTGGAGGGTACTCTTTCGGTGGCATTGTCGCCTTTGAAATGGCCCAACAACTGCGCCAACAAGGTAAAAAGGTTGCCCTGTTAGTCTTATTTGACTCTATCCGAGATGTTTCGCCTTTGAAGCGTTATGTTTACCATGCCGTGAATCTATTGCGTTTTCGAGTCCACCCAGTTGTTTTTGGCCGTTACCTTTTCCGTTTTCTCTCTCAAAAGCTGGAACAAAAGGCGAGAGGGATTAAATTTCTTCGCCCTCTCCTCCCATCCAAATCTCGCCCTCATTGGAGTGCCACAATTGATGAAGTTACCTATCGAGTGGCTCAGGCCAATTACCAGGCTGTGAAGGACTACAATCCACAAGTTTATCGGGGTGATATGACCATTCTTAGAGCTTCGGAACGTGATGAGGATCAACAACATGTTTATCGTGATCCAAACCTAGGCTGGGGAAACTTGATTGGTGGAACTATAGATGTCCATTCTGTCCCAGGCTATCATGGAAAAATGTTGAGCCAACCTCATGTACAAGAGGTCGCCAAACAGCTAGAAGCGTGTTTAGACAAAGCACAGGGGACTTATTCTAACTCAAAAGGTCTGAAGCAGAGTATTGACCAGGTTTGAGGAAAAATTGTTATCTGATTTCTGGATAGTAATCCTAATACATAAACACTGTCACAGGTATATTCAAAGGAATTTAAGGTCAAGTTTATCCCTTGCATTGGCATCATGATTTCCCGATAAAGAAGAGAAATAAGGACGAGATTATTTTATGAGCCTGGAAGCCCTGTTGTCTGAACTATCGCAGCGAGGAATCAAGATCTCTGCTGAGCATGATCAATTGCGTATTCTGGCTCCTAAAGGGAAATTTACTCCCGAACTTCATGCAACTGTAAAACAGTCAAAAGCAGAGTTATTACAGTTACTCAGTCAGACAAAAATGGGATCTGGTACTGCTGCTATTCATGCTCCCATTCCTGCTGTTTCGCGTGATATGCCCTTACCCGTCTCAATGGCTCAAGAACGCCTATGGCTTGTTGATCAGCTACAGCCAGGTATTGGTCTGTACAATCTACCGATGGCCTTTCGGTTGCAAGGGGAACTCGACATTGAACGACTGGAAACAGCGCTAAAAACAATCGTTAATCGCCATGAAGTTCTGAGAACTATCTATACCAGTAATGGCACTGGACCCAATGTTGTCGTTCAAGACGAAGCATTACCGACACTGACGATTATTGATCTACAACAACAAGACGATGCAGAAAGTCAGGCACTCAAGCTAGGGGCAGAGATCAGTAAACGGCCCTTTCAGTTGGATCAGGGACCCTTAATTAATTATTCCCTGATCCAAATATCCTCTCAGGAGTACTTGCTGGTTATTGTTGTGCATCATATGGTGGCAGACGGCTGGTCCTTAGGCTTGATCATCTCAGAACTCTCATCTCTATACAATGCAAACGAGCTGGACTTTAAATCAGTATTGCCAGAACTCCCTGTTCAATATGTAGACTTTGCCGCTTGGCATCAGCAGTGGCTTCTAGGCAACGATCTCCAACCTCAAATTAACTACTGGCAGACTATTTTTGAGCATCAGAGTCCTCCACAAGCTCTAAAGTTACCGCTCGATCGTCCCTATTCAAACCACCAAAGTACAGAGGGACGTTGTCAGTCTTTCCAAATGGATCGTTCGCTATGCCAAGCCTTGATTTCTTTCTGTCAACAGAAAGGTAAATCACAATTTACCGTCCTACTAGCCTCTTTCAAGGCTCTATTGCATTGTTATACAGGGCAATCCGATCTCATTGTTTGTTCACCTGTTGCAGGACGCAACCGCAGTGATACTCAGCGTTTAATTGGGTATTTTAATAACATTTTGCCCCTGCGGACTCATGTTTCCAGTGACTTGACATTCTATGAACTCATGGAGCATGAACAGAAGACTGTTACTGCGATTTATGACTATCCTGATGTGCCTCTACAGCAAATTTCAGCTTTTCCCTCTCTTGCTGGTATTCCGCTGTCTCGGGCTCTTTTTGTCCTCCAGAGCCAACAGAATGGACCTCAGCAACCCCTTGAATTAGGCCAGATAGCAATTCAAGCCTTGAGTAAGGAAGAAATGGAAATTGATACGGCTGACTTTGACTTTGCAATCTTTGTCGAGCCGGATGGTGACCAAATGGGGGGATACATTCAGTACAAAACTGATTTATTTGATGGTGAAACGCTACAGGCTCTCTTCCAGCATTGGATGATACTTTTAGAGCGAGCGATTGCCCAGCCCGAAGCTACGTTAGAAGACATTAGACCTCTAGGGACTCTTGAGCAAGAACAGTTGAGGGAGAAAATCAATGCTCTAAACAGCGCACTTGAGAACCAAAATATCAAGACTTACATTGCCCCACGTAATTCCATTGAATTGCAGCTGGCAACCATATGGCAGCAGGTTCTTAACCAAAAGCAAGTTGGAGTTCAGGATAATTTCTTTGAACTTGGCGGGAAGTCCCTTGCTGCCATTGAACTTTTTTTGCAAATTGAAAAGTGTTTTGCTCAAAAGCTCCCCTTTAGTAAGATTTTTCAGGCGCCAACGATTGCTATGCTCGCCGCTGTCTTGACGGAGGAAGAGGGCTCAGACAGTACTTCACTGGTCGCGATTAAACCAGAGGGTTCTAAACCTCCTCTGTTTTGTATGCACTCAGTAGAGCCCAGTATTCTGCATTACCGCAATATTGCGACTTATCTTGATCAAGAACAACCTTTCTTTGGTCTGCAACCCCCAGCATTGGGAGGCAAGGAAAACCTGATTTTCACGCAGATCGAAGAAATGGCGACTTATTTTATCCAGGAGATAAAGACGATCCAGCCCGAAGGTCCCTATTCATTAATCGGTCACTCAGGGGGTGGATTGGTTGCCTATGAGGTTGCACGACAGCTTGAAAGTCAGGGCCATGAGGTGGCATTTGTGGGAATGATTGATACCTTTGCACCAGGTCACCAACCTCGTCCTCGCCTACATATGCCGTCACTCCCTTATCAGATATACATCCACCTCTTCAACCTTGCGAGGGTTCAACCAAGGCGAAAGATCGGATATGTCCTTGAAAGGGTAAAGGGAATCATTCCCCGCTTTATTTGGGAAAGAATCGATAAAGATGCATTCTTGATCAATGATACTTTGCATAACGAGTTGCCTGAAATCTATAAGAATCTACCGGTCTACCGCGAAGTAAAGCTTGCAAACTACGAGGCATTTAATTCGTATCAACCCGAGTTTTGTTTTTCAGGACAAATATCTTTGTATCGATCTGTCGAACGCCCTACGACTATTCGAGATAATTTGTCTCTAGGATGGGAGAAAGTTACGAAAAAAGATGTTGATACCCATGAAATACCAGGGCATCACAATACAATGGTTCATGAGCCCTATGTGCAGATTTTAGCTAAGCAAATACAAAAGAATTTGGATCAGAGTTTGAATCGAACCAAATGAAAGGATTTGCATTTAGGAATCCCAAAAATAAGGTGGAAGAAAAATTTGTTTTAGATCTATTCGTTTGATGACAAATTTATGAATTTACATATGTTCTGTAAGCAATGATATGACTCAACTACCAAATTTCTTGATTATTGGTGCAGCGAAAGGAGGTACAACCTCTCTTTATTACTACCTAGACCAGCATCCTCAAATTTATATGAGTCCCTTGAAGGAGCCTCGCTTCTTTGCTCTGGAAGATGAGGAACTCAATTTTCAAAATCCTGATCAGTCAATCAACCACACCTCTGTGACGACTTTATCTGAGTACTACAAACTCTTTGAGGGGGTTACTGATGAAACTGCGATAGGAGAAGCTTCGCCTCTGTACCTATACAGCGAAAAAGCGGTGGAATGCATTGCCCACTACATTCCAGATACGAAATTGATTGCTGTTCTCCGTAACCCGGTTGATAGAGCCTATTCTTGCTATAAGCATTTGATTGCTCAAGAGTCCCTCTCTTTTGCCGAGGCTCTTCTCGAGGAAGACAACCGTATTCAGAAAAATTGGGCTCATCTTTGGCACTATCGTCAAGGTGGATATTACTATGCCCAGCTCAAACGATATTTCGAGAAATTCGACCATCAGCGGATAAAAATCTATCTTTTTGATGATTTGATAGCGAATCCTTTAGATATTATTCAAGACCTATTCTCATTTTTAGAGGTCGATAGTTCCTTTAAGCCTGAAATGACTCATAAAAATGTATCGAATAATCCTAAGGTCAAAGTCCTTCAAAATATATTAAGTGAGCGGAACACACTACGTACTTTTGCAAAGCAAGTTGTGCCTGAGCAACTGAGAGTTAGCGTTGCTGAAAAAGTAAGAAGTTGGAATTCTAAGGAATTTAATTCCATGCCCGCAGAGGTGAAAAAACAATTAATCTCAGACTATCGAGAAGATGTATTAAATCTTCAGGATTTAATTGGCCGTGATCTTTCTCATTGGTTTGATTAAGAATATGTAGGAAGATATAGATTGTGTTCAGGGAAGAATGCTGGTATCTGCTGTTGATACAGACTACTGTTTAAGTACTTATACTTAATGAGAGTGGTGTTTTAATTAATACCAGCTATGGGTGAAGGGCTGTAGTTCAAAAAAAGGGGAAAGTTACGTTGTTGTAAGCAGTATCCTAAGCATTAGGGCTTGCAAGTATGAATACATAACGGAGACCCATGTATGACCCTACCTAACTTCATCATCATCGGCCCAGCTAAATGTGGTACTACATCACTGTGTCACTATTTAGGACAACATCCAGATGTTTATATTTGCCCCTCTAAAGAGCCTCGTTATTTTGCACCAGAATTTTATACATCCCCACCCAATAAGTTGCTCCGAAAAGGGGCCAGAAGAAAGGAGATGGGTTTGCAAGAATATAAAAGTCTGTTTAATGGGGTCACAACAGAAAAAGCAATTGGGGAAGCCTCAACTGAATATATGTATTTCCCCAATACTCCTAAAAGAATACAGAATCTAATTCCTAAAGTTAAGTTGATTACTGTTTTGAGAAATCCATGTGATCGTGCCTTTTCTGCATACTGCTATCAGCGTAGAGATGGGTCTGAGAATTTGTCTTTTCAGGACGCATTGCTTGAAGAGGAAAAACGCTCTCAAGAATCTTGGCGTCCAGGTTGGTTATATAAAAAGGCCGGATTCTACTACGATCAAATTATGCGTTACTCAGAATTGTTTGCCTCTCATCAACTAAAAATATTTCTATATGAAGAGCTGAACCAGAATCCCTTAGGCATATTAAAAAAAATCTACAATTTTCTTGAAGTAGAACCAGATTTTATCCCAGACTTATCTCGCAAAAATGTGTCGTCTATGCCGGAGAATGTTGCTTTAAACAATCTCCTTGTTCCTAACTCTCCGGTGGCTTTCTTGAAACCGTATTTACCAAGTCAAGTTCAAATGATGCTTCGCAATATTAGAGAGAGAAATCGAAAGTCTAAGCCTGAGTTGCCGGATCAAATTCGTGCAGATCTTGTGAGGACCTATGAAGACGACATACTGAAGCTTCAGGATTATATTAAGAAGGATTTGTCAAGCTGGCTGAGAAATTAATTCTTTGCCTAACTTGTCTAAAACTCCGTAATCATATTTTTATTGAAATGAAATTCGAGCATAAAATCAATTATCTGAATTCCAAGATATGCTAGGGTACCTCAGGAAATTAATGTATGTTCTTCCAGCGAAGAAAATACATTTATTATTTGCTGCTTTTGTCTTTGTCTTGACATCCTGCGTTGAGGCTATAGGAATAGGTGTTTTAGGCCCATTTATTGCATTGGCAAGTGATTTTAGTATTATTGGCCAAACCCCTTGGCTGAGTCAATTTCGCGAGCTGAGTGGAATCGAAAAGGATAGTCAATTTGTCGCCTTTGTCGGACTGATGGCTGTTTTAGTATTTCTTGTCAGGACTCTGATTGTTGGAGGAACACAGATATTTATTGCCAGATTCAGCAATCAGCAGCAAAGGGCTTTAATCGTAAAAATGGCGAATGGGTATCTCGAAGCTCCCTATATCTATCATATTAATAAAAATACCTCTGCAATTATAGATAGACTTATTGAAATTGCAAATACATTCTCAACATTGATATTTATGCCTTTGTTGATTGCATTGGCAAATATCTTTTTGTTTGTTGCTTTGTTCTCTTTGCTTTGTTTTACCAGCCTGCCGATGGTGGTTGCTCTATTAGCTGCTCTTCTACCCATTCTGCTTTTCTTTAATTCTTTAGCTTCTAGAGTTAGAGGTTGGGGACAGCAGATGCGTGAGAGTAAAGCAGATATTATTCAGATTGTGAATCATGCTTTTGGAAGTGTTAAAGAGACAAAGGTAATTGGTTGTGAAAATTATTTTGAGAGTCAGATAGTTCATCAGGCTGAGAAACTGGAAAAAGTGCAGCGGACATTTATCGCATTTAAGCTTCTTCCTCGTTTTTTCATGGAGAGTATTCTTGTCATCATCGTTGTCGCTATTATCTGCTTCTCAATATTAATTAGCGAGGAAGGAATTGCAGAAACTACATCAATTCTAGGGATTTTTACATTAGCTGCTTTACGATTACTGCCAGCCGTAAACAATATCATTATTAGTATTACGCAAATAAGAGCCTCTAGTTTTACGCTTAATCAGATTTATCATGAGCTGTCTGAGCTGGAGTCCCTGCGAGATGCTTACTCGGTAAACGAGGATCAAGCCGCTTCTTCTTCGTTGGACCCTTCTTTCTCTTCACGAGAGAAAACCATTCATCCTCAGGTTGGACTACATTCTCAAAGCTTGAACTATGAGAAGAAAATAAAATTAGCTGGAATTACATATCAATATCCCAATTCATCAAAGAATGTTGTCTCTAATTTATCTTTGGAGATTTATAAAGGAGAATCAATCGCATTTATTGGTAAGTCGGGTGCAGGAAAAACAACGCTTGTTGATATCCTATTAGGTTTGCTGGTGCCTCAGGATGGAGATTTGCTCGTTGATGGTACCTCTATCTATCAGGATCTCCGTGCTTGGAAAAATTTAATTGCTTATATTCCCCAAAGTATATTTTTAACAGATGAGTCAATCGAGAAAAATATCGCCTTTGGTGTTCCTGAAGAACTGATCAATCATCAAAAGGTTTCTGATGCGGTGAAGGTTGCTCAATTGTCTGATGTCATCGATCATTTGCCGGATGGTCTCAGTACTCTAGTGGGTGAAAGAGGTGTTCTTTTGTCCGGTGGACAGAGGCAGCGCGTTGGTATTGCCCGAGCTATTTATCATGATAGACAAATTTTAGTTCTCGATGAAGCAACTGCAGCTTTAGATAATGAAACTGAAAAATTAGTTACGGATTCTATTGCATCTCTTTCTTCAAGTAGTAAGTTGACCCTGATTACCATTGCTCATCGTTTAACGACAATTAGAGATTGTGACAAGGTCTATCTTCTTAGTGATGGAGAAATTCTAAAGTCTGGGAATTATATGGAAGTGGTTGAAACTCTGAATAGTTAGATTGTTTCTATGGTCATATTTCTGATTCATAAAACTGAAAATCTTAGATACTATAACTCAAGATCAGTATAAATATATTGATAGGAAAAATGGAGATTTCTCAAAAAAGAATTAATTACTTATTGAAGAGAGTTGGTCAAAAGACATCGCATGTTCTTGAAGATTACGCGCGGATGGTTCAAAAGAGAAACTTTCAAGCCGTCATTAATAAAAAAGAAGTCAGGG
>CALFCG010000275.1 GCA_937951315.1 uncultured cyanobacterium
CCAGTAATGCTGCACAGCATAAACCACCAATGCCGCTCCCAATCACCACTACATCTGTTTCCATTGTGTTCAAAGTCATAGGCTCTTCTGCAATTTTCAAGCGCGACGTGGAATCGATACCTCCAAAGGAGGGTTATGGGATAACCGTATATTTTTAACAGACCTGCAGAGATATCGGTACGGGTATTGAGGAGGAAATCAAAGAGAGTCTAACGTTCCTTCTACAAGAGAAGGGCTATCCTCCCTCAGACGGGTATTGCGATATCTTGCCTCAATAAAATAAAGGGAACAGGATTCAAACCGAAGAATGGGACCCATTTTGCCCAAAGACAGATGCGACTCTAAATGCTTAAATTACCAAAGGCATGACGTACAAAGAGCAATAGGACACATCCATGATCGGGGTAGGGTTAAACCTGACAAACACAATGATTGCAAATATTTGGACAACGTTAGCAAGCACCCCTCTCTTGTTTGCAGATGTTGTCGTCGATGCCCCCAAAAGCGTGGTGCAGGCTTCGCTGGAAGCGATCCTCTTGGGTCTCGTGCAAGGGATTACCGAATTTTTGCCCATTAGCAGCACCGCCCACCTGTTAATTGTGACGCAGGCGCTGGGCTGGGAAGACCTAGGCGAGAAGTACTTTGTCGATGCAATTCAGTTTGGCAGCGTGATTGCGGTCATTCTCTATTTCCGAGAAGACTTGAAGCAAATTATCTCGGGGTCTTGGGAAGCTTATCAGCAAAAGAACTGGCAACGGGAAGAGTGGAAAATTCTGGTGGGAATAGCCATTGGTACGGTTCCAGCGCTCACCATTGGCTATATTTTCCGGGATTCGATTCCTGAAAGTGCGTTTGTCATTGCGATCGCATCTATCGTCATGTCAATCTTGCTGGGCATCGCTGAAAAAGTCGGTCGTCGCCTCCGAGACTTTAACAAGCTTGAGATCAAGGATGGCCTCCTGGTGGGGATCGGCCAAATGCTGGCCCTCGTCCCCGGCGCTTCTCGCTCTGGCTCCACATTAACGACAGGATTGTTGCTGGGCCTGAAAAGAGACACCGCTGCTCGATTTTCATTTTTGCTAGGGTTGCCCACCCTAGCGCTCGCCACGCTGTTCCAGTCTCGTAAAGTTATCGGCAACATTGACGCCGCCATTCCACTCTTGTTTGGCATTTTGTCCGCGTTTATTTTTTCGTACCTGGCCATTGCCTGGTTACTCAAGTTTCTCCGGCAACAAAGCACCTGGGTGTTTGTTTGGTATCGACTGGGCTTTGGTGCGGCCATTTTAGGTGCGATTGCCGCAGGCTGGCTGCAACGCTAGGGCAACGTTTCCATTGATTTTTCTCAATATATCCGTATCTATCGATACAGATAGGGGCGACAACGCCATCTGTAATGGACATACAGAAGTCCTCCACGAGAGTAAATTGTGCGATTCGACGCCTACGAGTTAGAAGACTTTTATGATGAACTGTTTCAATCTCCGAACCAACCAAGGGTAGAAGGTGTCGCCCTCGTCGACCGAATTCATCAACTGGAGTCTGGAGAACTTCTACAGCGTCAGCAAGCTGCCCAACAAGCACTCTTCAAACTGGGGGCAACCTTTGGGGTTTATGGCGACCACCAAGGAGGCGAACGCATTTTCCCCTTTGACGTCATCCCCCGCATTATTTCGGCTCAGGAATGGAGTCATTTAGAAAAAGGTTTAAAACAGCGAATCCATGCCCTGAATCTGTTTATTGATGATATCTATCACGATCAAAAAATCATCAAAGACGGCAAGATTCCAGCAGAGCTGATTCTATCGGCGACCGGATTTCAGAAACCCTGCATGGGACTGAACCCGCCTCATGGGGTGTGGTGCCACATCACGGGCTCTGATTTGGTCCGTGATCGCAACGGTCAATGGTATGTCCTGGAAGATAATCTGCGCTGTCCTTCAGGGGTTTCCTACGTCCTCGAAAATCGGCGAGTGATGAAAAGCACCTTCCCGCAGGTGTTTGAAGAGATCCCGATTCAGCCCGTGGATGAGTATCCCAGCTATCTGCTCAATACGCTGCTGCATTTAGCACCCGGGAATATTGCTCGGCCAACGGTGGTCGTCCTATCGCCGGGGATTTATAACTCCGCCTACTTTGAGCATTCTTATCTGGCTCAGCAAATGGGAGTAGAGCTGGTGGAAGGTCGCGATCTGGTCGTGGTGGATGGCTATCTGCAAATGCGGACCACCCAGGGACTGCAGCGCGTCGATGTCATCTATCGCCGGATTGATGACACTTTTATTGACCCCCTCGAGTTTCAGGCCGATTCGCTGCTGGGGGTCCCCGGATTAATGCAGGTGTATCGAGACGGGAAGGTTGCGATCGCAAATGCCTTGGGCACCGGCATCGCGGACGACAAAGTGATTTATGCCTTTGTCCCAGAGATGATTCGCTATTACCTTGGCGAAGAACCCATTTTAGCCAACGTCCCCACCTATCTATGCTGGGAGCCGAAGCAATTACAGCATGTCTTAGAAAACCTCGATCAGCTAGTGGTTAAATCTGCTGATGAATCAGGTGGCTATGGAATGCTGGTGGGCACCCAATCAACCCAGACAGAACGGGAAGAATTTGCCCAGAAGATCAAAGCCAACCCCCGAAAATACATCGCCCAACCCACCCTCTGCCTCTCCCGGGTCCCCACCATCCTGGATCAAGAATTTGTCGGCTGCCACGTTGATTTGCGGCCCTATATTCTTTACGGTCAGGATATCTACGTTCATCCAGGAGGACTCACACGGGTGGCCTTGAAAAGGGGCTCTCTTGTCGTGAATTCGTCTCAGGGGGGCGGCAGTAAAGATACTTGGGTTCTTTGCCAGTAATTCTTTGCCAGTCAATAGACCACGCCAAAATTTCGAACGTCTCACTGCAACCGTCGTACAGACCAGCGGGGAAAGCCGGTCAGCCATTGATGCCAAAAGTCTAATTTTTGTGAGCAAGAGAGCGGTAAAACATGCTGAGTCGCGTTGCTAATTCAATTTACTGGCTCAATCGCTATATTGAGCGAGCTGAAAACGTGGCGCGTTTTCTCGAAGTCAACGTCAACCTGATGCTAGACATTCCCAACGGGATTGAGCAGCAATGGCAACCCCTGGTGACAACAACAGGCGATCGCGCTTTCTTTGAAGAGCATTACGGCAAAGCCACTGCCGAGAATGTGATTCAGTTCCTCACCTTTGATCAACAATATCCCAACTCAATTTTTTCCTGTTGGCAAAAGGCCCGCGAGAATGCCCGCTCAGTCCGTGAAATTATCTCATCCGAAATGTGGAGCGAGGTCAATGCCACCCACCAAATGGTTGCAGACGCTTCTAAGGACTTATCCATCTCCGATCTCAGTGATTTTTTAGAGCAGGTCAAACAGGCCAGCCATTCCTTTGTCGGTACCACAGACGCCACCCTCAGCCGGAATGAAGCGTGGCATTTTGGCCGCATGGGGCGTTTTTTAGAGCGGGCTGACAAGACCTCCCGGATCTTAGACGTGAAATACTACGTGCTACTGCCCTCCGCCACTGACGTAGGGACACTCCTTGACGAGCTGGGATGGATCGCTCTATTGAAATCTGCCAGTGCCTATGAAATGTATCGCCAGAGCAGTCAACAGCATCGGGTTACGCCCGCCGGTGTCTCAGGCTTTTTAATTCTCGATGCAGAGTTTCCCCGTTCGATTCAGTTTTGTCTCTGGCAGGCCGAACAATCTCTCCATCGCATTACCGGAACCCCCTTAGGGTCTTGGCACATCCCCATCGAGCGCGCCTTGGGTCGCCTCCGCTCTGAAATGGAGTACTTGATGATCGATGAGATTATTGATCGAGGTATCCATGAATATTTAGACCAGCTGCAGCAGCAAATGAATGAGGTGAATCATGGCATCTATGAAACGTTTTTTGCCTTAACGCCCTTAGAAGATACTGCCGCTCCCCAGAGTCAAGCCCAAAGCCAAAGCCAAACTCAGTTCCTTGCCACCCAACAGAACCATTAAATGTGCGATACCAGATTAGCCACTCGTCGACGTATACCTACGAACAACCGGCGATTTTAGATCCCCATATTCTCCGTCTCCGTCCTCGCTCTGACGGTTTTCAAACCCTAGAAGCCCATCAATTACAGGTGGAACCCGAACCGCTGGGTCTGACGCAAATGCTAGATGCAGAGGGAAATGCGATCGCAAAGTGCTGGTGGCTTCCTGAATCCACAGCAAACCTGACCATTACATCAACCTCAACCGTTACAACACACACCGCCAATCCATTTAATTATCTCTTAGAACCCTGGGCCACCGAAGGCCCCATAGACTATCCCAGCTCAATGCGGACAGCCCTGACGCCTTATTTAGAACAAGCTTATGCTGCTGCTGCAGCTCAACTAGCCCAAGAAATAGCAGTATCCGTAAATTGGAATACTGTTGAGTTTCTATCTGCCCTCAATCAATGTATTTACGATCAGTGCCACTATCAAGAACGCCAGACCGGTCCGCCCTGGCCTCCTGATATCACCTGGAACAAGAGAACCGGGTCCTGTCGCGATTTTGTAATTCTATTTATGGCTGCCTGTCGATCCGTCGGGTTAGCCGCTCGCTTTGTCAGTGGTTATGAGCAAGGGGATCCAGCCCATGAACAAACTCTCCATGCTTGGGTGGAGGTCTATCTACCCGGTGCAGGTTGGCGAGGGTATGACCCAACCTTAGGGTTATTGGTTTGCGATCGTCATATTGCTCTGGTTGCCAGCCATGAACATCGCAGCACGATTCCCATATCCGGAAGCCATCGCACCGGCAGCACGGCCACATTCAGCACCAGCGTCTTAATCCAATCGGTCTAGTCAGGAATAATATTGCTGGGAGACAACCAGTTATCCTCTTGGTCACGGGTATCCACTCTGTGCCAATCTGGACTGGGCAACTGCTGAAAAGCTTGTTTAACAGATTTCTCCCAAGACTGACGAATGGTGTTGAGATAGGGATCACCATCAAAAAATTTGACTTGATGAACAATCTCAAGGCTATCGGCCTCATACATCACCATATTGATGGGAGGCCCCACAGAAATATTGGATTTCATGGTGGAGTCTAGCGAGAGCAAGGCACATTTTGCTGCTTCATCCAACTGGGTTTCATAGCTGATTGTGCGATCGAGAATGGGCTTTCCGTATTTGATCTCGCCAATCTGGAGAAATGGGGTTTCTTTCGTCGCCCGCAGGAAATTCCCCTGGCTGTAAATCATGTATAGCTCCGGCGCTTCTCCTTTGATTTGTCCCCCCAACAGAAAACTACAGGAGAAGTCAATTCTGTCTTGTTGCATCCAGTTCCGATTTTGATCAGCAACCTCACGAACTCTTTTGCCTAGATATTGCGCCACTTCAAACATCGTCGGTAAATCATAGAGGCCATTCTCGGTTTGATTTTTAATATCTCGCCGCACCAGGGTCAGAACATTCTGAGTCATGGACAAGTTGCCCGCGTTGCTAATGAGAATAATCCGCTCTCCCGGCAGCGAAAAGTTAAACAGCTTTTGCACCTTAGAAACGTAGTCAACACCAGCATTGGTCAATGAGTCAGCGGCCATCACTAAACCGAAATGGGTTTTGATCCCTAGACAATAGGTCATACAGGCAACTCTGAAGAAGGGCTATGAACTGAATATCGAGAAAACTGCAACCGTTGCAAGCATGTACCGATGCATCGAAACCGCAGCAAGTGCGTGGCTACAATCCCAACGCTTGCTGAATCACCTCATCAGAGGCTCGGAAACCAACGAGAACGGCTTGGTCATCTTTGACAAAGAGGGGACGTTTGAGCAGCATTGAATCTTGGGCAAAGGCCTCGACCCATTGGGCATCCGTCCAGCCTTTCTTCTCTTCACCAATTTCTCGATAGGATTTGCCAGAGGTATTACGCATCGGCTTAGATCCCAATATCTTCACCCAGTCTCGAATTTGGACCTTTGTGGGTGGATGATCTTTGGTGTTGATAAAGTCGTAGGCCACATCATAGGTCTCTAGCCATTGGAGTGCTTTTTTGCAAGTTCCACAGTTAGGAATTCCGTACACCTTTAGGGACATTTATACTTCTCAAAGTCACAGCAGAGGGAACAACGCAAGACTGAATCAATCTTTTTTTATACACCGTTATGTCTTGTACGTCGTTATATTGGACCAAAGATTATTGCGAAATCTCGGGACAGTGATTCAATCTACCAGGGATCCATCCACCCTAAGCTGAATGACTCAGCAACACTGAGACTCGAAGCTGAGATCAGTGTCATTGAACTGAACAAGGATCAATTAAGACATGTTTTGGGTCGTTTTTTTTGGACTCATCCTGATGGGATGGGGGCTTATTGCCTACATCTCAAAGCAAGGCCAGTCAGCAAATCGACGGCGAGGGAAGCCCCCAATATCAAGCAGCCATAGCACCAGCGAAAGGCAACTCAGGAAACGCGTTGGCCCCTCCACAGCAGAACGCTTAATTGCCCATGCAGCACAAAAGCATCCCGATCGATCACGGGCCTGGTGCGCCGACAAAGCATTGCACGAACTCAAGCGAGACTTCAGGGGGTAGAAAAACTGTTCACGCCTGCTGCAGGACTTTCGCGAACCACTGTTCCGCACGATCTCCTAAGGCAGTCAATGAATAATCCTGTTCGGCTTGCTGGCGACAGGCAGCGCGATCAATTTTCGAAAGGTTTGCGATCGCATCCACCAAACCCTCCACACTATCGGGCTCCACAAGCCACCCCGTCTCTCCATCTCGCACAATCTCCGCCGGACCGCCCCGGCGATAGGCAATCACAGGCACCCCACAGGCCAACGCCTCAATGACAACATTACCGAAGGCCTCAACCCAACGGGGCGTCACTAACAAAGCCTGGCACTGCCGCAAGATTCGCTGCATCTGATCTGTCGGTAAAAATCCCCGGTAGTCCACCTGGGCCCCCGGGAACTGCGACAGCGTTTGGTCAAAATAATCCTGATCTTGCAAATGGCCCAGCACCTGCAGCGGCAGGCCTGACTGCTCAGCAGCCTTCACCGCATCTTCGAGGGCTTTTTCCGGCGCAATTCGCCCCAGCCAAGCCAAACCGGCCGCGGGCTCAGCACAAAAGTCATACAGCGACAGATCAAAACCATTGCCCAAAATATGGCATTGCTCAGCAAACGCAAAGGTCTGTGCCTGGCTATACGTATGCACAGCAATACATTGCGGGAACTGCACCAGCGCCCGTTGGATCACCTGATCCATCGCATCAGTCAGTGACCCCATACTGATGAGATGAGCCACAGGTGTCCGAAAAAACGGCGTTAAGTAGAGAGGCAACCAGTCATAGGCAAAATTAACGATCAGATCGAAGTTCGCCTGAACTTGATGGGCATAGGCCCACATATTGCTGAGAACTGAGTTACCCGGCAATTCAATCGGAGTACCCCTACTCTGATGTTGTGCCGAGACTTGCAGTTGCCCCTCTATATTGATCACGGGTACCTCGAAAAGCTTTGACCCGCTTGGCGCCACCACCTGCACTTGATGCCCCCGCAGGAGTAAGCTGTGCGCCAAATTATTAATTGTTAATTCAACTCCACCACCCATCCCAGAACCTAAGGGTCCAACGGATGTAGAAACAAATAGCAAACGCAAAATCATTTAGCTTAGCTTCCCTGCTCTGGATGGCCATCGCAGTTTAACAAACCAAGCCCAGGAAAGACTTAGGCAGCAGAGACCAAAGGCTGATCATCACTTTCTTGAATCTTTTGCACAACGGTTTCGACCTGCTGAGGTGTGAACGTTGTCAATTCTTCAACCCAAGACCGAAGCAAATCGGTTTGCTTGACGTCATCACAAATGCTGAACATATTGTTTCTCTCCATCGAAAGCTTATGGAAATTAAGTATATGTACACGGATTTGGAATAAATGTGTTTGAGTTTACAATCCTTTAAGTTTCTAGGGTTAAGGTTCTGTAAATGGGCGTATTCACTGCCGATAAGCCGTAGATACGCCCAAGTTCACAATCTTTTCGCATTTTGTGGTCAAGATGCTGTATGGCAACTTGTCAGACGGACAGACCCAGATTGCTAAACCAGATTGCTAAAACAGTATGAAAAGAACTCGCCTCCAGAGAGATGTCGACTACCGTGGACTAAGGCTAGACTAAAACCTGCCATCGCAACACCTCTCAACAAGGAACGGAAAACTTATGACAACTGACCTCAAAGGAAAAATTGAACAAGAACTAGAGCAAGCCAGAGAAGCTTGTGACACTAAGGGTGCTCAGTCTGGCGAATGTGCAGCAGCTTGGGATGCTGTAGAAGAACTACAAGCAGAAGCATCACACCAGCGCAGCAATCCTGCTCAAAAGAAAAACTCTTTGGAGCAGTACTGCGACGATAATCCTGAAGCAGCAGAGTGCCGCATCTACGACGACTAGACGTCATCCCGTCAACATTCTGTCGATAGAAGACGATGCTTCTGTTCTAAGGCAACCTGGAGATACCCCTGTATTCCCAGGTTGCTTTGTTTTGGGTAGACCCATGTGGCAAACCATTCAAGATCAAATCCAACAGGTGGCCCAGACCTCCTTTTCCATAAAGGACCGCCGCTCTGTGAGCGGCGGCAGTATCAACCAGGCCTACCAAGTCAGTGACGGTCACCAGCATTATTTTGTGAAGCTCAACCAAGCCAGCAAAATTGCCATGTTTGAGGCCGAGGCGTTGGGCCTGCGAGAAATGGCGCAGGCACAGGCCATTCATGTACCCCAGGCACTCTGCTGGGGCACGGCAGAAGGGCAAAGCTATATTGTGCTGGAGTGGCTAGATTTACGGTCTAGCTCCAAGGCAGACTGGGAACAGATGGGGCAGCAATTAGCTGCAATGCACCGCAAAGTCAGCCCACAGGGCTTTGGTTGGCATCAGAGCAATACCATTGGCGATACGCCGCAACAGAACCCGTGGACAAAAGAATGGGGCGTCTTTTTTGCTGAACACCGCATTGGCTATCAGCTCCGCCTGGCCCAGCGACGGGGCGGTCATTTCTCGCAAGGACCTGCGTTACTAGAGGCCATCCCAACTATTCTGGCAGCCCATCAACCTCAACCCTCCCTCGTCCATGGTGATTTATGGTCCGGCAATGCGGCGTTTAGTGATGGGAAACCCGTGATTTTAGATCCGGCAGTCTACTATGGCGATCGCGAAGTGGATGTGGCAATGACAGAACTGTTCGGTGGTTTCCCGAAGGCCTTTTACCAGGGCTACCATGAGGCCTGGCCCTTGGATGCCGCCTATCAACAGCGAAAAATTTTGTACAATCTGTACCACATCTTGAATCATTTCAATCTGTTTGGCGGTAGCTATGGCTCCCAGGCAGAACAGATGATCAATCAGGTCTTAAGGTTCTAGCATTACCGCATCACAGCAAGACGGAAGGAGCCGTTATGGTCAAGATTCAGCTGCAAGCAATGGGGTATAGAATCTGCGCCCTCATGCTGGTGATCAGTCTCTTATTTTTGGGCGCAACCATCAGACCGGCGGTGGCAGAGGTCTATATTCACCCCGATAATGACGGCCAAATGCTGTATCAAACCCGTCGAACCCTAAAGGATCAACGGGGCTATACCTGGCAAGCGGTGGCCTTTATATTCACGCAAGCAACCCGCTCAGGCCCCCTGCAGCTTAGACTGGTCGGCTTTCCAGGCACAGTGGAACTCGATCATGAACAACCCATGAAACTTCTGACCTCTCTAGGTCAAACGTTAACGGTAGATAATGTTTCAGACCAGGTGTCAAAAACCAACCCGACAGAACCCCATGTCGGCCAATGGAATCTTCAGCCCGTCTTAATTGAGTTGGGGGATTCGATGTTTTTAGATTTATCGGTCTCCACGACGGATCATGAAACGCTCCGCCTCGCCATCTCGCCAGACACGATTGAGGAATGGCAAACCGTGGCCGCCTGCTCTGAGACCTGGTGTGGGTCCTAGGGATTCGCAGCAAACAGCTCTAGAGGGTTGGATTATATTCCTCTGCTGCGATAGACGAGCTGCCTGACATCCCCCTGTGATGGGAATGCTGAGTCTAGTGGCCTAGGCGGCCAGTAGACCGTGGGGGATCTAAATGCAGAGGGAAAGGCGCGGGCAGAGCGCTACTTTGGCCATTCGATGGTCAGGGATAATGCTAGCTCTAGGAATAGGGCTCATGAGTGAGGCATTGAGTGCAGCCCCATCTCGATCAGACAATTTTGCCCAGTGGTGCAAACAGAGAGAACAGCTCTCCGTTGACCAGCAGCAAACCATCATGGCGATGCTGCAAGTATCGGGGACAGAAAATTGTCAGCAAGCAGAAGAGGTGCTTGAAGCCCAGCCCAACCTGGATTTAATCAACAAACAACTGACGGATATTAGTCCGTTAGTCACGCTCCCCCACCTACAGCATTTAAATCTAGCCTTCAATCAGATTAAGGATATTCGTCCCTTAGCGAAACTGCCCAAGCTAGAGTTTGTCGTCCTCGAACAGAATCAGGTGCAAGAGGTGAGAGCGCTGGCACAGCTTCAACATCTCAGGTCTTTAAATCTGCTCACTAATCCCATTACTCAAAAGATTTGCCCTGTCATCCCCACGACCGTTTGTCTCTTTTCAGATGCAGGGCAAAAGCTCACCGTACAAGCAAAGCAACAGGAACAACAGGGAAATCTTCAGGCTGCATTGTCTCTCTGGCAACAGGCTTTAGCAATCTATGAGCAGGGGGACGATCGACATCGTCAAGGAGATGTTCTCAATCGCTTAGGGACGATCTATTTACGGCTGGGTCAGTATCCTCAAGCGCTGACTTACGATCAACGCGCATTGATGCTTCAGCGCGAGATTCAGGATAGTCCAGGCATTGGAGTTTCGCTCACAAGCTTGGCCTCTGCCTACGAACGTTTGGGTCAATATGCCAAAGCTGAGGAGAGTTTGGAAGATGCGATCGCAACCCTAAAGACCCAAAACCCATTCCGACTCGATGGGGGCATCTATGAACATCCCAAAGAAGAAGGATTGCTGCACCATCGCCTAGCCCGCATTCAGATTCACCAGGGGAAGTCAGAGCAGGCCCTTGCCTCTCTTGAGCAAGGGTGGCGACTCCTGCAATATCTGCCCCCCAACTACCCAGGAAAAGCCGTGGGTGAACGCCAGATCCTAGATGCGCGAGGCGTAGCCTATCTCAAGCAAGGGCAGTACATAAAGGCAACAGAGGCTTTGACAGCGGCGCTGCGCATGGCCCAAAAGCAGAACGATCCGGTAGGCATCAGCTCATCACTCAATCATCTGGGAGAGGTCCATCTGAGCCAAGGGGATACACACCAGGCCCTTCAGAGCTTTGAGCAAGCCCTCAGTATCCAACGTCAGACCACCGATCAACCAGGTATGGGCCTAACGCTTCACAATATGGGGCAGGCC
>CALFCG010000276.1 GCA_937951315.1 uncultured cyanobacterium
GCTGTCCGGTTATGAATTTGAGCTTTTGAGGTGATATAGAATCTCTCAAAATACTCTAGGATCGGAATCTATTGCGACTTGCATCTGGATTTCTCTGAGAAATAAGGGATGTCTGTATGGCTATTTCAACAAGGAATGTGAGTTGTCAAAATAGAGTCTATGCCTCTGTACGCTTTAGGATCGGATTGGACGCCTCATCTCAGCTGAGTCTGTTGAACGAACATTAGTGCTTGTTCAAATCTAGGCAAAGTAAGGGATCTAGATACAAACTAACTCTTTGCCTCACTACAGCATATTCCTGCAAAAAAAGTGGCACAGGTATATAACAATTAGAGATCTAGGAACAGCAAGTCGACTGCACATAGATTTCTCGTTACAAGTTTCCGTCCGCTGATATCAGTCGCTAGACTTGAATTATTGCTATGGATGCAGTGATATTTGATCTCGACCAAACTTTACTAGATCGTGATCGATCGTTGCGAGAGTTTATTCATTGGCAATGTCGAGGCATGTTACGGCCCTACCTGGAAAATGAACAGAGCTTTACGAATCGATTCATTGAACTCGACGCGAATGGGACGGTATGGAAGGATCGAGTCTACCAAGAGCTGATTAATGAATTTTCGCTGGCAGATTGGTCTGTTCAAGAATTATTGACTGTTTATGAAACCTGCTTTTGTGCTTTTGCCCTGCCCAGGGAAGGTGTGGTTGAGGCCGTAAAATCACTCGCTGGAAAATACAAAATTGGACTCATCTCCAATGGAATGACCCCCTTTCAGGAACGTAATTTCAGAGCTTTAGGGATATCTTCTGTCTTCGAAAGCATCATTGTTTCTCAGGCGGTCGGTCTACGAAAACCAGATCGTCAGATATTTCACCTTGGATGTCACCAGCTTGGTGCTTCGCCTCAGAATACGATTTTTATCGGTGATAATCCTATTGCAGATATGAGAGGCGCTAGTGATGCAGGCTTAAATACAATTTTTGTGACAACGCCCTTGCATGCTGATTGTGCAATTGCTGATGTCATTTGCTCTGATATGAGAGAACTCCCCTGTCTTGTGGAGGCAATGGAGTCTATCGGTGCTGCTCAAGACTCAGGATAATTGAAAGATGGATTGAGATATTTCTAGGGCAAGGTTGGCTCTCTTGTCGTTAATCATCTAAGGCTCGAATCACGTGTTCAAAACCAACAATGCTGCTTGATGCCCGCAAGATATAACTGATTTGGTCTGTAGCTGCAGGCCTATCTTCCCAATGTTGCCTTGTTTAGATACGCTTATCGTCAAATTAATTCTTGATCCCCAAGCATTCCTGTTTATACATAGGACCATCAGATGATTCATGATATTGATCAACAGCTTGAGCATGCTTTTGAGAACCGACTCAGTGATATGCAAGTCAAGGGGCACGGCACGATTGTCAAGCTGCTCCCAGATGATCGTGATGGCATTCAACACCAGAGATTCATTATTCAACTGAGTTCAGGTAGAACTCTGCTCATCGCTCACAATAGTGATCTAGCACCGCGCGTCCATCCGATTAATCGAGGAGATGTTGTTGAATTTTATGGTGAATATGAATGGAATCCTGAAGGGGGTGTCATTCACTGGACGCACCAAGATCCCACCGGAGACCATATTGGTGGATGGATCCAGCACAATGGCAAAGTTTACCAATGATCTCACCGGAATCTATAGATCTTCTGAAGATGTCATTCTCGTCCACAAGCCTGTTTGCAACACTTCTCTGATGACGGTCTAGGCTCTTTGCCATGCGTTATCATTTACTTAAGAAGACAATGAACTCAAGCAATCGCAACTCCAATAGGGGGCAGCGCAGCACCATATGCTAAAGCTCGAGGAATAGCTCCCAATTCTGTGAAAACTATTAATTTTCTTTAAGGTTGAGGGCATCAAGGTGGCTTTTCAAGGGCAGTAGAATTACTTAAAATCAATCATCAAGTTAAGCTGTAAGGACAACACAATAGATTAAACGCATGAGCGAGCAGACTCCCTACGAACAGCTCGAGGTTGCAGAAGATGCATCCTTCGACGATATCCAATCCGCCCGCGATCGCATGTTCAAAGTCTATCAAGACGATGAGCGGAATCGGGCGCAGGTTGAAGTGGCGTATGACGCCATCCTCATGGATCGATTGCGTAAGCGCCAAGAGGGCAAAATTAAGGTTCCAGAAGGGATCCGGTTTGCGGAGCGACTCGCAGATAAGCCTCCAAAGCTGTCATTGCCTAAAGTGAATCCATCTGCCTCTTGGATGCAGCGGACGATGGATACGCCCAACTCCCGAGAGATATCAATCCTGGGGGGCACCTATGCGGCTCTTGGGTTAGTGGGAATCTTGGCTCAGCAGAACGGAGCAGACAGCGCTAGCCTTCTTCAGTTTCTGCTGGCCATCGGCTTTGGCATCAATCTCTATTGGCTCAACCGTAAAGAACAAAAGCTGGGGCGGGCTGTCCTGCTCTCTCTCGCAGCATTGGTCGTCGGTGGATTGATCGGCACTGCATTTCAGCAGGGCTTGCAGCAAAGTGGTCTGCTTGCAGGAACAACCTCACATGAGAGTGTGATTGCCGTAGCGGTTCTGTTTGTGTTTTGGCTAGTGAGTAGCTTTTTGCGTTAGGAGGCTGTTCTCTCGGTCTAGCTAGGCTACCAGAGCACTGGGCTCGTGTCTCCACGATGTCTGGTTCTTACTCCTTCTGCTCTTTGAAGCTGGATGGTTTGAGTTCACCCACCTTTGCTTGCAAGACCCGCTTGTTGTTCTTGCGTTGCACTTCAATCTTCAATGAATTGCCGGGGACCATACCCTCAACCACTTTCTGTACCTGTTCGCTGTCCTTAATCAGGGCATCATCGATTTTAGTGATCAGGTCTCCAGCTTTAAGTCCAGCTTGCTCCGCAGGTGAATCTGGAACGATCTGCATCACTAAAACCCCTTTACCATCTGGTAGTGAGATATCAGGCTGCCGTTCTTGGAGACGCTCTCTCAGTTCTGGGGATAAATTGGCCATCTGAATGCCAAGATAGGCATGCTGCGCTTGCCCGGATGTGATCAGCTGCTCAGCAATTCGTTTTGCAACTGCAACAGGAATCGCAAATCCTAACCCTTGGGCACCGCTGATAATCGCCGTGTTCACACCAATCACCTCCCCTCTCAAATCGAGGAGGGGACCACCCGAATTCCCAGGGTTGATCGCAGCATCTGTTTGGATGAAGTCAACCCGCTGATCGGGACTGCCAATTGCCGCACTGGAGCGCCCTGTGGCGCTAATGATGCCAACGGTGACTGTGTTATTGAGTCCCAAGGGATTGCCGATGGCAATGGCCCATTGGCCTGGCAGTAGATTGGCAGAATCGCCAAGCTTAGCAACCGGTAAATCTTGGGCCTTAATTTTCACGACGGCTAAATCGGTCAAAGGATCTGTCCCGAGAACTTCCCCCTGAAATTGCTGTCCATCCTTGAGGACGACGAAAACTTGATCAGCCTGATCGACAACGTGGGCATTGGTCAGAATCAGCCCTTGGGAGTCAAAAATAAAACCGGATCCTGTCCCTCGCTCGACTCGCTCTTGAGGCCGTTCAAAAAACGGATCTGCTTGACCAACATTACGGGACGCATTAATTCTGACGACAGCCGGTCCCACCTGATCCACCACTTTCACAATATCTTCGTTGTCTGCAGGCAGATTGACGGCGGGAGACTTGGTGGCCGTTGGTTGGGAGGGGGACTCGCCCTGTTTCGGCTGAATTAAGGTACAGCTGGGTAGGCCTAAAAGTGCGATCGCAAAGAGTGGGTAAAGAGGTCGTAACATGTGGAGCAGGGGGAAAACTTACTTCACTCTAACCTGGGGTGGTCATTGTCTTGAACGGCAAATCTCGCGGCGGGCTTGAGGGTGACTGGCAAAATAGTCTTCTAACCACTGACAGCCCTGTTTGAGTAGCAGTTGAGTGCGTTCTAGAGGTGTTTCCTGGACCCGCCAAGCTTTTGCTTGCGGATCACTTTGTGCGATCGCAAGTAGCTTTTGATTCGAGAGAAACCGGAGATCATGAATCAGATCTTGATGGCCCGTAAAGGCGGTCTGGAGATCGCCTTGAGGATTCCAAATTTCGATGGTGCCATCTCGGGTACCCGTCGCGATGTGTTGACCATCCGGGCTAAATTTAGCCCGATAAACTAGGCCGGACTCATGCTTGAGCGTCTTCAATAACTTCCCCTGAGCGTTCCAAATCTTGGCTGTGCCATCATCTGCAGCCGTGACAATTCTTTGACCGCGAGGATCAAAGGCAATATCGTGTATCACGCTGCGGTGCCCCGTCAACGTGGCTAATTCTTGGCCCTGGGCCGTCCATAATTTGGCCGTATCGTCATCAGAGGCCGTTGCAAGCTTTTGACCATCTGGGCTGAAGCTGACGCCATAGACCGCTGCACGATGCCCTTCAAAAGAGGCGAGTAGTTGTCCTTCAAGGGTCCAGAGCTTAGCGGTGCCATCCCGTGAAGCTGTTGCTAATTGATAGCCATCCGGACTGAATTGCAGTCGATAAATTGAATCGGGGTGGGCTAGAAATGAGAAAAGCTGGCGGCCCTTAAGCGTTCTGATATGGACTTTGCCTTCCCTTGAAGCCGCAGCAAATTTCTGACCATCGGGACTAAAGGCAAGACTCGTGGTCACCTCTGAAGTCTGGGGGAACGTTTGCAACAATTGGCCTTGTCGATTGGCAAGCAAAAGGAAGTGTTTTCGGTCTCTCTCTAACGCTGTGAGCGTATAATTCCCGTCAGGACTCAGGCTCCGGCTGGTTACCTTTTGCGGTGCTTCCGGTCGAGACGGATTGGACTGCTTTCGCTGTAGGGCCCAGAGATGGGCAATGGTTTCATCATTAGCCACTGTTGCCAGGGACTGTCCCGAAGGACTGAATTCTGCAGCATAAACAGCACCGCGATGTCCCTCTAACGTATGGTCGAGCTTCACTTTCTTGGGGGCCAGAACATTCCAAATCTTAACGGTACGATCGCCAGAAGTGGTCGCTAGGTAATGACCATCAGTACTAAAACTGAGGTCATAGACTGCCTGTCGATGCCCCGTCAATGTGGTCAGGAGATCACCTTGCACAGACCATAGTTTTACCTGTGAATCTCCTGAAGCGGTGGCTAAATATTGCCCATTGGGACTAAAGCTAACGTCATAAACGGCTTTCTGATGTCCTATTAACGCGGCTAACTCAGTCCCTTGGAGCGTCCAAAGTTTGACCGTCGCGTCCCGTGAGGTTGTGGCTAGCGTTTGACCGTCAGGACTAAAACTCACGGTATAGACCGAATCTTGCTTGCGGTTATGACTAAACTGAACCAGCTCTTGTCCTTCAAGGGTCCACAGCTTGACAGTGCCGTCCTGAGAAGCCGTTGCAATGCTTTGACCATCAGGGCTAAACACGGCAGTGTAGACATCGCCTTGATGTCCGGTCAAGGTCGCTAGATTCTTGCCTTGCAATGTCCAGAGCTTCACTGAGCCATCTTTTGATGCCGTCACCAATTGTTGCCCATCGGGACTAAAGTTGACGCTGTGGATATCGCCTTGATGTCCCTTGAGTGTGGCAATCTCGTTGCCTTGCCGGTTCCATAGCTTGGCCGTGCCGTCTCGGGATGCTGTTGCCAGACGATTGCCTGTGGGGCTAAATCGGATGCTGGTAATGCTAGCCTCATGACCTTCTAAGCGATTACGCTCATTGATTTGGTCAAGAATATCCTGCAGGGCGATCAGGGGGGATGTGGTGGGGTAATCTCCACGGAGTTGTGTTCTTGAGACAAGCGTTGTCAGGACTTGACTGGCTTCCATGGCGGTGATCAGAGCCTCAATCTGGCTAAACTCAAACTGCTTTAAGGCACTTTTCCCGGCCCACTCTAGGGCCTGAGCCTGAGATTGGCGTTGCTGCCGCCAGCTATAGCCGAGCCAGCTTGTGGCAAAAAGCGCCCCTAGCACCGACAGTGCCAAAATGCCCGAGCCAAGACGCAGCCGCCGCTGGGCCTCTCGGTAAGCGTCAGCCAACTGTTGCTTGGCATTTTTCTCTGCGGCGAGTTGTGTTTCTAGCAGCTGGACTTGGCGAGCCTCTCGCTCTGCGGCTAACACCAGCCGGTTATCGAGGGCTTGACTCGCTGCTAAGAATTGATAGTCTTGGCTGCTCAAACTATTGCCCGTGGCCCATTGCAGAGCAGTCTGTAATGCCTGTCCCTGCAGCAGTTGAGATTCGTCAATGCGATGGGAGAGTTCCCAGGCGGCGATTGCACTTGCGTAGGGGCGCAGGCGGCTAAAGGTGAGATCAATCCAATGCTGGTTAAAGATCTCATGATAAATGCGGTTATAAACACAGAGCTGATCTTGGTGTTGCACCACCAGACCGCACAGACGCAGTTCACTTTGCTCTGGACTGTTATCAATGGCCATCTGCCCTTGCTGCCAGACGGTTTGGTAGAGGCCGAGGAGCTGTCCTAGATTTTGGGGGTTTCTGCAGATGCGATCTCGAATGGTCCGCAGGTGAATCGGCTGATCTTGAGATTCCCAATGAGTGATGACTTGCGATCGCACAAACTGCTCCACTACTTCTGATTCCTGACCCGATGCGATTTGCAGCTCAGATCGAGCAAGACCTTGACACAGCTTTTGCGTTAGAAAGGGCTGTCCACCGGTCCAATCTAAAATTTCTTGCAATACTACTTCTGGGCGCTCTGCTCTGGGCCTCAATCCCTGTGCCAGTGGCTGAGCCTCAGATGCTTGAAAGCCCGACAATTCAATAGCTTGGCCAATATTAAACAATGTCTGAGCTTTATCACGGATCAGATCTGCAGGGGCTACCACACCAAAAAGTGCAAAGGTTAAGCGTTCATAGGCAGCATCATCCGCGCGCTGGTTATAGCATGAGCGGATCAACGCAAAAAAATCATCCAGAGAAAAATCAAGGCTTAGAGTTTTATCAATTTCATCGAGAAAAATAAAAATCTGTAGGTCTGGACAGTGGATGCGCAACACATCTTCAATAAATTGATTGAGTTGCTGCACCGGATTCAAGTGTGCATGGTCTAATAACCAATGTTTCAGCTTCAGGACTTGTGTTAGCTGTAGACCCTGCCATAGCTGCGTCATCACTCCGCCATACCATTGCTGAAGGGTTGCTTGTCCCCCCATCACGGTCATATCGATGGATACACAGCACATACCTGCAGCTCGCAGTTGATGCATCGCCCGCACGCGCAGACTTGACTTCCCCATTTGACGACAGTTGAAAACATAGCAAAACTGACCGGCCTCGAGGGCTGAGAATAGTTCCGTGTCCGCTTGACGAACGACATAGGTGGGATGGTTAAAGCCGAGGCTTCCCCCTACTTTGTAGCTATCCGGTAACGTTTGCATACAGGGCTCCCGCTCCGTTGCTACAGACAGGTGCTGAAGTACTGCCGGTATAGCTGACAGCTGGGTTGCACGGTATCACCTGTGAGGGTAACCAGCCCCATGCTTTCGAGCTGATACGTTTGCCTTGGCTCAAGTTGAACACCATCCTGGGCTTCCACAACTTGTTTCATCGCGGTTGCGAGATCTGCCTGGCGATGGAGGGTATCCCAGATGGCTCGCAGATGATCGCGATAGATACCCCCCTGCGTTGGTGCCTGCTCTAAAAGTAGGTTAAAAGGCATCTGCTGATTTTGCAGGGCATCAAGGGCAATCTGCACCAAGTAAGGGTGCCCTCCGACCTGCTCCATGAGCATTTTGGCCGTTGATTCAGAAGCCGGGGAAGACCAGTCAATCCCCCACACTTGAGCCAGTTGCTGCATTTGCGACAGGCTAAAACCTATCAGACGGACGGGCCATCCCACATTAAAAGGGGACTGATTCGCATCAAGATCGATGTATATCTCGGTGGCATGGGCAATGATGAGACGCAGATTCGCCCAAATGTCTTGATTATTTGCTTCCTCGTTCCAAGAGCGCAGCATTGGCAAAAAGTCCTGGGCTATCTCGGGGAATTCGAAGATGCGATCGACATTGTCAAGGCCCAGAACCAAAGGGCTCTCAAGATTGGACAAGACCTGTGTTTGGACGTAGGTCTTGCAACTAATTAAGCTGCCGTATAACTCCTCTGACCAGTCTTCATCTAAGACCGGCTTCAAACCCAGCTCTCGACTAATATTGGCGCAAAACCAGCGCAGGAATTTGTCTAATGTGGCAAAAATCCCTGCCTCGGCCTCTCGCAGATTGAGATAAACCGGTTGACACCCTCGGCTTTCTGCATGGGCCAAAATACGTCGCACAAGGGAAGTTTTGCCCATCTTCTCCGGCGCCCTGATGCGAATGAGGGCACCGGGTTGCAAAGCTTGCTGACAGCAGTCTGCTTCGATGGGGGGACGTTCAATGTAGAAGGGCGAATCGTAGGGAACCGGGACCCGATAGCTAAAGGAGAGATCGCTGCTAGAGGTGGGTAGAGCACTGCTATGCTGCCACTCGGGATACTGGGTTTCCTGCAGCCACTCGCGCAGAATATTGAACTTGCCAGGACCTCTGCCGTAGACTTCTAGCTCTGGGCAGTGGGGGGTAGGGGTATCCTGCAGGGTAAAGGCCGCATACACCGAGGTCATTTGTTTTTTATAGGTTTCATGGCTTGCTGCCTCTGCCAGTTTCCAGACTTGCTTATCCGGTTTGCGCCAGTTTTCATAGGCAAACCGGACTAAAAACACTGCTTTGAGCCGACCGCGAAGTTGATAGTCTTTGGCAATCTGTTGCAGGAAATTGTCCCAGCCTTGGGGTTTCATGGGCAAATAATCACGAATTGAGCGCTCAGCATGCTGTCGGTCCCCTTCCTCGGTCACGGATCGCGTGGAAGCTATGATGACTGGCACACATTAAGTCTGAGTTCCAGGAATATAGAGTGCTGTGGAAGAGTGAACGGTCATTTTCTATTAATTTCTACCATTTTCTACTTTAAGCGAAGTTTAGAGTGGCGTTCTGCCCTTACTTGACCCATCTGATTAGACTGACATGCTGTGTTGGCAAAGCTAAGGTTGTGAATACAGTCAAGGTGAAATGTTTGGGAGTGCAAGAATAATGGTTAAGTTACCAACCATCTTAGCAACAGCCCTCGTAATCGGAACCGCTGCGTTGACGTCCCCAGCGACAGCTGTGAGCCCTAAGAGCCTCATTGAAGAACCAGATATTTTGGTTCAAGAGGCGGCGGGAGGAGAACTTGTCGCAGGCCGAATTCCGTGGGAACTGCAACGCCATCCGGGGAAAAGCTTATACCCCAGTGGTTTTGATCTTTATTACGTGAAGAACTGCCGATATCGTCTGACGTTAGAGCAGTGTTACTACCTCTACAACCGCGATGGAGGACGTTCTCGACGGCGGGGGGTTCTCCGAGGTCAGCGAGTCAATGATCGCTACGATAAAGATTTATGGCGGCGTCATGAAGATGCGAATCGTTCGGACGATCCTTGGCAGCTTCGGAATCGTAGACGTGTTCGACGTCTTGGCCGAGAGGAACGCCTGGAGAACCGGCGAGATGCCTTAAAAAAGGAGATCAAGCTCAGAAACCGGCAGTTGAATCGAAGGGATCAGAGAATTGATGAGCTCAAGGATCGGGTTCAGGATCTTTCCGAACGTGATCGCAACTCAGAACGCAAGCAACGTCGCTCTCGGAGACGTAGAGATCGAGACGACTAAAGTGTGCCGGGGGGCATGACAGACCCGGGGCTACTGATGGGTACTCTATCAATAGCCCTGCTACTCCGTAAAAGTGGTCATAAATGGGACAATCGCATACGCTAGAGGAACACTCAATGGCACCTCACAGGGTCGGGTATAAAAAATTGAGTCAGCATAAAAAAAGAATTGGCGTTACTAAGATACTGGGCGGACTTGTGTTCTGCACAGTACTTGCTGGACAGTTGGGAGCCGGTGCAACAATGGCAAGTTCAGGCCGCCTCAGCATCGATAGTTTTAGAGGTGAGTCAGAGTTTTTGGCTATTGCTATTTTAGAGGGTGAGACATTGCATCAGTCTGATCCGGACTGCAAGTATCCGCCCTGTGATTAGGGTATTCATCTTGGCCTCGGTGATTGACTTTTACGCTGACTCTGATCGGCAAACAAGATAACAATTCTAGAAAAACTGGCCGTAATTTTGGCTCGCTCTATTCATGTAGGCCCGTATCAACACCCGTCGGTATCATCAAGTCAGGACTCATCCGCAAGGCTCGGTTTAAAATCGAAATGGGCTCTTGATTGAGGGGCCATGCAAAAGCATGGCGAAAGGCGTTCTCTTGGCAGGCTTTGAGCTGTGCAAAGCTGATAATGTCATGGGTCAGTAAATTTTCATACTCAAAGGGCAGCCGAACGTTATGGAGGCCAGCATTGTCAGTGCAGATGGCAATATCGACCCCAGCTTCAAAGCATCGATCAAAGACGAGTTTGAGTTGCTGGATATCCTGAAGGGTGCCCGTCTTCAAATAAGTGGTGGGGCAAATCTCAAGACATTGTTTGCGTTCGGCAACTGAAGGGAGCAACTCTGGGTGTAGCAGCGGAATCTGAATGCCGTGACCAATCCGCTTCAAATAAGGCAACAGTTCCGGATGACAGCCTTCCGTGGTTTCATAGACGTGGCCTGTTGTGTTTAGACCCAAATTTCGGGCATAGGCATAGAGTTCAACAAACTCATCCATCCGTTCACCATAGAGACTATCCCCGCCAGCAACATCAATACCGCAGACGTAGTTGGGCATCTGAGCTGCCAGATCGACAATGGCACGGTTCACTTCATAGGGAAGCCGTGAATGCATACACAGAATTTGGCTGGTAATAATCGGATACTCATTGAGCTGACTGGCTTGACCCACCGTTTCTACAATTTGGGCCATGCGGTCAATCCGCAGGGCTTGGCTGATATCTTCTGGTGTTCGGTAGTAGGGGGTGTAGCGCAGCTCTAAATAAGCGAGGTTCTCAAAGACATAGGCGCCTCGCATCAGCCGATAAATAAAGTAAGGCAGAGTCTCATTATTCTGAACGCTTTCCACGAGGGTATGGAGCTCTAAATATTCCGCCAAAGAATTACGAGGCCGGCTGTAGAAGTCTTCAAAGGCGGCATAGTCAACAAACTGTTGGGCTAAATCAGAGCGGTTGCGTTGGAAAAATCGCCATAAAACCCGAGGTACGACGGAACCACCTAGATGGCGATGAAGTTCAGCATAGAGCGCCATGGAATTCCCCGGTTATTTAGATGAGAGAAGTTATTGCTAACACTATAAACAAAATTCAAGAATCTGACCGCAGGATGTGATTGCGGATGTTTTCGACGCCGGACCAGTACCAATCCATCTGGGTGAGCAAGGCGTAAATAATGAACTTCAAGTTGTCTTGGTGTTGGTTGAAAATAGGTTGAAAGCCGGTCTGAATTAGCTTTTGTGGATCGCCCCAGGTATGGACCACATAGTTCTTGATGGCATCAGGTACCTGGACCTCTTGCGTGATCGGTTGCCGTGAGGGGGGCAATAGCATTGCGACTTGCTCGATCATCTCCTGGACCGAAGTGGGTTGTCCCTGGCCGATGTTGTAGGTCAAACTCGAAATATCTTCTAGCTTGGGTTGGGGGCGGGGGAGGGTGAGCAAATGGAGGATGGCACGACAGACTTCAGCTGCAAAGATCGTGTCTCTGGTTTGGGCCCCAGGTGGAAAATGTCCGTCACAGCCCCAGACTTCAAAGGGTTGCTGTTCTAGTGCATGCCAGACCAGCTGTGTATAGAGGTTGCCGACTTTTCCTTTATGTTTCTCCGTGACACCGTAGACGGAGAAAAAACGACAGATCTGGACGGTCAGATCCTCTGCAAGGCTCTGTTGCACTGCCATATTTTCCATGACAAGTTTGGTGAGTTCATAGAGAGAACCAGGCCAAACCGGCTGTGTTTCTATAGAAGGACGCGTTTTGCACAGACTGCTAGTGGAGGCAAAAATTAACCGGATTTTCGCTTGGACACACCATTCTAGAACGGCTTTCCAGGTTTCAATTTCATCCGTGACATCCCCGAGCGATTGAAAATGAGGAGCGCTGGAGCGGCCCCCCACAAAGATTAAGATGTCCGGTGTGCTGGGTGGATCTTGGGCATATTGGAGATGCGATCGCACATCTACAGAATCCCGTAAAGGCTCTGGCAAATTGCTTCGTTGCCCCAAACGTAAATCATCATTCACGGATAGATTTTTGGGTGCAAAGCCAAACTCATATAACTTTGTCATCAGATGGGAACCGACCTGGCCACAGCCCCCCATCACACAAATTTTTTGATCTCGGAGCTTTGCAATCGCATCTAAATGAGGATCTTGAGTCGCTTTTGTGAAATACCACTGTTGAAGCTCTTCGCCCTGGTAGGGCAGAGAAACGGGTAGGTTTGACATCTCAACAAACTCCACATGGGTATCTGGCCTGTGCAAACTCACACCGGACTACCCGACATCATAAAGGGAGATGACCGAAGCTGGTCTATAAGTCTGTTTAGAATGGCTCGAGGCAGATTTGAACTGCCGACCTTGGGCTTATGAGTCCCCTGCTCTAACCAACTGAGCTACCGAGCCTGATAATTTAATGTTGAAAATACAACCAACAGTCTTTTAGCTTAACATAACTGGGGTTGTGAGGGCTACAGGGAACTTGAAAAACATGCGCCTTGCCTATTGTGTTCGACAGGTATAACAGACCTTTGCTCAAGAAAAGTATTGCCCTAAGGCTATCGCTAGTTTCAAAATTAGGTGCTAGAAGGGAGGGTCAGCCATAGGGAGATCCTGCAGCGTTTGGAGAAACTCCAGTAGCTCCTCATCGGTTAGCTGCTGACGTGATCGCTTGTTATAGGTCTGTTCCAAATATTTGCGACCTTGGGTATTGGTCCACCCCAAGCGCTTTAATTCGACATCCGTTTGAGCAATGATATCGGACAGGTCTACGGGGTCTGCTGCCGGTGGTTTCCTGGCCTTTTTGGTGGACCGACTGCGACCATTGCGAGCCTTCGGTGCAACCACCGGCTCGGGCTCCAGAAGTTCTGAGGCCATGTCTTCTGGCTCTTGCCATGCTGGAGAGGCTTCAGGGATTGATAGCTCTAGTCCGGTTTCCTGTGGGGCTGGATTCAGTTGTGCCGGAGGCTGATTGGACGAGTCTAATAAGTGTGCATAACCTGATTCAATCCCCAGCACGACCAACGCCCGACTACGGGCTTGATCTTCGGCCTGTTCAACGGTTTCTGCTGCTGACAGACCTGTTGCTAGCGTTACCTCTCCGACTTGGACAATGGCTCGAACCACGTAATGCCCTTGCTGCATATGCACTAACTCAGCAGTAAGACTACCCGTGGGATATTGAGTTCTGAACTGCGAGTACATGACGCAAAGCCTTGAAGATAAAGCACGAAAAGAAGACTGCTCTTTGTGATCTGGTTTCCCTTTCCCTTGACGTTAGGAATGGTAGCCCTGACCTTTTCGCTCTTCTGTCCATTGTCGAGCACCTCGCTGATACAGAAAAGTAGAAGAACAAAAGTGATCACAAGC
>CALFCG010000277.1 GCA_937951315.1 uncultured cyanobacterium
ACCCATCAATCTCCAGAAACTCCCCCCACTACAATACAGAAATGACCCCATTTTAGTCGATTTCACGAGGTTTGCTAAATATACGGCAATGATAAAGATTGCCGTCAGACGCTAATCTAACACACACTATCCTAAACGGTCATTAGTTTTTCTCCGGTAATTAATTATTTATTTATATATTCTGTATTCAGGCTCTAAAGCCCTTGCCTAATACTTTGAATTTACCGAGATGCAAAATGACCTCTGCTCATGGAACAGAGGTCATTTGTTGTAGTAAGTAAAGTCCCTTCGGGACTAGCAGCATCCATACCCCTCGATGGTTTTTAGGTCTGCTAGTTTGCGCCTTGCCCTTTCGGAACAAGTTGCCATTTCGGGGACGCGCTTTGGGCTCTATGCGGGGGGTATATAAGCCCAATGAATTCATGATAGAGATCAAAATAGACGAATATAATCGAGAAAATACTGAAATATGCCTTGGAGTTGAAGGTTTGCTTCCGTATAAACGCGGACAGTGGCAGCAGTTTAGAATCTCTTCTATGTCTCTAAAGGCTTGTCCATGCTGGCTTACACTAGTAAACCTGTGTGATTAGACACTTTGATTTAACGTCGCAAGTTAGGCATGGAATGAGTAAGCAGCGGGTTCTTTCTGGGGTACAGCCCACCGGTACACCACATTTAGGGAATTATTTAGGTGCGATCGCAAATTGGGTAAACCAGCAACAGAAGTACGACAATTTCTTTTTTATTGCTGATTTACATGCCATTACCGTTCCCCATGATCCCAAGGTATTGGCTTCGAATACTGAATCTCTAGCCGCACTTTATTTAGCTTGTGGTCTAGATGCAAATCACACTCACATTTTTGTGCAGTCCCACGTTAAAGCCCATACCGAATTGGCTTGGCTTTTGAACTGTCTCACTCCGCTCAACTGGCTAGAACGCATGATTCAGTTCAAAGAAAAGGCGATTAAACAGGGTGACAACGTTAGTATTGGGCTGCTGGATTACCCTGTGCTGCAGGCTGCCGATATCTTGCTTTATCAGGCTGATCTCGTGCCGGTGGGAGAAGATCAAAAGCAGCATCTAGAGTTGACAAGAGATATTGCCGCACGGGTGAACTTCCAATATGGCAGTGAAGAGCATCCCATCCTCAAGGTGCCTGAACCGTTGATTCAAGCCTCTGGAGCCCGTGTGATGAGTCTGACTGATGGCACCAGCAAAATGTCTAAATCAGATCCGTCAGAATTGAGCCGGATAAATCTTCTGGATTCCCCGGATGAGATCAAGAAGAAAATCAAGAAATGTAAAACCGATCCCGTCAGGGGACTCTCCTTTGATGATCCAGAACGGCCCGAATGTCATAATTTGCTGACGCTTTACCAGCTTCTTTCCGGTCAAGCAAAGGGCGCTGTTGCTAAGGAATGCGCTGAAATGGGATGGGGGCAGTTTAAACCCCTCCTGACTGAAACCACAATTGAAGCCCTGCATCCCATTCAGGAGCGATACGCGGAGCTGATGCAAGATAAAGCCCAGCTCAAATCCGTGCTTCAGCAGGGTCAAGAGCAGGCTGAATCCGTTGCGAATGAAACCTTGAAACAGGTGAAAGATGCTTTGGGGTACCTCCCGGCTTAGGGCTTTACTTTCCTCTTGGCGTCGAGTGGCTGGGGCTCCGAGGACAGGCCTGTTGGCGTCCGGTTTGACTCATCCCTTCGGAAAGCTGTCGATGCTAGGCCGATGCGTTTAAGAGGCCAGAGGATTGGGCCTGAAAACCAGCCTGAGAGAGGGCATGGACGGCAGCGCGCTCGTCTTGGACCCGAAATTGAGGGCCTAGGCGCACCAATTGGCTTTGATGTTGTCCCTGAATTTTGGCAACCACAGAGACCTTGGCTCCACCAAAACCTTCTCCGGACTGTTGGCGCAGGAGATCGCGTAATTGCTGCTGCCGCTGGATGTTGCCCGCGTCTTGAGCCGGAATCTCGACCATCACAAACCGGACTTCTTCGATGGGTTCGGCATCTTCGATGATCAGTTGGATCCGATCATCTCGGCGGTCCACTTTGCCCCAGATCATAAGGCGGAGGTCTGTTTCAATATGCTCGCCGATTCGTTCAAAGCTTTTCGGAAAGACGACGCCCTCGGCCTTGCCCGTTAAGTCTTCGGCCTGGACAATGGCCATCCGGTCTCCTTTCTTGGTGATGATGGGCTTCACTTCAGTGAGCAAGACGATGGCACTGACGGTGGTGTTCTCGGGTTGGTCTTCTAAATTTGCCAGACTGATAGGGGCCATGAGGCGAGCGGGGCGCTCAACCTCTCGTAAAGGATGGTTAGAGATATAAAAGCCGAGAATCTCTTTCTCAAGTCGCAGCTTGTCAGACTCTTGATAGTCTTCGACGGGGGGCGCTTTTGGGGCTGATTCGTAGGCTGCCGGAGCTTCAGCTACAGCCGTACTCATCACATCAAATAGGTTGCCCTGGCCAATGGCGCGATCCTTGGCGCGAGATTGAGCCCATTCCAAAATCAGTTCTAGGTCTTTGACCAGCTGATGGCGATTGGGCTCCATTTCATCAAAGCCGCCACTGTGGATCAAGGCTTCTAGGGCCCGGCGATTGACGACGCGAGAATCGATGCGATCGCAAAGATCAGCTAAAGAGACAAAGGGACCGTCTTCTTCCCGAGCTGCAATCAGGGCTTCAATGGCTCCTTGGCCGACGTTGCGGACGGCAGAAAGGCCAAACAGGATGTTTTTCTCTAAGGGGGTAAAGTCAACGCCAGAGCGGTTAATATCGGGGGGCTCAACCTCGATACCCATGTTGATGCAGGTGGCAATATAGCGTTGGACCTTATCCTGATCGCCACTATTGGCCGTGAGCAGTGCCGCCATGTACTCAACAGGGTAGTTTGCCTTTAAATAGGCGGTTTGGTAGGTGACGTATCCGTAGGCAGTGGAGTGGGACTTATTAAAGCAATTTGAGGCGATTAAGCCATTTGCCACCAGAAAGTTGTGATCTTGGGCGAGGCCAAGATCGTAAACCGGCTGTATTCCGAGTGATCGACGACTGACGATTTTAACCACTGCTTAGCCTCTGTTGTTGCCTGCAAGAAATTTTAGCTGCATCATAGCGTGATCTGCTTTCTGTCTTAGAGGACTGACCCCATTGTTTCGATGAATGCGGACCTGGCAGGATATACCGTTGCTGGGTGATGCGGTTGATGTCTAACTGGGCCTAACCCGTGCAGGCATTCGGTTGAGGCGGCTGCGATTCGATATTCGCGGCAAAGTCAGGGGCTAACTGTGTCTCTTGAAAGCCGGATTCAATGCTGCCTTTCATGGCCTGGGTGCCATATCCTTGAGCGTTCATATGGGCCCGCACAATCACCTGTTGATCGGTTGCGATCGCAACAGGGCCACCACTGCGCTGAAAAGGCTGTTCACTCACATGGCTATGGGCCAAAATCCGTCGATACAGGAGGTCACCCTCCTCGCTGAGGACTTCCCACCAGTCTGCATATTGATTGCAGCCTGTATCAGGACTTTTGATGGTGACCGCAAAGGAATATTGCCCAGGCTGATTTTCCCTGGCTTCGACGTTTGTCACCTGTGCCCATGCCGGTGTCGTTTCACCCTCTGTCGTGATGGGAGTCTGGGTCTGCTGTTGACTCGCAACATTAGCAGGGGAGGAGCAGCCGAGTATGAGCAGCAGGCCGCTGATCAGGATCGTTCTTTTTCTCATGGGTTATGCCTTCGCCAATCTATCTTTCAAGCCTGCGACGACACGACTTAACCCCACGGAGTTAGAGGCTTTGAAGAGGATGCGATCGCCATGGTTAGACGGGGAACCCTCGTTGGGAGTGACTTCCTTTTCGAGATAGTCAATCAGAGCCTCGTGACTGCCAAATTGCTGTGTCGGAATAGCGGGTGCTCCTGCAGCTAAGGCATTGCCCTCAAACCCCTGATCTAAGATTAAAAGCTGATCGAGGTTTAGGGTTTGCACCAATGCTCCGATTTCTCGATGGAGGACCTCTGCATGGTCCCCGAGTTCTTTCATTGGTCCTAAGACGGCGATGTGCCGTTGGCCGGGAGTGTTGGCCAGTAGCTTCAGGGCGGCGGCCATCGATTCGGGACCGGCGTTATAGGTTTCGTCCAACAGCATGATGTCATTGGGGAGGGTGAACTTTTGGGCACGACCTCCTGGGAGATTGACGGTGATGCCCTGTTTGAGAGGTGTGGGATCGAGCTTGAGGTGACGTGCGATCGCAACGGCTGCCAAGTAGTTCAGGGCATTATGCTCTCCCTCTAACGGCAGTGGATAGGATTCCCCATCTATGGCTAAGGTGTGCGCGTCTTGCAAACGTCCGTGCAAATCTCCGGTCGTCAGCCCATAGGTCGTTGTATCACCCTGCCAAACCTTGCTGGCCGTCGACATCAGTAAAGGTAAATCTGCGTTGAGAATGGCTTTACTGGTGGAGGGCATTTCTGCCAGTAACTCACACTTCGCTTCGGCAATGGCTTCTCGAGAACCCAATCGACCGATATGCGCTGTGCCGACGTTAGTAATCACCGCAATATCAGGCTGGGCAATCTGTGCTAACTCCGCAATTTCGCCGCGTCCCCGCATGCCCATCTCAATCACGGCATAGTCATGATCAGAGGTCAGTCCCAGCAGCGTTTTAGGAACACCAATCTCATTGTTGTAGTTGGCCTCTGTTTTGAGGACGTGACCCGCAGTGCTCAAAACAGCTGCGATCAGTTCTTTGGTGGTTGTTTTTCCCACCGAGCCTGTAATTGCAATAATCGGGATTTTAAATTGCTGTCGCCACCAGCGACTGAGGGCTTGGTAGGCGGCAAGTGTGTCTTTCACTTGGAGCTGAGGAACGTTTAGGTCGACAGGAGTGTCTACAATAGTTGCGATCGCACCTTTTTCCACGGCCTGCTGAATGAATCGATGCCCATCAAAGCTTTCACCACGCAGCGCTAGAAAGATAGAACCAGCCTTTAGCTCGCGGGTATCGGTAGTTAGACCAGTAACAGGTGTTTGTCGGAGAGAATCCTGGAGGTGCAGAGGGGTCGCCTGCAGTGTGTCTAAAAGCTGCGCGAAGGTCGCTTGAAAAGTCATTCGGGGTAGGCAAATGGGGGAACAGGCTTGTAATTTACCATTCCAAGCGAACGCTGAAACAGAGTCTCTAGCCTTTGATAAGCCTAGATTGTCCTGAGATCTGTCACAGCTTCTGTTTCTGAGATGGGCTCAAGGGTTTAGCCATGATGTCAACAGTTTTATGCAATCACCTGCGGGGTTATTGACCTTCTTTGAACACACCGGGTGCATTCCTCATCGTGAACACAGTGCTCAGAATTATCCGAAAATCGAAAGCTTTTTTTCAATACTGGAGTCTTTATCTAGGGACTAAATTTAGACTTGAATATCGGTTCTTGTCTTTGAGGATAAAGCTTAAATCGAGCGGAATAAGACATTATTCCATCCTGCTTCGGGATGCTGGACTCGGAGATCAGCTCTTAAATGCAAATGTATCAGCGAAAATCTGTGAAAGGCTTGGTCTTGTCTTCTCAGGAATTGATGAGAGGTCTTTGACGAATCATAAATCCCATCGGCAGGGCTATCTGCAGATATATCAGTATATTGGCTTAGCAAAGATACCCAAGACCGAATTGCAGACCTTGATTGAAATTCCGAATACTGACCTCAAACAGCTCACCTGTTTTCTTCGGTATATCGAAGAGATTCTCAAGGATCTCGCACCTGGTAAAGGGCAAGCGATTGGCTTTCAAACGCCAGTCCCGATATGCCATCGCTCACTCAGGTATCTGAAAAACCGCAACGGCACTTATCTGGAGAATCAATTTTCATTTCAATTGAAACGATATTTTAGTCCTTCTCTTCTAGAGTCTGAGAGGACGGTGAAAAGGCTCCTTTTTCATGTTCGATTGGGGGATGTCGCAAACCTAGAGTTGTTGCCCGGTAAGATACTTATCCCGTGGTGTTTTGCGCATGAAGATGAAGGATTTATTGAAATTGCGCACCAGCTTTCTCACTATAGAAACGATCATCTCCTCGACTTTTCGGCTTTAGTTAAAAGCCTGCGCAGCAAGTTGGGGCATCAGATTGAGATTAATGTGATTTCTGATGGTTTTGATACTTCATTTGAATACATTTTGGATCGGCAAAAGATTTTAGATTACATAGCGTCCTATGGCTTGAGGTTTGACGAATCTAAGGTCAAAGCCTTGAAGACACGCTACAGAGATGATTTCCACAAAAGCTTTGAAAAGGCTGACACCATCACGTATGGCGAAGGGGCAAACGCTGTAATGAGAGCCATCGATTTAATCATCAATTCTGACGTGATTGTGTCATCGAGTGGTCACTTTGCGTTGGGCGTCATGAACAATCTGGGGAATAGAGCCCAGACTTTTTTGTCCCCTAAAATTATTTACCTCACAGCCCAGAGAAAGAATTCAAGGCAAAATGTTACCACTCAGATACTCTCTGATTCTGCAGCTGAAAATCTCAAGAAAATCATGCAGGCCCTTGAACATTCTGTTGACTAACGAAGATCCAAGAGGCTTCCTTCGCTGGGCTGATCTAGAAAATATACGTTTCGTGCGTCCCACAAACCGCGACCAGACGGTATGATTAGGTTGAGAAGTGTAAATCTCTGTGTCTATTTGTGACTAAATCAGTAGAAAGCTAGGTTGAGTCCGGCTGGAGAAGATTGTGACGGTCTGCTCGTTTCGTCATTACTCTCGGTTGTCAGCCAAACGTTTTTGAATGAATTCAAGAAGCATGGGGATTCGAAGTGAGTTATAAGCAAAAGGTTTTAGTCGTTGATGATGAGTCGACGATTCGTCGGATATTGGCGACTCGCCTCACCATGAAGGGGTATGAGGTCTCTGTTGCTGTCGATGGTGAAGAAGCCCTGCAGGTCTTTCAGGAACAAGAGCCGGACTTGGTTGTTCTAGACATCATGATGCCGAAGCTCAATGGTCTTCAAGTTTGCCAAGAACTGCGGAAGACCACTGAAGTTCCGATCATTATTCTCTCTGCGTTGGGTGATGTGGGCGATCGGATCCAGGGCTTAGAGTTGGGGGCTGATGACTATCTTTCCAAACCTTTTTCTCCCAAAGAGTTAGAGGGGCGCATCGAGGCTATCTTACGCCGGACTCTGACTGAGGCGAGTTCTGACAATCAAGCCAGTAATGTGATTCAGATGGGCACCCTTCACGTCGATCTGAGAAAGCGACAGGCTTACCTTGCTGATGAGCGATTGGCCTTAACAGGCATGGAATTTGATGTTTTGGAGTTATTGGTTACCAATCCCGGCAAAACTGTCTCGCGATCAGAGATTCTGCAACAAGTTTGGGGGTATGCGCCCCATCAGTATGCTGATCTGCGGGTCGTAGATGTGAATGTCTCACGTCTGCGTTCTAAAATTGGTGACAATCCCAAAGAGCCTGAGTTTATTCATACAGACTGGGGAAC
>CALFCG010000278.1 GCA_937951315.1 uncultured cyanobacterium
GTTAGTCGGGTTAAACCAGATGCTGATTTGATTTCTGATGATATTTTTTATATAAAAGAAAACGAAAAATATCCATGGAGTACCCTTCTCTCAGAGAGTGATGAATATATTAGTTCTGTTAAAAAAATTGATCCAATCTACTTTGTCGAAAAAGATTTGCCTATCTCCAGAGGTTTGTATTTAGGCTTAACGAAGCCGTTGATTCGAAAAGATTTTTTGTTAACTAAAAACCTTGAATTCGATACATCGATTAAAGTCTGTCATGATTTTTGGCTATACTTAAATTGTTTGATAAATCAAGCAAATTTCTATTTTATCCCTGAGCCATTTTATTTTTATGTTTCTCGTGATGGTGCACTAACTACTACAAATAAATCTGATCAATTGGATGAGTTCTGTGATGCAGCTAAGGTGTTTATGCAGGATGAAAAAATTAATTCTTGGCCTCAGTTAGTGAATGTACTTACAGAACGGCTCAATCTTATTGAACATACATTGAAACCTTACTACCTGGTTGTGGATCGGCTGAAAAAGCAGGAATGGTGGTCAGCTCTCATCTCAGTGATGAAAAATCCTAGGGTTGTTGTTCATTTTTTTGATCAGTTTATACCGGTTGTGATGAGAAGAGTTCGCTATGTTAATCGAAGAGATGAAACTCTCAGTATTTGAGAGTCATTTCATAAATAGTAATCTGTTCTATTTTTAGTAGGAGCGCTATGTAGTGTCTCTCAGCCCTTGTTGGATCTGCTAAATCTTAGTCTTGCCTTAGCTTCCCTTTGATCTTCACTGCTACTGCCCAGCCTTGATGCCGCCAATTGTTTTAAGAACAGGTAGCTATTGTTTCAATATTCGGTGAGTAGAGAACTCGTGAATCAATTTTAATGTTTCGTTGTTTGGGGATATGTCTGTTGCTATTTACGTTTGCGTAAAAACAATTCATGGCTCTGACAACACCATAGTGACTTGAGTTCCGAGTTGGAGATTGAATGTTTGATGTCACCAACGACAATTTTAACGATGGCTGTGATTGTGCTCTCGTCTTTTTTGCCGCTCACGGCCCTGAGCTACAATCTTTTTCGACGCGATCGCAGCACCCTAGAGATCAATCGTATTCTTGATCTATTACAGGTCGATCCTGACTATCGAAACGTTTTTGTGGTGGCTGAATCCCACAAAATTAGAGAATATCTGCAACTATTTTGGGCTGTTGTCTATGCCACGGTTATCTCCTTCATTGGTTTGTCAATTCTTCTGGTGGCTCCACAGCTTGGGTTTACTGAATTTCCTGCAGTCACGGTACTTCACTTCCCACAACCGGGATCTCGATTAATTTTTGGCATGGCATTTTTAGGTGCGTATGTCTGGGGTCTGCATTATATTTTCCAGCGCTATGCGCTCAATGACTTGGTTTCCACTGTTTACTACAGTCTTGGCATTCGGATGCTGCTGGCTTCTCTGATCGTGCTCGTCATGTACAACGCTACTGACTCTCTCTTGGGGCCCGAAAGTGGTGAAGTGATGGCAACGTTGTGGCCCGCCCTCGCGTTTGTCATTGGCATGTTCCCAAGATCAGGGTTGCGCTGGTTGATGGAACGTTTACCCATACTGTCATCAGAGGAGCATGCATCGGTACGAAGAACACCTTTAACTATGATTGAAGGTATTGGTAGTTATGACAGTTTGCGTCTAGAGGAGCTAGGGATTGACACCTGCTATGACCTTGCAACTGCAGATTTTGTACCGTTGATTTTGAAGACTCCTTATAGTGCCCGTCAGCTTGTGGACTGGATTCTGCAGGCAAAGCTCTGTGCTTGTTTTGGTGACGGCGTCAAAGATTTACGGACCCATGGTCTGCGCACCATTATTGACCTAAAGGATATCGAGAATGCTGATCTCGATGAATTAGCTGCAGCAACTTCGTTGACCCGTTCTGCTTTGAGAAATGCGAAGGAATCGGTTAGAGCCGATCTAGAAATTAAGCGCCTACAGCGCATTGGGTCATTGCTCAGTCAGTTTACGCGCTATGAAGCAGCGGACGAGGATTTGGCTGAGATGGTTCAAGCGGAGCAGAATCGGGCGATTCGGGCTGAACGATCGCTTACTCAGCTTCAAAGTAAGTTGCAGAAACAGGGCATTGAATTCGAGAGCCTGTAATGGCAGACAGATTTAAACCTTGACCTGCAGCTACCCTCAGGGTGTATCGATCACGTTAACTACATCACTTGGATCTCCCTGGATGAGTTGTAGTGCTCGCTGCAGAGCCTGAAGTCGATCCTTTGGCCAGTGACTTGCGGGCAACTCGTGAAGGATCTCCAAATGTTTCAAGCGTGCTTGTACTTGACCATTTGCGCCCACAAGAAAAGCATCATGTCCCTTTTGCACTGCATCCTTAAGCATGTTCTCAATCGCTAAAGACGCTGTGACACCGACCCTTGGGACCTCGCTCAAATCAAGAATAATGACCTCATACTTCTCCACAATTTTCATGCGTTGGGAGATTGCCTTTGCGGCCCCAAAACTCATGGGTCCACCCAAAGAAAATAGCAGTACTTGACCCTTCATCTGGGCTAATAAGTCCTGTTCGGCCTTCGTCAACGATCCATCATCGTTTGGATCTGCGATCGTCTTCATGTCTTTAACTTGTAGATCAGTGAGCGATTTCACTGTCAACAAATTAGCAATAAAGGCCCCGACTGCGACTGCTGTGATCAGATCGACAAAAACGGTTAGAAACAGCACCAGATACATGAGTCCTGCGCCCTTAAGGGAAAGCTTATGCGCTCGCTTAAGGAAGGCCCAGTCAATAATATCGATCCCTACCTTAATTAAAATACCAGCCAATACTGAATGGGGAATGGGCTCTGTCAGACTGCTGGCTTGCAGCACAATAATTAACAGGACTAGTGCATGAACCATTCCAGATAAGGGTGTACTCCCACCTGCCTGGGAATTAATCACCGTTCGCATCGTCGCCCCAGCTCCTGGCAAGCCACCGAAAAGACCGGCGAGTAAGTTACCGACCCCTTGCCCCATCAATTCACGATCTGAATTGTGTTGGGTTTGAGTGATGTTATCGGCTACCAGGGAGGTCAGGAGTGAGTCAATGGCACCCAATGTTGCCAGCATAATGCCATAGCCCACCATCTCTCTTAGAACGTCGGGATTGAAGTTTGGGGGCTGAAAAATCGGTAAACCTGCTGGAATCTCACCAATGATCCGAACATTGGGATTATTCGGTAACAGAAATACTGAGAGCAGTGTACAGATAACTAGGGCTAGCAAAGGGGCCGGAATCACCCGCGTCAGCTTAGGTGGCCAGAGAAACACAATTGCCAGAGTTAAGATTCCTAATCCGGCTGACGTTGGTTCAATATTGGCCAACACTTGAGGAACTGCGAGAACGGATGTCACCACATTTCCAGATGCTGCTTGCCCGAGTAGGGGACCAATTTGCAGCAGAATGATGATGACGCCAATCCCTGACATAAAACCAGAGATGACGGTGTAGGGCATTAGGGTAATAAATTTACCCAGCTTGAAAACCCCAAATAGAATTTGGAACAGTCCCCCCAGCATGACAACGGTAAAGGCCATCCCTAAGCCGATATCTGGCCCATATTTAGCGGTCAAGGTGGTGACAATCGTTGCCATCACCACGGTCATCGGGCCGGTGGGACCTGAAATCTGAGAAGGGGTGCCTCCTAATAGGGCGGCGAAGAAGCCAACGAAGATGGCACCATATAAACCATGAATCGCACCTGCTCCAGAGGACACGCCAAAAGCGAGGGCGAGCGGAAGCGCCACGACGGCTGCGGTGATACCACCATAAAAATCCCCCCGCAGATTTTTGAAATGAAGACCATTGACAAACTTGAAACGGCGGGTGGTCATGCAAGTTAACCCTATCGGTCATAAAATATGTTGCTGCAAAAGCGAGTTATGCAGACTGACATATTACAACCATTATTAAGCAAGCATGGTGACAGTGCCGGTATCGAGATCATAGCGACCCCCAACCACTTTTAATTTGCCGGACCGAACACGCGCTTTAATCAATGCTGAACGCTGTAGCTGTTCAATTTGATAGGCAACATTGGCAGCAACGGCATTATCCACAGCATCTCCGGATTCGGTGTTAACCCCTTTCAGTGCAGGGAGAATGGCATCCACAAAGGCACTAATATCTCCGGGCAGGGGTTCATTTTGTACGGCGGCTGTGACGGCTCCACAGCGCTCATGGCCTAGCACCATTAAGACTGGAGTACCCAGTAACTCAACCGCGTATTCAATGCTACCGATCACTGCAGGGGTGGCAATGTTGCCGGCGACACGTACATCAAAAATATCGCCGATGCCCTGATCAAACAGAATTTCGACAGGGACACGGGAATCAGCACAGGTTAGAACTGTAGCAAAGGGAGATTGGGCTTGAGCAACTTCTTTCAGCCGTGCCGCTGTCTGGTCAGGATAAATGGGCTGGTGCTGAACAAATCGCTGGTTGCCTGCCATAAGTTTTTTCAGGGCGGCACTGGGACTATTGGGGAGCACCGCTGCTGCGGCAGGTTGAGGCTTCCAAAGGGGGCGACTTGCTAGCCCCACGGCACCTACTGAGGCAAGCTTGATGAGGTCTCTACGACCGATAGCGCGAGAGTTTTGAGTCATAATTCAGGCTCCAAAGAGTATGGGAGAGTTGAATTCTGGGTGTGCTAGCCCTCATGAGCTCATAGAGAGGCAACACATTTGGTGGAGCGAACCTCCATGACATCCGAGATGTAGCAGGCGCCGCCAAACTTATTGAGCAGTGGTCGGACGTTACCGACAACATCTTTGACTTGATCCGGCATACAGAATGCCATGATATAAATCCCATCCAGCATCGTGAAATCTAAATCTTGAGGGCCGCTGAACAAACCCTTGCCAGCCACGTTGCGCATCACCGTATAGCCATGAACACCGGACTTATCTAGACATTCTAAAATTTTGCCAAGTTCAAATGAATTGGCAATAATCTCAACTTTTTTTGCTAAATGCATTTTTTAACTCCATAACAGCTCAATGCCGTACAGATACAGCGGAATACCTACAATGATATTGAAGGGAAATGTCACTGCTAGCGCTGTAGACACATACAGGCTTGGGTTTGCTTCCGGCACCGTCATCCGCATTGCGGCAGGCACAGCAATATAGGACGCACTGGCGCACAGTACTGAAAAAAGAAGCGCATCACCCTGGGGCATGCCAATCACACGGGCAATCAGGATGCCCAGCCCAGCATTGAGAATGGGGATCAAAATGGCAAATGAAATCAGAAACGTGCCTGTTTTCTGTAATTCTCGAATCCGCTTTGCTGCGACGATGCCCATATCGAGTAAAAAGAATGTTAGTACTCCATAAAATAGGCCTTGGGTAAAGGGAGCTAACACCTCTTCACCATGCTCGCCGGTTAAAGCACCGATGATCAAACTGCCGACCAGCAAAAAGACTGAACTGTTCAGAAAGGCTTCTCGCAAAACTTCGGACCAGGCAAATTCGCGGTCATCATTGATGGTAAATAGATTGACGAGAATGAGGCCCACGATGATTGCGGGTGATTCCATCAGGGCTAGAGCTGCCACCATAAACCCGTCAAAGTCAATGCCCAATTCGGTTAGAAAGGCGCTAGCGGTAATAAAGGTAACGGCACTAATAGAGCCATAGGTGGCTGCGATCGCTGCTGCGTCATAGACCCCCAGCTTTATCTTGAGAATAAAGTAGGTGTAAACCGGTACCAGACTCGCCATGACCATGGCGGCTAGCAGGGTAAAAAGCACCTCTTGATTGATACCGCTTTTGGTGAGTTCGACGCCTCCTTTGAAGCCAATGGCCAGTAAAAGGTAGAGAGAAAATAGTTTAGGAATGGGAGCAGGAATTTCGAGGTCAGACTTAACTAACACTGCTGTCATTCCCAGGAAAAAAAATAAAACGGGGGGATTAAGGAAGTTGGAGATAATTAAGCTCGCATCCATACCTAAACCTCCTTTCGTTGCACAAAGCAGCAGGAGATGAGCAAATATTGCATTCTTAAATCCTAAGTGCTGAATAAGCCAATCTTACGCTTGAAGCTGCGGTGCTCCAAGCTTTGCCCCGATCCTGTATGACATCTTTATGAAGCCCTCGTATTGTTACGAGGGTGCGGTTCCTAATTCATCTCTATCGATGCTTGCTTGCATATATGGAAAGGGTAGGTGGAATACTGACTGAACAAAAAGAATCAGACAAATTGTTTCGCTATCTCTCAGCCACCGAGTCGTGGACAAGCTATCGTTCTTCTGTGATTTGCAGTTGTTGTAAATCAGGCAACTCAATCAGGACTTCTTCTTTCTCTTGAACTTTTTCCTGAATCTTTAAGGGAATCTCCATTGGTTTCTCGAGCCAGCAACTGGCAATGGGTAAGGTTTGTTCCAGATCATCGAGTGGACGAGGAATCACCATCACGGCAGTGAGTTCACCAATGCGCTCGGCTTCATGCATACCGACATCGACGGCAACGGCGACATTCGCAACTGTGCCGCGAATAATGGCGGTACAGAGACCTGAACCGATTTTTTCATGGGCGGCTAGGTGGACGTCGGCAGCTTTGAGCATGGCATCAGCAGCTCCGACCATGGCTGGAAACCCTCGGGTTTCTAGGAGGCCCACAGCCAAATGACTTAATTGGCTCTTGCCGCCGCCTTGGGCAAGTTGTGAAAGGCGACCGCTAATGGGCAGCACCGCTTCTAAATTCGGCAAAGGTCGAGGAACAACTAAGCTGGTGGCCCTCTGCCCAAATTGCTCTGCCATTTCCACGCCAGATTGAACGGCTAATCGGACGTCAGCAGTCCGCCCGCGAACAATAGCGGTGCAAAAGCCGCCGCCAATTTTTTCATAGCCAATTAAGGCCACGGTGGCAGACTTTAACATCGTATCGGCGATTCCCACGATGGCCGGAAAGCTCTGGGTTGAAACTAGCCCTAGAGCCGTATCACGCCATTGTTGTTGGGTCTGCTCCTGTCCGGTCATGGGAGATCTCAACGAAGGTTATGAACCGGGCCGATGGGGCAGCAGTTTTTTCAACATGCGTTCGATGTGATCTCGCCCGAAGACTACGGATGTCTGCGCTAAAGATGTGGTCGAGTACCCCGAAACGATACTGTTTGACGGGGCCGGTTCATTAAATCTAGCAGGTTCTTCAGGAGGTGCAACCGTGGCTTGAGGAGATGATGCGGTTTGACGACCTTGTTCACCCACGAGTGAACCCGCCGGGATGATCTGTCCCGGCTCAACGTTACCGTTAAAAATTGTTGTTTTAGGACCAATATTGGCTCGACTGCCAATGCGACCTTTGCCCACGACTAAAACTTCAGATGCTAGGGTTGCTCCTTCGCCAATGGCTAAGGTTCCATGGTGGGCATGGATAATGCTGCGGGTGCCGATGGAAACACCGGCACCAATCACGAGTCTACTGCCGGGATCGGCGATGAGCAGGACGTCAGTTGCGATCGCAACTGACGGATCAATCGTCACATCCCCGCTCACCTGGCTCTGATTCATAGGTTGCGGCATCTCCATCAGCGCTCAGCGAGAGGATCGCTAGGGTCTTTGAATCACAGCTTCTAATACACGCCGCTTTGCCTTCGAATCAATACCCACTAAGCGCACATACTCACCGGCATGCTCGTTTAGACAGCTTTCAAGGGCTGCGATGACTGCAGATTCTTGTTTTGCGGCAATGGGTGCACAGCTATGCCAAGCATTGGCACGGAAACGACGCTTATCAGCATGTTCTGTACCGACGGTATGGCCCTGGGCCAGTAGCTGACGCACCTGAGAGGTGACATCAGAATTAATCGATGCTGGAGCTGATGCAGAGTTGCTGGAGGCAGCCGAGCTATACCCATTATTGCTAACAGGAGCAGAACCACCCGCAGGTGCTTGTGCTGTTTGCCCCGGACGCTGAATCACGATTTCCGCAACTCTTCGCTTCGCTTTCGTATCAATACCAATGACTCGAACATAGTCACCGGGATGCTCAGCAATGCAAGCATCCAAGGCTGCCATCACATCACCTTGGCGCTGGGCTGCAATCGGAGCACAAGGGTTCCAGGCATTGGCACGGAAACGGCGAGGATTCGCATGCTCAGTACCAATGCGATAACCCTGATTCAACAACTGGCGAATTTGATCGCTGACATCCGCACCCATCGGAGCTGGTGCCGGTGCTGGTGCAGCCGAGCTTGAGGATCCTGCGGACGAACGAGAGATGGGAGCGGTGTTGTTTTTCACCACAGATGCAGAGCTATCGGGTCGAAAAATAATGGTTTCTAATACTCTTCGCTTGGCTTGAGCATCAATGCCAATTAGGCGAATATAGTCACCAGGATGCTCAGCAATACAGGCATCCAATGCGGCTAAGACATCGGACTCTCGCTGAGACTCTACTGGCGCACAACTATTCCAAGCATTGGCACGAAAACGACG
>CALFCG010000279.1 GCA_937951315.1 uncultured cyanobacterium
GGTGTGCTGTATCTTTAATTGTTCTACTGACGACGGGGGGATTTGCTGTTCATTTAACTGTTCTACTGGTAAAGTATTCATGCTTTAAAGATCCTAAAACAACGATATTTGCGAAGTGTCTAATTGACAAAAAACTGGCTAAAAGCGAATAAATAGTCCACGTGCAGCAGATCGCTGTTTGGTAGGACTTATGTTTGATATGAGAATGCTTAAAGATAATGCTTTTAGCTATTTCAGGCGGCTTCTGTTGGACTTGAAAATGCTATAAAATCATCCTGGAAATTTGATGACACTGACGAATTTAGCAGGATGTCAATTTATTCTTTGTAGTTGGGGTGACATTAAAATTATTTTTGACGGTTGTATATTCAGAAGCTCGAATGAGCCGAGGGTCGTGAGCTTGAATAAGTTGTGATGCAACCGCTCAAAATATTTGAAGCAGTTCCAGAAATGTAGATGTTGACTGGTTGACTGACGAGAGATTTGCAGTTAAATTGCTTGACTTATGATTGCGAAACTAAACTGGTTATATGAACTCAAGGATAGAGATAAATTGATTGTCGATCCTATCAAAATTGTCAATCAATCTGTAATTTTGACCGTTGTGAGATATGAAAAATCTGAATAATAGAGAACCCTCATCTATAGCTTTCTGAGAATAGGAAGTTATAGATAAGAGCTCTTGGTTCCTAAGCAGTCGGTATAACGTGCACGTTATACCGACTGTTTCTCATGACTAGGATAGAGAGTTAATCGCATAGTCAAGTAGTGCATTGTACTCAGTTAGAGCCTGAGCCGACATGTCGCGAGGAGCACAACCCCGATTACGAGCAAAGCTGAGTGCTTCAACATAAGGTGCAGTTGGTAGACCTAGGGCACGATAAACTTCCCGCTGACCGGCAATACCCCACTCATCCAATGGACCCGTACCGCCTACAACAAGACAGTATTGGACGAGGCGTAGGTAATGTGCGACATCACGAAGACACTTAGCTTTGAATGTGTCTGTGGAGTTAGCTTCGCCTGCATTATTCATGTAGCTATACTTGCTGATGCAAGCGTCATAAGCTTCCTTGGCGACTTTATCGATATTGCCCGCAAGCTTTTCAGCTGCTTCTAGGCGAGCTGCAGAGCGCTGGATAGAACCCTGTACTGACTCAAGATCAGATGAGCTGGGGAAACGACCTGCCGCATCTGCAGTTGTAATGACTGTTGTAACAACCGATTTCATTTCTTCAATCTCCCAATAGTGAAATTTATGAACTGTTTTTCAGTATTCTTGTGTAATTCGCTAGAGATTAGCTCAGTGCTGAAATTACGCGATCGAAGTAGCTAGAAGCTTCAGCTACGATGGAAGCACAGCGATCGTCAACCACAGGAGACCCCATGATGCGTAGCTTAGAGCCAGCAAGTGCTTCACTAGGCTGATCTTTAATGTGGGCCGCAGCTTGAGCCTTCATGATTTGAACGGCACGCACTGTGGACGTTGCGGGAACACCAAGAGCGGCATAGGTCTCTTTGAGGCCGTTTAAGCAACGATCATCAAGAACGGATGCATCGCCAGCAAGGAGTGCATAGGTGACATAGCGTAGGACGATCTCAGCATCACGCAAACATGCAGCCATGCGACGGTTAGGGTAGCAATTACCACCGGCTTGAATGAGACCCTGGTTTTCGCAAATCATTCCAGCGACTGCATCAGAAACCATACAGCTAGCATTACTAGCAATTGCGTTTACTGCGTCCAAACGTCGGTTGCCACTGGCAACAAAGGCCTTGAGACTCGCAATATCGCTAACTGGGCTGGTACTGGCGTCTGCAGTTACAACAGATCTCGAAAAAGCGTCAAGCATTATGCTCTCCTTAAATTAATTCAATGATCTTGAAAAATATTCTCATTAACTTAGTCATCAAATAGACGCTTCAAAATATCTATCTGATGGCTCGGTCATTACAAAAACATTAAGATACGATGTGTCGACTTGTCCCAAGAATGACGGATTAAGTAATAATGCTTAATAAAATCTTTATGAAATCAATGTTGACCATAGATAACTTGCTCTATTGCTAGATGTTAGAGAGGCCCCCTTCTGAGTTTGTTGCGATTTGTGTCAATAACTATTTGTGGCATTGAGCCTCGTGATTGCACTGCTGTCGTTGCACGATGGATGAAAGCGGCGTTCATGGAAAGGTTACTGGCTTATAAAGTGCCCTATGACGACATGGGGTTGGAGAAATCTCTATGTTGTTCGAATTGAAGTGCATCTGTTGCTGAGGTTAGTCGGTGACGTGTTTGAGAGTTATTCGAGGTCTGGTTGCGGAGGTTTAGATAACAGCAGTTGCAGAATCGCAACGTCATGCCAACGGTTATGGGTAAAGCCAATCTCTTTTTGAATGCCAACTATCTCAAATCCAAATCTCTCGTGGAAGCGGATGCTGCCTTGGTTGGAGGCTACAATTTTGAGAACGATGTGATGATAGTTAAGTTCAGCCGCCTTGTTCAGTAAGCTCTCTTGTAAGATTCTGCCGTAACCTTTTCCTGTTTCTGTGCGCTCCAGGTAGATTGAGGTTTCGCAGCAAAATCGATACCCGGAACGATCGCTATATTTTTTGACAACCCCCCAACCCAAAACCTGTTCTTTCTCTACCAGAACTAAGAGGGTCTCGCGATCGCAAAAACCTTCTATCCATTGTTGTATATATTCTGCTGACACTTCCTGTTCATGGAACGTCATGCCGCCAGCGGCGATCGCCTGGTTATAAATCAACGCGATGGTGGCGTAATCTTGTTTGCCACCGGGCCTAACCCTCAAAGAGTTGTTTGCGAGGTTAGTGCCATCCATTGAATCTTGCCTTGTCGATCGATCTGAAACGATTCCAAATCATAGCAGGGGAGTCAGGCCGAGTGTTTGACAGTGAGGTATCTGTGTTCTGTGTTGTTCTTCATGTAACGTCAGTCTCTAAGGGTTTTTGAAGTTGGAGGCAATCTTGAATATCGATAGTTTGTTTGAGTTGTGTCTGTCTCTGGGGCAAGAACGATGCACAATCACGTCTTCAAATATTATGCCGCTAGAGTTACAAAAGAGCGTTAACCTAAGGCCAGCACAACATTTCATTTCATTGAGGTCGGTACAGAGTCCTTAGAACTTTTCGTTAGCATGTCATTAGCTCTGTTCGCTGTGGGTCACAGATACAGGGCGCAAGATTGCAGTCGCTGCGCAGTAACGAGTCGATGCCTCGATGGTTCCATACATCGTTTAGAGCCTAATCCCATCCCTCTAGCCTCGGAAGAGAAAGCATGAGGATTCTAATTGTTGAAGATGATGATTTAAATGCCAAGGCGCTAGAAGCACTCTTCACCCAACAGAACTATGTGGTTGAGAGGGTCACGAATGGGCAGGCCGCAGTGGAGCTTGTCGATGTGTTCGAGTACGATCTCATTCTTTCTGATGTTTTGTTGCCTGGGGTTGATGATGTCCGCCTTTGTCGGCAGTTGCGATCGCAAGGGTCTCGAACGCCGATACTGCTGCTCACGGGGAAAGATAGTGGCCATGACAAAGCTATTGGTCTCGATGCTGGGGCCGATGATTATGTTGTTAAACCCTTTGATCCAGAAGAACTCTCGGCTCGAGTGCGAGCTTTATTACGCCGCAGTGCAGGGACAGAATCCCCTGTCCTTGCGTGGGAAAAACTACAGTTAGATCCCAAAGCCTGTGAAGTCACCTATGCCGATACTGTGCTGCAGCTAACGCCTAAGGAATATGCGCTCCTAGAATTGCTGATGCGCAATAGCCGCCGGGTGTTTAGCTGTGACATGGTGCTAGAGCAGCTCTGGGCTTATGAAGAAATGCCAGGGGAAGAGGCTGTGCGTACCCATGTGAAAGGGCTCCGGCATAAGTTAAAGGCGGCCGGTGCTTCCCCCGATCTGATTCATACTGTCTATGGTGTTGGGTATCGCCTGAAGCCACTCCCTATCACCCCTCCCGTCTTAGGTTGATCGCGCGATGGATGCTGCTGATGGTCATCACTGCTGTTTGGTATAGGTTGCGTGCAGAGGACTGGATTAGTCTGTATCGACATTGACGAAGGAGAACCCTCCACTGCTCCGACGCTGGTTATTGAGATGTTCGGATTCCCATGTGAGAGGTTTTTGAGCGTTCTTATTGATGTGATTGGTGCCGTCTACCTTGAGGGATGGGGGTGTGGTCTTCACCTTTGCCTGCGTTTTTGGGGCTTGAAATAAGGTTGCGTTTGATGGCGTTAGATTTTGGCCTAGGGCGGCTGCGCCTTCTTGTGGTGCGGGCTGCGGTTCCGACTCGGCTAGGGCAGGGGCTTGAAAGGTTGCGATCGCAATGGGCAGGCTACAGGTTACGGCTATGCCCAAGCTAATCTTTTTTGTGAGTGAAATCATGATTCTTCCTAGAGTGATTAATCAATGAAGCCTGTGGATGACGTGCGCACTTTAAATACCCACGGCTATTAAAAAGTTCTTAGTTTTCAGAATTAGACTGATGCAATTCCCTCTCTTACCCTATTTAAATTCAGTAGCCTAAAGATGAGAGTCACTTCAGCTCATTCTGAACATCCCCTGAGACATTCCTCAGCTTAGGAACAGAAGCTATAGTTTGAGAAATACGAAAAACTATTTGCTTCTCTATGTGTCGTTTGCTTGGCTACCTTGGTCCACCTGTCCGATTAGACGCGCTGATGTTGAAGCCCGAGCATTCACTCATTAAGCAAAGCTATCAACCCCAAGAAATGACGGCTGGTTTACTCAATGCCGATGGCTTCGGCTTGGGTTGGTACCATCCAGAGCAACCGATTTCTCCCTGTATCTATCGTAATACGACACCTATCTGGAGCGATCAAAACCTGACAAATTTGGCGCACTATATTGAATCTGGCTGTGTGTTGGCCTATGTTCGCAGCGCTACTGTTGGCCAAAGTGTTCAGCTTAGTAACTGCCAGCCCTATCAGCAAAAACAACTTCTGGGAATTCACAATGGCTTCATTGATAACTTCCGCGCAACCCTGTACCGCAAGCTTAGGAGCCAACTTAGTGATCGCTGCTATCAGGCGATTGAAGGCACCACAGACTCAGAACATATTTTTGCGTTGGTCTGCAATGAGCTAGAACAGAGGCCGCAGCAGTCGCTGCAGGTTGCATTGACTGCTGCGCTGCAACAGATAACTGAATGGTCTGCAGCCGCTAATATCAGCGCTAGCCTGAATGTTGTCTTGAGTGACGGCCAGTCCTTAGTGGCCTCAAGATATGCCTACCCCAATCACCCCCCTTCCCTTTACTGGATCCGGGATGATTTGTCTTTGCCCGGCGGTGTTTTAGTGGCCTCTGAGCCTATCTTTGAAAGCGAACACTGGATTTCTGTGCCTGAGAATAGTCTCTTAATCGTCACGCCGGATCAAGATGTCTGTACAAAGAAGATCTCAGGCTAATTTTCTGGCTAGTTGAGGCTACTTTGGCTGGGTTGCAAGTGAACCTCGGCTGCTCCCTCGTGCGCCTGGTACAGTGAAGAGTAGTTGTACTGTAAGGACATAAAGCATTGCTGGACGACAACGCCAAGCGGACCCTTCTGCGCCATCTACCTCATCCCCTCAACATCTGTGGCGTCAAGGATGGTCAAGAAATCAATGGCTTTACCTTGAGTTGGACCACTCAAGCTTCTTTTAAGCCACCCATGATTGCGATCGGCGTGCGCCAAGATTCACGGTCCCATGCCATGATCAAGGCCAGCCAAGTTTTTGCCGTCAGCTTTCTGGATAAAAGTCAAAAAGATATGGCTGAAACCTTCTTCAAGCCTCAAAGAGGTGAAGGCAGCAAGTTCGGAGATATTGAATATACCTTGGGCGAAGAAACAGGGTGCCCGATTATTTTGTCTGCGTTGGGCTATATCGAATGTCGAGTGAGAGGCAGTCTAGAAGAAGGAGACCATTCCATCTTTCTCGGAGAAGTTATCTCGGCTGCGCTCTATCGAGAGGGAGAGCCGCTATTGTTGCAGGATACGCCCTGGCAGTACGGCGGATAGGTTGTGTTTAGTCTTGACTGTCATTGGGGAATGCTAAGAGATATAGCGGCTGGTCTGCTAAACGAATTCCTATACTTGCCCTCTGGGCTTCAAGATGTTGGTTAAGAGAGTGACGATATTATGTTAACTGGATTTCCGAAGATCCTGAGCCGGCTAATGGTGGGTTCTATGCTGGTTTCGACGGTGGCTTTAATTCCACAAGCTGCCAGAACCCAGACGCCTGGGGATATTGTGGTGATTGGTGATTCTCCACTGGAGTGGTCTGAGTTTCAATCGCGTTGGAATCAGTTACTCAATCTCAGTGCTCCGTCAGCTCCTGCGGCTTCTCAGAGTGGAGGTGAGCCTGTTGCCCAAGGTGAAGATCCCCAAGTTCTTGCGAAAAAGTTGAAGAAAAACTTGCGAGTTAGTAATCTCCGGCTTGATCCAATTATTCGTTTGAATGGTTCCTCTGTTGCAGCGGGCTCGCTCACGAATGGGAATAAAGAATCTGTGACCGTTTCCAGCGTCAACTTTGAGATTATTGGTGACCGTGGCAAACTCATCCAGACGGGTAGTGCATCCCCTCAGCCTTCTACGCTAGCACCCGGGCAAACTGTTACCTTCCAGGCTGAACTGCTCACAGTTCCTGCTGATGCCGGCTATAAAATCAAACTGTCCAGTGATGCATTTGTTGTGCAAGGTGGGGTGTAATGCCGTTCGTGTCCTTTTGTTGGGCAGCATTTTGAACCGACACTGTATCTCAGATTTTTCAATAATTTAGTGAAAACCCTCCACGCTTTTGTTACTGGCGTGGAGGGTTTTCAGTTATAACTTGACTAGCATGATGCAAGTATACGAAGGCGTCTTATCCTTTTGTTGTTGAGCATGGATTGAACCGTGTCTGAGTCCATCAATCCCAGTCCAGAAATTCGCCGCCTCCTGGATGTGATGCCTGCGTCGGGGCGTATGAATTCCAAAATCGTTAGCGTTGCATCGCAGACACAGGTTATTGATTGTGGTGGTTCTATTCTGCGGTTAGAGCATCGCCCTATTTTTCTTAATTTTGATCTTTGGAGTCAGCTGTCTCAGCCGCAGCGCGATTTATTGATTTTGAGAACTGTTGGGTGGTTGAAGAGCAGTCGGTGGCTGAAGCCTGAGTTATATCAGGGTGGGGCAGTGGTCGGTTTCATTGGAACGCTGGTGGAGCTGATGCAGGGAGATGCAATCGGTGTCGTGGTTGCTGCTGGGTTAGGTGCGATCGCAACGACACAAATCTGGCGCAACACCCGTGGCTTGCCGGTTGAACTGGAGGCTGACGCTTTTGCCCTCAAAGTTGCACAACGTCGGGGCTACTCTGAACCGGATGCGGCGCAGCATCTAATGAATGCCATTAAAGCGGTGGGGCAGTTAGAAGGGCGGACGGGGTTAACCTTTAATGAACTGATTCGGAGTCAAAATTTAAGTGCGATTGCCGGGTTCTCAACTGCAGTTATTCCGCAGGAACTCAGATCGTAATGGCTGAATAGACGGTCCGGTAACCGTTGCCGAATTCTCATCCCCGTTACCATAGCGGCTCCAGTCTTCTCACAGCCGGTTTGGGGGCATTCGGATCGGTGACGGGGGGCTGCCCTTCTGGTGAGTCAACCTGGACTAAAAATGAACGCTTCACGGACTGACCTTGTTGATTCACGGCTGTCAGAATAATTTGCGACAGATCCTTTGTGGCCTTTAAGGTTCTGGAACCATGGGTGGTGACATCCCCTAACGGTTCGAGATTGACGGTTAGATCATCCCCCTCGATTTGCCACTCTAGATTTACAATCTCGCCTGCCCTTAGAAATAACGAAGGATGGGTCTCAGCACTTTGGCCATTGAGGGTGAAGGCTGCAATCTCGGGTGGCTTGCCCTGGACCTTCACGGGGAGGGGTTCCGAGGGGGGGGCTTGGTTTTGACTGGTCTTGGATATCGTTTGGAGGCTAATCGCGTATTTGCCTGGGGTCGCTGGTAGTCCCACTTTCACGTTCGAGCAAACCAACTCTTCAGTGATCAGTGGCTTACAGTGCTGAATCAGCTCAGGGGGCATCTGGAATTTGAAGTCATAGGTTTTAATCAACTTAGGCTTGCCCTCTGTTGGTTGGCTAAAGACTTGAAGTTCGCCGAGTTGACTGGCATTGTTCAGCTTCCAGTTGAGGGGCAGGAGCTGACCTTTCTGCACTTGTTCTTGGCTGGCGGAGAGACCTGCGACCTTAGGGAGTGGTCTCGGTTGCACTGTGACGTCGAGCTTTTTCTGAGGACTTTGCTGTTCTGATTTTGCCTGGATCTGAAGGTTAAATGCATAGTTTCCCGCTAGGCGTGCGCCGGTATCAATGTTGGTGCAGGTTAAGTTGCGATCGCGACTCTGACAAAACCGACGCAATGCTGTGGGGATACCTTGTGTGAAATCAAACACTTGTGGCTTGTTGATCACTTGATCTTTCGCTGAGCCAACCGTCAACTTTTCAATCTGATCTGCATTTTTGAGGGTCCAATTAAGTCGCACGCGTCCGCCCTCTATATAGCGCGTACTATCTGGCCAAAACTCAGTGATGACTGGTGAGGGCGCAGGTTTAAAGAAGCTCAGCCAAATGATAAATCCGAGGCCGGATAGGGTGCCAATTCCCACTAATATGCACAGCAGTAATTGCCACCAGGGGCGAGCTTGCCAAATCAGCAGCCCCTTGGTGGTCTGTTCCGGAATGGGATAGTCATCAAGGTCGGTGAGATCAATTTGAAAGGGTAGCTCTAGCCCACGTCCGAGAAGCGGACGGCGCAAATTGTTCTTTGGCCTCACCTTTACATCAATGGCTGTGGTTTCTCCCATGAGCAGACGGACTGAGGATGGCTCACAGGTGTAGTGGCACAGTTCTGTTTCGCCGCGACTACTGGCACCCACCGCGAATTCCCGGATTAAATTACTTTGATTGGTGAGCTGCAACCGATATTGACCGGATTTTTGACTGATTTTTCCCAGTCGTGTGTCAAGGTGTTGGCTGAGCAGAAAAGTAGGCTTTACTTCTAAATAAACCAAATCTAAAAATGCCCGTTCTGGGGCATTGTCAGACAGAATCTGTAGTGTGGGTGAATACTGTCCCGCCGGCATCTCTAAGGGGAAATGGAATTCAATAGTGAGGGTGCTCTGAGTGCCAGGGTTCAGCTCGAGACTGTCACCATCAGACACGATGCCCAACTCACTCAAATCGTTGGAGGGATATTGAATCGTAAACCACTCGGGGGCTAGATCGAGACAGTTGAAGCGAAACCGATCGACGCGTTTTGAGCGATTGTTCACTTGTACCGAGACCGTTTGGTGTTGGCCGGGCTGAATCAGAAGGGGGGCGTCGGGACTGGTTGCAGGAGTAAGGGTAAAGGTGAGCGGCTGGGGGTGTTCAACAGGCTGCTCTGGAACCAAGATTTTGAGTTGGTTCGGGTAGTGCAGTGGTGTTTCTTCTGGATAGTGGTTTGGGGCATCCACTACCACTGTGTAAGGATAACTGCCCGGTAGGGCATCGATAGGTAGCTCAAACGGCAGGCTCACTTCGCATCCCTGTTGGGGAGCGAGGGCAACCCGTTGTTTGGGGGCGGGGCACCAAGCCTGCGTTATTTGATCAATATGGATATCAATCACCGCACTTTGAGGGCCTTGATTAATGACGCTGACGTGCAGTATGACGGTTTCCCCGGGCAAGCCCTCTAGAGCAGAGGGGGGATTAAGCATCACTTGGAGGGGCTGGGTAATCACATTCAACATGATGTCTTCCGTAAAATCTATTGAGGTTTAAAGCGATGGAGTCGTACTTGAGCGTCTTCGGAGCCACTGGCGACCCAGATGCCCTGATCATTTGCAATTAAATCGAGGGAGGTGACGCGGCTGGGTAGAGTGGCAATCCGTTTGGGGGGTTTCGTTGAATCAAGGGTCATTTTTGTCGTCATGGGCCAAGCGGTGATCTTGCCGTCATCGCCGGCACTCACGAGCCAACGCTGGTCAGGGGTAAATTGAATCTGACGGACAGAAGTCTCTGCTGCTTGCCATCGAGACTGTTGAGTGCAAGTTTGTTGGGGGAGTGGGGTGTCTTTTGCCCCTGGTAACGTTTCACAGCGGCGCATATTCCAGAGCGTTATGTACCCATCAGAGTCTGAGGCTGCAAGAATAGGGGCTTTGGGAGCAAAGGTGGTGTCCCAGAAAAAATCGTTTTCCCCGCGATTTTGGGTGGAGTTTGTCGCCAGTTGTTGGGGGGTCGACTTGGCGACGTCCCAGAGGATCAGGCGCTTGAATTGCCCAGCGCTGACCAGTGTTTTTTCATCAGGACTGAGGGATAGGGACCACACCTGAAACGCAAAGCGATCAGGTAGTGAGAAGACTGTTTCGGGTTTCGGCTTGAAATCAACGTCTCTGGAGCGTTGCCACCTCCGAATTTTGCCACTGCCGTAGCTGCTGTAGAGGGTGAGAGCGCTACGGGCAAAGGTGAGATCAAGGATGCGATCGCTGGTCTTGTCCCGGTTATCTCTCAAGGTGTATAAAGGTTTGCCTTTATTAATATCCCAAGCTTGGATGCTGCCGTTTTCTAGGCCGGCAAAGACCTGGTTATTATTTACGGGGACCAAGGCCAAGGATCGAACGGCCTGTTGTGTGAGTGCTAAGAGCCCCGCTCCAGAATGTGGCTGCTGCTCTGTGCAGGTTTTGGGTAAGGTTCCGGAGGTTAAAGCACCTTGGGGTTGGAGTCTATTCCAACGGGATATTCCCCAGCTTCGCATTGAACAGTCGTCGGCGGCACTGATCACTAGGGGCACTCTGCCACTGGTGCCGCTGAGCTGGACCGCGTTGACCCCCGCGAGGTGAGTGATGGGGGTAGGTTTAAAAATTAGGGCTGCTAGCGTGGCACAAAAGATGAGCAGTAACCAGAGGGGAATGATGGGGAAGACCTTGAGCAGTAAAATTTGAGTCGCTGGATCGCAGCTTCCTAACCTTGGATCAGAGAGCCAGGGCTTGACCTCAAGTTTTCGTTGCTTTGCCCATCCCAGCCAGGGCCGACGGGGGGAGACGGTTAAGTCAATGGTGGTGATGTCTCCGATCGGAAGACTGGCTGGCTCTGGGGTGGTTTGGCTGGGGCAGTGCTGGACATCCGGGCCTCGCACTTCCAGCTCAACCGTTTGTCGCAGATTACTGGTGTTTTGAAACAGGAGTTTGAAGGTGGCTGGGTGTGCTTTTACATGCGGTAGCCAAGGTCTTTTTGTGGGTATTTGCTGCTGTTGGGGTTGGACTTCAAACTGCATAAAGCCCACGGGTAAAATTTCCAGAGTCCCCTGTGTTTCTAAGGTTGCGCCTTCGCGATTTTGGGCGGTAATGATAAAGGGATAGGTTTGACTGGGAACTTGATCGGCTCCGGCGGGTTGACATTGGAAGATCAGGGTTGCTTCGCTATGGGCGGCTAGTTCTAAGCGTCGCTCTATGCTGTCCACGAGCCAGCTGGGTGGCAGCTCTTGGCACTGCAGTACAACTTCTGTGGTGTGTGACCCTATGTTTTTGACGGTAACGGGGATATCAACGGTGTTGCGGGGATAAACCTGCAGATGCTGGATGGGTAATGCCAGGCGAAGGTGATTGGATTCAATTCTGGGTTCGAGGGTGAGTCTCACCATGAGTCGCTGCTCTTCGGGGAATTGAGGCGATGAGACGCGGACCATCAAATTAACGGTCCCTACAAAGTCGGGAATCGGCGAGTCGAGAATCTCGACTTTAAAGTCAGTGCGATCGCCGGTCGATTTTGCGGTGGAGACTTCTGGGGAGAGGCGATACCAACCGGTCTGTTTGTGGGCTCCTGCTGCCAGAATTTCGAGCTGGAACGATGCAAACTGATGACTGCGGTTGATCACCGATACGCCAAAGGAAACCGGGGAGTCTCCCGGACGAAAGGTGAGGTTTTGCGTGGTTAAACTCGCATCAATGACTGAGCTGGCAAGCATGGTAAATCTCACTCCGTGGTTGCCTTTCATTGAATGACAACTATCGCCTTGGAAAATCAGACTGAGGTCGGATCTCTTCCATCAATCATTTGTCGGCGCTTCCAAGCAAAGTGCAGAATATTGAGCCCTAGTTCCTGAGCGGTCCGTATTTCCGTTCGCGATCGCAACATGGCTTCATCAAGCCCCCATAATCCCGCTAGATTCCCGATGGACAGAATAATTCCACCGCCGGATAGCAGCTGAATTCTGGCTTGCCTGCTCTGTGGCAGTGCTGAGAATAGAAAGGGCTTTACACGTAGGGGGTGATCACGGCGAGACTCTTGTAACGACTTTAAAGGGGTTTGTAATTGTTGAGCTAACCTCTGTACGGATTGAATGAGGGCTTTGGCCTCGCTAGGCGCATCGATGAATAATGTTCCACCCCGATTCAGATATGCTGACAGCGCTGAGCATTGTCGACTATTGAGTGATAATCCCTGGTTTCCTGTCAGATAAAGCAGTTCATAGGGCTGTAAATCGTGGTCCCAAGTGACTTGATCGATGCTGTCTGCGCCTCGCAGGGCCGGATAGATATCTTCAATCGAACGCGATAAATAGGTGAGGTTGAAATAGTTGCGGCTACAGTCTGGATCGTCATGCTGAAGTTCTGCGATCTGAACCAAACCTTGGGGTCGGGCCTGAGCTTGGTGACGATAGCGGAGGTCTATATCGCCGTATCCAGGGAAAAAGACATCGCTGGGCATCGATATCGCACGCTGTTGCTCTCGCAATAGGAGGCGACAGAGTTCAACGTCGAGTGGACCGGGGGGGCGACTGCGTTCATCAATCCTGAATGTTTCTTGGACAACCTCTGACGGGGAACTGTTCTCTAGCTGATCTGGATCGCGATATTGAGCGACTACATAGATCGTGAGCGGCTCTGGTTTTTTGACTTCGGTGGTAATGCGAAAATTGAGCGCCTGCGGCACAATGATCAGATTTCCTTCGAGGTCGATGGCAATGCCGGGCTGGATTTTGACCCAGCGCTGATCGCGATATTCTGCTGCGACTTCCTCTGGGGGCGGGATGACTTGAACTCCTAGACCACAGACAATGCCAGGCTGATTGAGCGATTGATAGTGAACGTTTTGACGCTGGCGATGGTAAGCATGGGCACGCTGCCAACGTTCGGCGTTGAGTAAGAGACCGTCATTGACCTGCTGGCGTTTAAGGGTTGCGATCGCAGGTGTCGGGAATGAATGGGCCATGACTCTCTCCTTCTATGGGCTACTTCTAGGTTTTTCGAGGCTTGTTTGTATATCTGTCTGAATTGCAAAGCGCAACGATGTATAAAATTATTTCTGTTCAGCGATTTTCTATACATAGGTCGTACGTACAAAACGCCGGTTTTTCCTGTTCAATAATCCGCCGAATCAGTGGCTCATCAATGACATGATCGGGCGTGCAGCGCAGACGCACCTGAAAGTGATAGGCTTTGCCGCCCCCTAAAACACTGTCCACACCCATGTGAGCCAAGCCCAATACACAGCCCTGACCCGACGGCTCAGTAATGCTGATGGCTTTATCGTCTTCCCGAGATATCTCTTCATCCAGGGGCAACCCTGTATATAAATGCAGATAAAACCGCAACCCCTTGCGCGTGCCCCGCGACCGATAAATTTCCACTGCGCGACGAATGAGTCGTCGTTGTTGGGTGAGGCTCAGTTCTGCATCCAGCGGCCAGTCTACCCAATGTGCTAAGAAAGGCAGCAGTGATTGTGGGGCCGTCAGTGGATCGAGATGGGCCCACATGGAGGTGAAACTATTCACCACTGGATCAAAGGCTTCTTCGAAGATTTTGACGAATCGATGGATGATATCAATTTCTTGATAGACCGTCGGCAAAAACGTCGTGTACCGACTGCGAGGCCGAACGTACAGGTCAAAACTCGATTGTTGGATGGGCGATCGCATGCCTCCGGTTGTCGATGCGGAGCAAACCGACAAACAGCCTTGAAAATTTAGCTCCAAATGTTTTTTGGCTGGGGTGGCTAAGGCTTCCTGTTGTTCAAAAAAGTCGTCGGGGACTTGAAACCACAGATCGGTGTACCAGCTTTTCTTGGCTGGAACTTCCGCTGTTGTGAGATGGATTGCTCCGCCCTGTTTTGTACGGGGAATCCTTGGTTCTGCTTCGATGTGACACCACTTTAAGGGGAATGTTCCATCCACTTGGAGCATGATGGGCTGGGGCGTTGATTCCCAGTTTTTGATTTCTAGGGACACCCGACACATTTCACCCGGATGAACCACTATCTCGGAATCCGATGCGGCTTTGTCCTCCAGTCCCAGATCACTGCCTGCTTGAGCAACCGAGTCTGGAATTTGCATGGGCGTGATCTGCAGACTGACGCCTTCCTGCATGAGCGCTGAAACCATCATTAAGTCCTCCTGTCGACAGCTTGGGGTGTGAGGACGTTTACGCTATGTCCCGTCCTTGTGTTGCTATCTGCCCATGAGCACAGCAAGCCCAAAGGGCCTGGATCAATGCAGGGGACAGGGGTTGTTTGCCGCTCCCAAGTTTGGCCATTTTTCTGAATGGGAAAGAGTAGAATTGCACCTAAATATTGAATGCCTGCTCTTTGTTGCAGCAGGGCCATAATGTCTGAGGGGTAAACCGGGCGCCCAAAGGGCCAACCATTGCCATCCGGACCGCCGGTTAAAGGATTGAGATAACGATAGAGATCAACCTGGATATGGTGGAGAATTTCAGCTTGGGCCAGGGGATTTTGATAGGTGGCTTCTAGAGTCACTTCAGCTTGAACAGAGACGCCGACATAGTTTGCTTGTTCTAGCTGGACTTGTACCCCTAACAACCGCCTTTCATCCAGGTAATTCATAACTTGTTCTCGCAGCGCGGGGTTGAGATTGAAGTTATCAGGTGCAATGCCCTGGGCGCGATCGATCAGATCCGTATTGGCTTGGGGAACCACGCAGAGACTGACGGTTCCAGCCGGTTGGTTGGCGGAGGTGGGCAGACATTTTGATCTTGCGATCGCACCGCCACTTCCCTTCAACGTCAACGCCTCAAAGTCTGCTGCTGTTACGGCCCGATCATGCGATCGCAATAGATGGGGAGCCCTCAATACTGCCTGATTCAGGGATTCTGCATCGGCCCCATTCACTGCCGCTTCATGGTTGGTCACCCGACTGACATAGGGAATCGTCGTCTTCAAAAAATTCAACGTTCGGGGTTGCACATTTCCTTGCTTGCCGCCCCCCGTTCGATAGGACAGCATCAGTTCAGAGCCTCGGGGTGGAATTGCACCGTATTGGTGCTCCATCATCTGTACCTCCAGCTCTTGTCCCGGAGATCTCCCTGCCGGTAGGACTTGCTGGAGAGAGGTGCGAGTTTGAGTCTTGCGTTTGAGAGCTTGAGGCTCTCGAATTAGCGGGCCAAACTGTAGCGTTCCCGCGAGTGAATCAATCATATAATGCCGATCATGGGGACCAGACTCAGCAAAGTCTTCCACCTCTTCCCACATTTCAGGTGGCTGTCCCAGAGGCTTTACAATCAAATGCTCCCCCTCTCCGCGCTCTAAAATTGGAGCCGTTTGTACCTCAAAACTTTGTCCTGGTTTGCCATTGCTCGTCCCTAAGAGTTCCTCTTGGATGCGGACACTCTGACTCGCCTGAACGGAGCCGCCAATGGTTCGGAGACTAATGGTGTGGATCCGAGGCGGATTTGAATATCCAGGCTGGTGAGGCGTCGGTTCCGTGAGTCGACAGCGTAGCCACCGCCCCCGATAGGCTGCAAAGTTTTCAACGACCCAGCACTCCGGCATATGGAGTCTGATATCTCCGCTGGCCTCAACTGGGGTGCTGCCAACCTTGCTCTCATTGAAGCTGAAACCATTGGTAGTGTCATCAGCTTCCTGCAGAAGTACATTCACCCAGGTTTCGCCATCCCAGGCTTCCCAGCAACGTGGCGGATGATTCGGGTCAATGCCGGTGGGCGTTCCTTGGGTGCCGGTGAAGTGCAGGGCTAAGACATTACCGTCTAGCAGTGCATCGGGTTCCAGAACCAGGCAGAAACTATGACCGGGCTGTGGCTGTTGTGGAAACACCATAAAGTCATGACCCGCCACCAGGCCCTCTGACTGAACTTGCCATTGGCCAGTGTGATCTGCATAGGATTGTGGCCCTGTCGTCGACAAAATATGTTTAATCTTGGGTTGGGCAATGACTAAAGCTTGATCCGTACTGAAGCAGATGGCTTCTTGGGTTTCAGTCCGCTCTGTTGCCACCTCCGTTCCTTGGGGAATCCGGTACTCTTCACTGAGACTCGTGCTCAGATAAAAGGTCAGTCGAGCTTGAGCTGGAGCCGGAGGCTGTAAACGAATGCCCAATAACTCTAAAAATGCCACGTAGTTTTTCCGGGGCACCTGATTAAACCGCATCAGCATCTGATCGGTCAGCCAAGAGAACAGCTCAACTAGCGTAATGCCCGGATCACTGAGATTATGATCAGTCCATTCTGGGCAATAGCGAGGAATGCGGAGCAGACATTCTTCAACCAGATCATCAAAGTTGCGGTCATCCAGTTGGGAGCTAGGAAGTTTTGCGAGAAAATCAAATTCCATTATTCTTCCTCCGCCTCAGTCACTAAATAGAAGGGATAGACGAAGCTGTAGGGATCAGGATGAGCCTTGAGGTGGTAATCAATGATGATATTGATCCGCCCCCTAATCGAATCCGTCTCGGTGCGGACTTCATCCAGAACAATTCGGGGTTCCCAAGTTTCTAATGCTTCTTGGACATAAATTCGAATTCGCAGCAGCGTATCGCTATTCATTGGGGCAAAGGCTAATTCTGATAGGCGACAGCCAAAAGTAGGTCGATACAACCGCTCACCCACATCAGTGCGCAGGATTAACCAAATTGACTCTTTCACTTTCTGGGCTTCAGAGCTGAGTTGAAGTCCTCCCTGTACATTGACCTTGATAGGGAATGCTAAGCCTGTGCCTAAATGTCTCTGTGGCTGCCTATCAATCAGATTTGCCATATGCTTGGCCCTCAGAATTCGGGTATGAGAGTCAGATTATCTGCCAGCTGAGGTGTCTCTATCAGCCGAAGGTCTAGATACTCAACAACAACACCTGACTCGCAGGTGTTTCCAACAGTTGCTAATGCAGACAAAGCAGCAAAATCTATCCGAAAGTAGCAAGAAACTCTCAAAAAAAAGTATTACAGTCCCACTTGATGTCTCACATGCATGCAACATGGCTACCCCCTCATCGAAGCCTTTTGCGATTTATCAAACCCCTCAGGGGATTGAATTGCGTACTGAACAGGAAATACTGACGGATGCTGAACTGATTTGTCTTGTTTCCCACTATCCATCAGCGGTGAGGATTGCTCAACAAGCAGCCCAGGTAAGGCATCAACCTTTCGTGACGGGCAGTCCTTCTGTTGGTTTCAGTGTCAGTATTGTTTGAGATGGATTTTAAAAAGATGCAGAGTAAAATGCCTAAAAGATCTGCTTCGACGGGGAATATAAACCGCAGATCGCAGGCCGCCCCCATCCATCGTGTTCATAGTGAAACCGCTCTGTCTCGTCAGAGGACTGAGGCAGAGCCTATACAGCAACAAAGTAGAAAAAACTCCAGCCAGCGAGGTCAATCGAATTTACTGGCAAAGATTTCCGTAAATTCTCAGGAATCAAGGACGTACCGCGATTCTGACGTTGAGGTCAATCCCCCGGCGATCATTGTGAGACAAGGTGAAGAGACACATTCCCGTCGTGATGTAGTGACGCGCATGTTAGATCGGATTATGCGGCTACTTCTGAATCCTGCTATCAAGGAACCCCAAACGGAGAAGAAGGTGAAACCAAAGGATAAATTTGCCATTAAAACGCCCCATCTGGCGGCCGTTAAATTAGGTAAGGATATCCACATTGCAGGCAATAGTGGTGATAAACGTGTCAGAGAGCTACATCAAAAAGAAGGACTGAATCGAGTCCTTGTTCTGGTTGAGAAGCTAGAACATGGGGCTGGTGATGCAGGGAGATATGAAAAAGATTTTCGGAAACTCGAAATGTTGTTGCAAGCTCGATATCACCAAGGAGAGGATATCAGCGATGAGTTAAACCAAATCAAGGTTGTTTTAGAAGGCCATCTACTCAAGTGGCATCAGGTTGATAAAAAAGAGTCAGATAAAGGCAGTGTGCATGGTGAAATGGCTTTGCACGGGCCAATGTTAAACCATGCCAAAAACAACCCCAGGGATAAGAGTGCACCGAAAGCACCTATTCCTGTTGCAGGGGTAAAGCGGGACTGCTTATTCTGCCAGTGGGCTCATGCAATTTTAAATGAACATGTCTATGCAGACCTCGGTTATGAAATATCTACTGCTGGCACCCATGGAGTTCCTTTTCCTAACTGGAAAGCCCCACAAGAGCTGATGGAAAATAACAATGCGCTAATCGCTTTTAAAGAGCGCTTACAAGATTTAAATCATGATGGAACTCTCTGGACAATGGATGAGGCTGGGAAAGTTACCTTGGACGGGCATGCGGAAAAGATAAATAACTCGCATGATCCCTACGAGTCTGAATCAGATGTGGAATAAAGAACGTAAGGTATTTCTCTGGTTGGCTGATAAATGTTGTGTTTTAATTAATTCAACCCTTTGTTAGTACTGACTTATAGCGTTTGGCTAAAAGTAGCGGGAGTGTTGCCTGACTATGCGGGTATTCATTCTTTGAGTCTTTTTGTTATTTTTGACAAGTAGTCTCTAGTGGAGCCTTGCTGGCATGGAGACAGTCGTCCTTACAAGTTGGGGTTGAACGAGATTTCCCAGCAGTGTAAGCTAATGCTTCTCTCTGTTTCCTGAGTCAAGCTGGAACCTAACCCTGTGACTGCATTGTGCCTCATGGGAGTAGAAAATTATTCTTCTCAAGTATGTCCCCGCTACATTATTTAGTCTGTCAATGCGTTTCCAATAAAATTGTTTCTCCCAATTTGAACTGAAGCGATTGAATTGGGCTTTTTCTGTGAATTCTCGTGGATAATTTCTGATGCTCTATCAAGGCTTGCAGTTTTCTGCAACCTAACTTTCTGGTATTTACGTTGTTTGAACGAGTTAATAAAAATAATATTGACTTAGTGTCAAGGCTAAAACGAATAAATCTAATATTCCGCTTGGCTTTTTTATCTCAGCTTCTACTCTTTGGGGTTTTATAGAGTAGATTCTCAAACCAAAAAAATCTATTGCCAAATAAATTTGTGAATACCATAAATATTGATTGACAGATGATTTTCGTTCTTGAAAAATAATATCCAGTTCCATTGGGGTATAGAACTGGATGGATTTCGTTGAATAAAAATCTTAGGATTTTGAGAATTGAGGGTAGAGATAGAAATGCAAGGGATAGGCCAATGCCTCAACGTCTTGGCATGAATCATCCTTGTTGTATCTAATCTATTTGTAATATGAATAGCGCAGTAGTAGAACAAAAGAACGATCTCATAGAGAGTTTTAATAGTCAATTTAAGATCCATTTAATTGACTCAAATCATATGCTTCGAGAAGCCTATAAGATTCGTCATGAGGTTTATTGTAGAGAGCTGTCTTATGAAAACCTATCGAAAGAAGAAATAGAACAAGATCATTATGATTCAAATAGCTTGCATTTTTTGGTAGAACATCTGAAAGACAAGCGATATATAGCATGTAATCGACTGGTAACGATTCCGAAAAATTCTGCCTCAATGCCTTTTCCTCTAGAAGTTGTGGTGAAAGGAAGGCAACTGGATTTGAGCCTGACAGAAGAGAGTCGAGGTGACTTTGTTGAGATATCACGAACCTGTATCTTGCCTGAATATCGTAAATCTTCAATCGGGAATATAAATAATAAAAGTTTTATGTCAGCAGTCTCTATTAGTTTGATCTCGGCATGTATATCAGCTGCGCTATATCAAGGTAATTGGAGGATTTTATCTCTAATGGAAGCTCGATTTGCTAGGTATTTAAGAATGATGGGAATGCCGTTTGATCTAGCAGGAGAAAGTGTTTATTTTAAGGGCGAAAGACAGCCTTATCAGCTGAGCCCAAAGAAAATAATTCCGCTGATGAAGCCATCAACACTTCTGATTTTTAATGAGGTCTATCAGCAATTGAAGTCAAGCTTTAGTGCTCATCAACTTATCCAAAGGAGATAGTTATGCAAGTCATGAAAGAACCAGTGACTCAGTTGATGCATCTAGAGGCATTCTCAGCTTGGGAAGATATTGTTGGTGCTGATTATATAACGATAGATTCTAATGATCTGAAATCCGCGAATTGTGCGACTTTTCTGACTCACAAAAAAGCTCGGGCTATTCTATATCCTAGAAATCAATTTGAAATTTCTGAGTGTATTAAAATTGCTCGTAAGCATAGTCTCCAGATTCATCCAGTCAGTACAGGAAAAAACTGGGGATATGGTTCAAAAGTGCCGAGTGTCGATGGTGCTGTACTAATGGATCTGTCGAGGATGACTCAAATCCTAGATTATGATCCTATCCTGGGCACGATTACGCTGGAGCCTGGAGTCACTCAGCAACAGCTATATGACTTTCTCAAGCAGGAAAACAGTCGCTTTTGGATGGATGCCACTGGCTCTAGCCCTGATACTAGTATTGTTGGCAATGTTCTGCAGCGGGGGTATGGTCATACCCCCTATGGCAATCGCTGGGAACATTTGATCTCTCTAGAAGCGGTTAAGTGGGATGGCACAGTGGTCAAAACCGGCATGGCGGCGATCGAGGGGGCAGCTGCTGCTAAGGTGCATCGATATGGTGTTGGCCCCTGCCTTGACGGCTTATTTAGTCAAAGTAATTATGGTGTGGTCACGCAAATCACCATTGAGCTTATGCCAGCTCCTGAGCACTTTGAGGCTTTTTTCTTTAGTTTCCCTGCAGAGAACCTTTCTGACGTAATTGATGCTCTACGACCTTTGCGAATGAATGGTGTGGTTGCGAATGCGGTTCATATTGGTAATGCCTTTAAAGTTCTCTCAGGCATCCGTCAGTATCCTTGGGAGATGACGAATGGAGAAGGCTTGCCAGCCTGGGTGATTAATAGCTTTAAAAAAGATTGGGGGTTCAATGATTGGAATGGTGCGGGAGGACTCTATGGAACGAAGAAACAAATTCGAGAATATAAGCGGATTATTAGAAAAGCCCTCGCTGCTAAAGTCTCAAAAATTAGATTTATCTCTGCACGGAAATTGGCTATTGCAAAACGCATGGGTGGCATTTTAGGGGCCGTCATGGGTATGAATATTAATCAGCTCATAAAGTTAGTTGAACCCGTATTTGGACTCATGCAAGGTCAGCCAACAGCAACGCAACTGAGGTCAGCCTATTGGAGAAAGCGTTCCTCAATTCCTCTGAAACCAGACTTGGATGCTGATGATGTAGGACTGATCTGGTGCTCACCCGCGGCTTCACTCTTAGGATGCCATGCTGTTGTCCTAGATAAAATTGCGACGGAAGTACTGGATCAATTTGAACTAGAACCTATTATTGCTTTTACGCTGCTGTCAGGACGTTTGCTTTCCGGTACGATTGGTATTACCTATGATCGGCGGTCTGATGGGGCTGATAGATTGGCAATGGATTGTTATCAAAAATTGTCTACCCAATTATTGGATTCAGGATATCCTGCTTATCGCTTGGGACAGTTAGCTCAACCCTAAAAATTGTCTTTAAAAGTAGGATGTTGTCTGAAAAAGACACGAACATTTGAATCTAATTTGATTTGATGGGCTATCAGATTTCGTTAGGTTGCGGTGTTTCTTGAACAATCATCGTGACGTAAGATAGCCAGGCTTTGAGCTTCAATTACTGTCTCTTGCACCTAAAGCTAGTAATGTTGCCTTCTGAGCTTCTGATATACCCTTAATGCCAGCAATATTTATTCTTTCATAGGGGTTGGGTGATTGGAGAGTCTGAATACATACACCAGACTCGACATCCCAGATTTTGATTGTTGCATCCAGGCTCGCACTAGCAAGCCTGGATGCATCAGGGCTGAATGCTAAAGATGGAATGCAATCGCTATGTTCATTGAATTCACTGATCAATTCTCCTGTACTTGTATCCCAAAGTTTAATAACAGTGCTATCCCCGCTCGTTGCCAGAATCGCATCATCGGGACTGGAGGCTAGAGATGTATATGTATGATTCCCATGTTCCTTAATGCTCTTAGAACTATTCTGGGTGACTGCATCCCAAAATCTTATGGGGCGACTACTATCACCACTAATAATTGTTTGACCGTCGGCGCTAAAAATTAAACTGGAGATTCGACCGACCGTTTTATCTAAAGGTATTGTTTGTAGACATTGACCCGTTTTGGTATCCCAGAGTTTTATGCTTTGATCTTCGCTGCAACTGGCTAATGTCTGACCATCGCCACTAAATGAGATTGTAGGAATCCATTGTGTATGACCTTCTAAAGTTAGAAGACAGTCCCAGGTTTTAACATTCCAAAGCCTAATCATTGTGTCATCCCCTGCACTCGCTAGGACTTGACCATCAGGACTAAAAGCCAGTGATCTAACGCCAAGGAAGTGGGCATCTAAGACCCTTAAACAAGTGCCTGTCTTTGCATCCCAAATGCGGACTGTTTGATCATAGGAACCGCTGGCGATGATCTCACCATTCGGATGATAGGCTACTGCATGGATCCAACCACTATGGCCATAAAAACTTTGAGAGCATTCGCTCGTTTCAAGAGACCAAAGTCTCACAACTTTATCTAGGTGGCCACTGACTAAAGTTTCTCCATTCGGGTGAAAGGCAACCGCATATGCCCAAGTGCAGTGGCCCTTGATAGTTCTAAGGCACTGCCCTGTTTTCACATTCCAGAGTTTAATAGTTTGATCAAAATCGGCACTTGCAACAATGCTTGGATCAGGACTGGCTGCAACCGCTCGTACCCAGTCAGAATGTCCTTGGATATTATGGAGACACTCGCCTGACTGGATGTCCCAGATTCTCAAATTGCCATCTAAATCTCCACTCACGACGGTTTGACTATCAGAACTAAATGTTCCTGAACGTACTGCTGCTGAATGTCCTCGCAGAATTTTATCGCATTGGCCAGTCTGGACGTTCCATAATCTCACGGTGGTATCAGCACTTACGCTTACCATGCTCAAGCTATCTGAGCTAAATGAGACATGGCCGATGATGGCTTGGTGGCCTTCAAAAACCTTCTCGCAGTTCCATGTTTCAACATCCCATAGCCTAATTGTGCGATCGTAACTGGCGGTCGCTAAGTACCGGCCATCGGGGCTAAAATCCACAGACTGTACCCAAGAGGTATGATCTTCCAGAATGCGGATACATTCACCTGTCGCAACTTGCCAAATTCTGACTGTGTTGTCATTCGCTGCACTTGCAAGGAGCTGCCCGTCAGTGCTGAAGCCTACACCCCAAATCCATTGAGTATGGCCTTCAAAGGTGCGCAAACATTGACCGGTTTGCAGATCCCAGAGTTTTACCTGATGATCAAACCCCCCACTGGCGAGGAGATGACCATCAGGATGGAAATCCAATGCCGGTATCCATAGATATTTACTCTTCTCATGTTTCATGACTAAGAGCTTCTGACTGTCTTTGACTCGCATGAGAATAATTGCACCGTCAGTTCCAGCAGCCGCTAATTGTTCTCCATTGGGACTAAAGGCGAGCCCGTATATGCCGCTAAAACCCTGGGTAAAAGTCGATTTATCAAAGCAAGACTGGGAAAAATTGATATCTATAAGTTCTTTGCCTTGGAGATCGGCTTGCCGGATGGTTAGGCCAGAAAAGTCATGAGAACGTAAGGGTTGTCGAAGGCCGCAGAGCAAGTTGAGAATATTGCCTGGTGCATAGCCTTTTTTCAGTTCTGAGGAAGATCGTAGGTGGAGCAATAGTTGAGATAATTGATGTTCGACATCGCTGCGATCATAAAAAATGTCTAATGCCAGTTCTAAAATAGGCTGAAGAACAACGCGATTCTGCGATTCTTTCACATAGTCTTTTGAAGCTGTTTGAACTATGGCATGTGTGTTTAATGCTTGAATATTATTCGATCTGATTTCTTCGATGGCCTGTTTTATAAACTTTTCTTTGAAGTATTCAATCAAGACAGGCTGAAGTGTAAAAGCTGACTGACGAACTTCTATGGGGAGCCGGCGCCGCAGTGATTGAAGTGTATCGCCGATGCTCTCTTTTGAAGACAGTGAGAGAAGATTTTCTTTGATTTGATTTAGAGAGAGGGGGGTGCGACTAATCGCAAGCCATATCATGACTTCTATTTCTTGCTCTGACAATCTCATGCAATGCCAGTCTAAGACATTACCAATATCACTAAAGATTGATCTACCGCTTTCTAAGAATTCGGAAATATTGCCATGAAAGACCTCTTGAATATGTTTAGCAACTAGCTCTAGGGCTAATGGGTTGCCTTCATAAAAGGTGTTCAATCTATGCCAGTCATTTTCTAGACCTGTAAAAGAGCTAATTTCATCAAAGATGCTTCTGCTATCTAAGTCATCTAGACCTGCTAGGGAGAAAGCTCGTACTGGGCGTGTTTTGCCTTCTAACAAAGCAACTTCTGCAGGCTTCTCTCGACTTGTCATCAATAAACAACTTTGGTGAGAAGTTTCGCCAATTTGCTGTATCAGGTGACCATATTGCTCATAGCCCTGCAAATAGCCCATGGGTTGAGTCCGGCTCTGCAAAACTGACTCGAAATTGTCGAAGATTAGTAAGCATCGCTTTTGTTGTAAATACTCAAGAAGAACTGAGATATGATCATTTATAGAGTTGAAGGACGACTGATCTTGTTGGTGAGATAAAAATTTGATCAATGTAGATAACATTTCTGATGGGGGAGGCGCGTTAATCAGACTTCGCCAGATAACATAGTCAAATTCATCTTGAATATCTTCTACGAGCTTGGCTGCTAGATGCGTTTTGCCAATGCCACCTAGCCCAAAGACACCTACAAAGTGGCAAGCATCAGCTACGATCCATTCTCTCAAGGTTGCTAATTCTGTGGCACGTCCAAAAAACTTGATAACTTCAGGTGCATTACTGCAACTCCTATGGCGACTCGCAGAAGGTTTTATATAGCGTGCCAAGACACTACGAAGCGTCTTTTTATTAACAGGTTCGTTGAAATTCTCTTCAAGGCGCTGCCATAGACTTTGAGCTACATTTCTGATGTGACCGACAGACCAGGAAGATTTGTCTGAAATGTCTTGGTACGTTTGGTTCTCAAGGCATTGCTCAATGATGACAACTTCTAGATCGCTTAACCCTCTGTCATCTGAAGTCAAGAGAACTCTACCAATGATGTCTATTGCATCAGCAGAGCTCATATATGGCGGAAAATTATCGTAATGATGATCTGACATTTCCTGACATTAACATGACATATCGTGTGACTCAATAGTATCGACAGATCCTGAAAATTACTATATGTTTTTTTTGTAGTAATTAAAAAACAGGAAATCACATTTGAATTTTATGGATTATCTCTCTCAAGATAATATTGATTTCAGGATCAATACCCGCTAGCTTCCTGAGTGATTTAGGATTTTGTTGGGGCAGTGATTGAATTTGTTTGCAGTTGATCTTGGATTTTATAGGTTTTTTGTGAGGTTTTTTCGGGATTCGCAAAATTTTAATGAGCTGGCATTCAAAGGTGTTTCTTGCGTGAAAATTAGGCCTTTGTGTTCCATGTTGGGGTGTTTGTTTTGAGTCAAAAATATTTTATAAGAAGTGAAATTGTTCTTCTGGTTATTCTATCGATTGGCTTGAGTCTCTTGGTATTGAACTTACCGGATTGGACTCAAGGAGAATTAGATCGAAGCCTATCGGATAGAGACCAGAAACAGCTTCTTTGGGGAAGGCCGACTAACCGGACTGCTGGTGGGAATCGATAGCTATAAATTAGTGCTGCGGATATAGGCTGAAGAATGATTGCTTTGATTATCGGAGTAAGCGACCTTCTTGTTTCGCATGGAATTTCTCCGTAGGCAAGAGGATTTTTGAATTTGGTGCTGGGTGTGGAGCCTCCATTATGATTCTTGCTCGGATGTTCTCTCGCTGCTCAGTTGTGGGAATAGATTCTCAGAAGACAGATCTCGAACTCGCAAAGAAGCGGCTTGATTTCTATGGATATACCCATGTCTTATTTTTCTGTTCTCCTTCAAGTGGGCACTTGCTAGAGGGAATTGATCGGTATGACGATATTGTTCTCAGTGGTGTTTATGAGCACCTGCTGCCTGAAGAACGCTTTGCTCTCTTACCCATGATCTGGAGAAGGTGGAGCAAAAATAGAATCTTGTTTGTTAATCAAACACCCGATAAGCGTTTCCCGATAGAATCTCATACATCTAGCTTGCCGCTGA
>CALFCG010000280.1 GCA_937951315.1 uncultured cyanobacterium
AGAGGTGAAGGACTTGCTGGGTAAACAGGAAGCAGCCACCCAAGAACAAAAAGCAGCCCGTGACAAACTAGAGATGGAGATCTACCAGCTCATTGAAGAAGTGGGCGAAGCTGTAGAGGGTGACCTCACCGTCCGCGCCAGCCTCAGTTCAATGGAAATGAGTACCGTAGCAGACCTCTTCAACGCCGTGATTGACAATCTCAATGAGATTGCCGGACAGGTCAAAGACTCCTCCGGACAGGTGAGTTCTTCTCTTGATCATAATGGCTTGACCATTCAAGCCCTAGCCGAACAAGCCAGTCGAGAAAATGAACAAGCTCGCAATACCCTGGAATCCATTGAACAGATGAACAGCACCATTGAGGATGTCGCAACCAACGCGGGTAAAGCAGCCTTGATCTCAAATCAGGCCTACACCACGGTTAAGGAAGGCAGTGCTGTTATGGATCAGACGGTCGATAGTATTGTCGGCCTGCGCAATACAGTGGGTGAAACCGCGAAGAAAATTAAGCGACTGGGTGAGTCCTCGCAAAAGATTTCCCAGGTGGTCTCCTTGATTGACGAAATTGCTCTCAAGACCAACCTTCTCGCCATTAATGCCAGTGTTGAAGCCAGTCGGGCCGGCGAGCAAGGGCAAGGCTTTACAGTCGTCGCAGAGCAGGTCGGTGCACTCGCAGAACAATCCGCTGCTGCCACCAAGGAGATTGCCCAAATCGTGGCCGGTATCCAGGCGGAAACGAAAGAAGTCACCGAAGCAATGGAGGTGGGAACCAACCAGGTCGTCGACAGTACCCGCTTAGTGGAAAGCACAAAGGAAAAGCTCGAAGATGTGCAAAGGCGCTCTCAAGAAATCAACGACCTGATGCAATCCATTTCAAGCGCCACTATTTCACAATCGGACACCTCTAAAACAGTCACAACACTGATGAAGCAAATGGCTGAATTATCAGAGTTGAGATCGCAATCCTCCACACAAATAGCGCAATCAATGCAGGAAACAGCCACCATTGCCCAACAACTAGAAGCCGCCGTAGCCCAGTTTAAGATCGAAGAAGAGACAGCGAGCTAACCCACCCCAGCTCATCATCCTCCTTTACCAACACCAACCGTTGGACACCTCCACACAGAGCTGCCCCCCTAGACACAATCAGCGAAGACCAACCGTGCGAGCAAACAGAACTCGCAATTTCCCAAGATCAGGAACGCAACCTTCAAGCCTTGATAGTCTCCCCACAGACGTTAGGAGCCGCGAATAGAAAGAACATCAGCGAAATCAACATGCGAACATTCCACAGTCCCTCCCCTGCTTAACCGGCCCTTAGCCCTTCCTCCATCACACCGCAATCACCATTCGCCGAAGAACCATGGATACCGAGCGCAAAATCCAGTACAAATTTCTAGACGAAGCAGAAGATTGCTATGACACCATCGAAGGCGTCCTTCTAGATCTAGCAACAAACGTCGCTGCAGCGGACAAGCTAGATGAAGCGCTGCGTGCCGCTCACTCTGTGAAGGGAGGAGCCGCCATGATGGGGTTAGCTGACCTGAGTTCCGTAGCACATCGGTTCGAAGACTCCTTTAAAATCCTCCGCATCCACCATGCCTCTCAAAAAATTGAGACAGAATTAGAAACACTGCTGCTACAGGGATTAGATTGTTTACGGCAAGTGGGCAATCGCTACCGAAAAGCCACCGAGCTTGATCAAGACTGGCTGATTCAAGATATTCATCCGGTCTTTGATCAACTACAGACCATTTTGGGCAATGTCACTGACGCAGACGAAGATGCCCTCCTTGCCCAAGAGGAAGAAGAGACAGATCCAGCCCTGATTCTTTTTGAAGATGGGGTCGAAACCGTTCTTGATCGGATTGAAGCTCAAGTTGACACCTTAACAACCACCCAACTGACCAGCGAACTCGCTGCAACCGCAGCCGAGCTGATGGCATTTGGCCACATGGCCCATTTAGACGCCTTCATTGAATTATGCCAAACCGTCCAGCAAGGGGCGGAGCAAGTGAAGCCTGAGCAGATTCCAGAATTCGCTCAATCAGCCCTCAAGACCTGGCGACGCTCCCATGCTCTTGTCTTGCGTCGCCGGTTTGAAAAGCTACCTAGCCAGCTCGCGGACTTTTCCCCTATACCCAATAACGAGTTAGCACCCACAGACCCCTTGGCGGATGTAGATTCCTTCGCCAATGCCCTTGAATCCTTCGACGTAGAGATGCTGCAAGCTGACTTCAGCAATCTAGAACTGCCATCTACAGAAAAAATTGAAACATCGCTGTTCCCTACAGCAGCAGAATTGGCAGATGCTTTGGGAGCAGAACCATTGCCCCAAAAGTCCATTGAAGATCCCGCCACCGATGAATTTTCAGCAGCCCTAACTGACTTTGATCAAGAAGCACTCACAGATCTACAAGATGTTTTCGCAATCGATCCGCTGGAGATTTCTCCTGGGATCGAGCCACTTGAAGAATCTGCCGCCAACACCGTTGAACCATTTGTCTTAACCGTCGAGAGTGCCGCCCAAGCCTTACAACAGGCAGCAGCGAGTATCAAATCCTCAGCCCCTAGCCCCCAAACCACCAGTGGAAAAACCGTCCGTATCCCAGTTGAACAACTGGAGCAGTTTAATACCCTCTTCGGAAAACTCGTCCTGGAACGCAACACCGTCAATTTGAGATTAGGCCAGCTTCAAACCTTTACGAACCTGATGCAACAGCGTATTCGCCAGCTAGAGACATCCAACACCCAACTTCAGCAATGGTATGACCGAGCCTCTATGGAAGGCATTATCCCAGCAGAAGACGCAGTTGATGCCTCTTCTCCCACCCATCCTCAAACCGAAGTACCACGCTCATCAGATCCGTTTGACACCCTTGAAATGGACCGATACACCGATTTGCATCTCATTGCCCAAGAGCAAATCGAAACCATTGTTCAACTCCAAGAGGTCGGTACCGACGTTAACCTAACCGTTCAGGAGATGGGACAAGCCGTCCGTGATCTCAATCAAACCACACGCTCTTTGCAGAGCAACATGACGAAAACGCAGATGGTTCCCTTTGGTGAACTTGTGAAAAGATTCCCGCGGGTGATTCGCGAGTTGGGACTGCAACAGAACAAACCCACGCAATTGAACATTGAAGGAGAAAGTACGCTCATTGACCGCGCAGCCGTCGAAGCCCTCTCTAAATCGCTCAATCAACTCCTAAGGAATGCTTTTGATCACGGTATCGGTAGCCAGGAACGTCGCCTCTCCATTGGCAAACCGGCCAAGGGCACCATCACCATTAAAGCTCGGAACCAAGGCACTCAGACAACCATTACCCTCAGTGATGATGGCGCTGGGATTCAGCTTGAGAAAGTGCGGAATCGTCTAAAAGAAATGGGTCTCACGGATGCAGAAGTCGCGCAAATGTCGGAACCTGATTTACTCGACTGCATCTTTGAACCAGGATTTAGCACTGCGGAACAGGTGACCGAGCTCTCAGGCCGGGGCATCGGCATGGATATCGTGCGCACGACTCTACGCGACATCAATAGCGAAGTGCATGTCGAAACACAGAGCAGTATCGGCACCACCTTCAGCATTTCAATCCCCTATACCCTATCGATTTTACAGGTCATGCTCCTGGAGCATTCCGGCCTAATCTTTGCAGTCCCAGGCAACAGTATCCGTGAACTGCTGAGTCTAGACGCAGAACAACTGCAACACCTGGCACAATCACAGAGAATCACTTGGCAAGACCAATCGATTCCGGTGATTAACCTCACTCAGCATTGGCAATTTAATCACACCCAACGATTTTCTGAAATGCAAGGGGTGCCAGTGATCAACCATCCCACAGTACTCGTTGTCGGTGAGGGAAATACAATGGGTGGCTTTGAGATTGACCGTTTTTGGGGTGAGCAAGAAGTCACCATCCGTACGATTGCAAGTCCACTGCCCTTACCGAAAGGGTTTGGGAGTTCAACGGTCCTAGGAGACGGTCGTGTGGTCCCCATTATTGATCCGACAGTCATGATGCAGTGGTGTCTTGAACAGCCAGAGTCAGGTCACCCAGCACAAAAGACCCTTCAAGGAGAAGACTCTACAGCCCAGGTGAAAGAAATCAGCACAATTTTGGTGGTGGATGACTCTGTCAACGTCCGTCGCTTCCTCGCCAACACCCTTGAAAAAGCAGGTTATCGAGTGGAGCAAGCCAAAGATGGTCAAGAGGCAGTCGATAAGCTGGAAGGTGGGTTAACAATTCAAGCGGTTGTCTGTGATATTGAAATGCCTCGACTAGACGGCTACGGAGTTCTAGAAGAAGTGAAAGGTCAATCCCGATTTGAAGACCTCCCGATTATCATGCTGACCTCACGCAGCCACGATAAGCATCGTAAGATAGCCATGAATCTAGGTGCTGCAGCATATTTCTCCAAGCCATTTAATGAACAAGATTTACTGCAAACCTTGGCAGATTTCATTGCGAAGCCAGCATCTGAGTCAGTGGGTTAAGCCTCACCTGCCCGCCAAAATTACGATTCGCTTTACGGGGACAATAGTGAAGCGAGAAAAAGCATCAACGTTTTGCTGCAGGCATCACCAATCCCTCTACACTCACCGATGCGAATTTACTCTGACATGTTGAGTGTGGAATGAGCTTCAGATTTCAGAGCCGGTCTTGTAAACCACCAAGCCCAGGCAATTAAAACCGCCTGAAAGGGAAGACGCAACCAATAGGCCACTAAATTATGAGGCATTCCATCAATGACCAGATCATTGACCGCCATATTCACATTGGCTGGGAACACAGCAATAAACAATAAAATTAACCCCCACGCTGCATATCGGCTCACAAACGGAATCAGCAAACCAACGCCACCTAAGATCTCAAAGACACCACTAATTTGCACCAGCTCTAAAGGGTAGGGCAGATAGTTGGGCATCATCTGAACAAAAGGGGTGGGCGTCACCCAATGCGCAACGCCAGCTGCGGTGACAAAAGCAGATAAGAGTAAGCGCAATACCGTTTTGAAAATTTTTCCCATCATGGTGTACCAAAGCTCAACATCAAAAGCGTTCTATAGCAATGATCGATTCACTGACTCGTTAGGACATGGAATTGGTAAAACCCTAGCGTTTCCATCACAACAATAGGTCTCGATATCAAGAACTGCGCGGGTCGGAATAATCACCTCTGATTGCTTAGCTATCCCCACAGAAATCGAGGAGGGCAGCGGACTACCCACAGCATATTGCAGCACAACATCAAGTTGAAGTGTCCACGATATTCTCTGGAGCAATAAATCCGCATGGCCTCGAAAGATCACACAACGCTGCCTGCTCCATATCGCTTCTATGCAATACCATCTATTTTGTGGAAGCGTGACAAGAACTGACTGTAGACATCTAGCCTCCGTGGGAAAAAGTCTCACTGTAAAAAAGAGAGCCGTCTCGTAACGGATGCATTAATCCCTCGACGGTTGGCTAAAGATTCCAAATGCTGCGGTATATCCGTGTAAGAACGTCGTACCGCCAATGGGACCAATCTCACCATTACAGAAAAAGCCACTGACCGGAATATCCTTGATATATCGGTGAAATAGCTCGGTATCAAAATCAGGTCGATCATAAAAACCTTCACCCCGCCCCAAACAGTCAAAGAGTAGGACCCCTGCAGCGCTGTGACGCCCCCTTGTTTTCTTGAGGTACTGCTTTAGTAAAGCCTCAAGATCTTCTGCCGAGGCTTCGGCATCCCTGAGATGAAACTGGATCCGCTGACCAGGACGGATACGATCACCAATGGCAACAGCACCGATTCGAGGATCAACCCCGATGAGATTCCGAATCAAAAAGTCACCTGGTTCTAGCTCTTGTTTAAACTCATTGCGCACAACCCCCACCGAAAGCGCATGCTGCGCCAGTACTCGGTCTTCATCATCGAGAGTATCAACAACGCTTTGGAGTGCCTCAAGAGGCGTCTGCTCTTTGCCCGTTTGTGGCAACTGTTCCGGCTCTAATGGGGCCAGCTGTTCTTCAACCTGCAGGACAACATTACGCTCGGCATCAGTCACACGGTAAGGCTGTCCAACAGGACGACATCCCTGAGCCACAATGGTTTCAACCGTAATATCACCACTAAGAGCGACTCCAATTGCACCTTCTCGATACAGCTGATCGTCACAGAACAAACCGCTGCCATCACTTAAATTGGGCCCGCTGGTCAGCCCCCCAATTTTCACGGCACCAGGATAGGCATAATCTAAACCCTGCAAGAGGTCATTGATCTTCGTGCTAGCGGCATCGGCTAACAGAATAAAATGGGGCTGTTCAGCAGGGTCCACTTGCATTAAATCGACCCACCGATCGGGTGCACTATCAGGATCGGGTAAATCTTCAGCCATCAGCTGAAACGTTTGCAGTTTCACCCCAGGAAGAGAGGCAAGAGTCAAAGCAACGGCAGGCTGCTCTTCAATTTCTGACGTCAATCCCGGAGACGCCTGACCAATAACGCCATCTCCACCACAGCCAATGATATGGGGCACCTCTAGCCTTTCCTGCAACAGCGGCAGCAACCGAGGATACTCACTTGTAAAGCTTGTAGAGATGAAAAGCAATGCTAGATCGGCCTGTGCCTCAAGGGATCTTTGAGCTTGCCCAATCACGTCATCCAGTGCTGCTTCCAGAGACGGACGCATTGATAATGCACTAACCCACTTCATTGAGCCTCCTTAAAGTTGAGTCTCAGCAAAGTCCGCTGGGGCCAAGTTACGACCGTTGGCTTTGCTTAGACTGGCTATCCGGTCTGATCGCAGCCTTCACCATACTCTAAACGATCCGCGTCGCGATTCACGTCCAGATCTCGATCATTCCCGCCATGAAACCGTTAGAGTGATAAGAGAACGACAATGGTGCACTCATTTCAACTATGCCCCTGGATAATTTAAGGACCCTCTATCAGCAGGTCATTCTGGAACGCTATAAAAAGCCCAGGCATCGCGGCACAACGGACCCCGTCCATCGCCACCAGCGGGGGCATAACCCTTCCTGCGGTGACACAATTGATCTGACGGTACAGCTTAATGAAGCCGGGGACAGCATTGCAGACGTCAAGTTTGAAGGCGAAGGATGTGCGATCGCAATGTCTTCAGCTGACCTGATGGCCGACGCAGCCAGGGGCAAAACCATTGCTGAAGCCCTCGAAATGGTGCAGCAGTTCCAGCAAATGATGAAGGGTGAAGCCGAATTCCCCAAAGAGCACCGTAAGCTGAACGTGATGCAAGGGGTGGCCCAATTTCCGGTCAGAATTAAATGTGCCACCCTAACCTGGCATACGCTTCGGGCAGCATTAGAACAAACCCAAGCAGAATTCATCAGCAACGAGGAGAAAAACTAAATGACCCCGAATAGCGCCTTCCTGCAGTATTGCCAGTGGAGTGCCATCCTAACAATCGCCTGTGCTGTACTGGCAGGTCTTGCGTTCTTATTTAAGTGGGGCTTTCGTTTCCGCCTTGTAGGCGCCACCGGTTTCCTAGGAGTTTTGACCGTAGGTTTATTCGCCCTCAGCCTCGTACCCCTGACTCGGACCGCCGTTCCGGGGGCAGTGCGCTATTCCTTAATTTATGACGCTTCCGGCACAGAGGCTGTTATTGTCGTGCCGCCGGAAATTACCAAACCCCAGCTAACAGCAACCTTGCAACAAGCCGCTGGCGATTTATTCTCACCTGGACGGACCTCAAAGGGTGGTAATCAGCTCACCATTCGTGCTCGCGCCTTAGTCCATCCGAAACCGGGCGTCTCTGAAGTTGTGGTCTTAGGACAAGTTCAGAGATCGCTCTCAGTTCGTGAAGATGCGAATATGAACCTAGATATATTTGACGATCAACTGGCTCAACTACCACAGGTCGACAGTAATGAGTCCTAACCGACTCTCAGCTCCATTTAGTGCCCCTGTTTTGCCATGATAGAAGAAGCCCTACACCGCCAACCCACTGCAATTGCACCATCCCAGATCCTGCGCGGGAAAGGGCTACTCCATGAGAGTAGCAGTGCAATTACGTCCCTCGGCCAGCGCCCACTCCTGATCGGGGGCAACCACAGCCTCGCTCGAGTTCGAACCGCCCTAGAGATAGCGATCCCGCACCTGAACTGGCATGCGTCATCCTACGCCCCAGACTGTAGCGAAGCCAGTCTAGACAATCTATGTAAAGCGGTTCAAGCGCATCAAGCCGATTTGATTATTGGCGCAGGCGGGGGTAAAGCCTTAGATGCAGCAAAATGGGTCGGCTATCACTGTCAGCTACCTGTTGTCACCATTCCGACCTCTGCCGCAACCTGTGCCGCTTGGACAGCCCTCTCAAACCTATACTCCAATGACGGCATTTTTCAATACGACGTCTCACTTCCTCACTGTCCCGACCTCTTAATTCTGGATTACCAGTTGATTGCCAGTGCTCCCCAAAAGACTCTAGTCGCTGGGATCGGAGACGCCTTAGCCAAGTGGTACGAAGCCTCTGTTAGCAGCGGTCAATCTCAGGATACGTTGGTGATCGCCGCAGTCCAACAGGCCCGGGTACTCCGCGATATTCTGCTACAAAAATCAGCAGAGGCCCTAGCAAATCCGGGTAGCGATAGCTGGTGTCAAGTGGTCGATGCCGCAGTATTGATGGCAGGGGTCATTGGCGGTCTAGGTGGTGCTCAGTGTCGAACGGTCGCAGCGCATGCAGTCCACAATGGCTTAACGCATTTACCCCATCATCAAGGCAGTCTGCATGGCGAGAAAGTCGCCTATGGTATCCTAGTGCAGCTTCGGCTAGAGGAAATGCTCCAGGGGAGTCAGTTGGCCATGACGGCTCGGCACCAGCTTTTAGGTTTTTATCAACAGATTGGGTTACCCACAACACTGGGAGACTTGGGGGTGGCAGATGTCTCTCTACAGGTTCTAATGCGGGCAGCAGAAGTTGCCTGCGCCCCTCAGTCTGATCTGCATCATTTACCCTTTGAAGTCGTACCTGAGCAGCTGATTGCAGCGATGGTCTCTACGACATCCCCCATTTCCAGTCGTATGCATCGCACTCAGCCGACAAGTGGGCTCAATGAGGATGGCCAATGAGCCTAGACTGGATTTCCCCTGCTGAGCGACTCAGTGCCCTTCCTCCCTATGTCTTTGCTCGGTTAGATGAACTCAAAACCCAGGCACGTCTCCAGGGCATAGACTTAATTGATTTGGGCATGGGCAACCCCGATGGTTCTGCTCCACAACCCGTCATTGACGCTGCAATTGCAGCCTTTAAAAAACCGGAATACCACGGCTACCCTCCCTTTGAAGGTACCGCTAGCTTTCGCAACACCATTACGAACTGGTACCGCAGACGCTATGGTGTCGAACTTGACCCAGACGGTGAAGCATTACCGCTCTTAGGGTCCAAAGAAGGATTAACGCATTTAGCCCTTGCCTACGTCAATGCTGGAGACGTAGTGATGGTGCCGACACCGGCCTATCCTCCTCATTTTCGCGGCCCGGCCTTAGCTGGGGCAGAGCTCTATGAGCTCCTGCTAAAACCAGAGAACAACTGGCTCATCGATCTCAACACCATTCCTGAAGATGTGGCCCACCGTGCCAAAATCCTCTACTTCAATTACCCTTCTAATCCCACAACAGCCGTGGCACCGCGCTCGTTTTTTGAAGAGATCGTGGCCTTTGCGCGTGAGTACAATATTTTACTGGTCCATGACCTCTGCTATGCCGAGCTATCCTTCGATGGTTATCAACCCGTCAGTCTACTCGAAATCCCTGGTGGCAAAGAGATCGGGGTCGAATTTCATACCCTCTCCAAAACCTACAATATGGCGGGCTGGCGTGTCGGCTTTGTCGTGGGCAATCGTCACATTATTCAGGGCCTCCGAACTCTCAAAACCAACCTCGACTATGGCATCTTTTCAGTCATTCAAGCCGCAGCTGAGACAGCCCTCAATCTGCCCGATAGCCATTTGCAATGGGTGCAAGATCGCTATCGCAACCGTCGTGATTTCTTAATCGCAGGTTTAGAGAAATTAGGCTGGCAGATCCCGAAAACGCAAGCCACGATGTATCTTTGGATTCCTTGCCCAGTGGGTATGGGGTCCACTGACTTTGCGCTGCAGCTCATTGAGCAGACGGGTATTGTCGTAACCCCTGGGAATGCCTTTGGCTCCGGCGGCGAGGGGTATGTCCGCATTAGCCTCATTGCCGGAGATGAACGCTTAGCTGAGGCACTCAAGCGTCTTGAAGAGGCAGGAATTCGATATCAGATGACGTGAAGGAGCACGCTTTGATTTACGCCAGGATGCCTTCCGCTAGAGAGGGAGTTGACCAACCATGACCGTCTCTCGCACAATTTGTCTGGGCTTTTTAGCTCTCATTGTGGTCGGTACATTTCTACTCCTGCTGCCCCTTTCCACCGCCACCGGTCAATGGAATGATCCATTAGTTGCGCTCTTTACAGCAACATCAGCCGTCTGTGTCACCGGCCATGTTGTCGTGGATACCGGCACTTATTTTTCTAGATGGGGACAGGGCATTATTCTAGCCCTCATTCAAGTCGGTGGCTTGGGCTACATGATGTCCACCACTTTTTTACTATTACTACTGGGGCGCAAGTTTGGTCTCAGGGACAAAATTGCACTACAGCAATCCCTGGATCGACGAAAGATGCAAGGGAGTGCTCAACTCGTTCAGTCCATCATCGCCACCATTATCCTATTTGAGCTGACGGGACTCTTCATCATGCTATGGGTCTTTGTACCTGACTACGGCTGGTCCCAAGGGCTTTGGTTCTCCTTATTTCACAGCGTCAGTGCCTGGAATAATGCTGGATTCAGTCTATTTCCGAATAGCTTGACCGGCTTTCAGTCTTCGTGGCTTATGCATCTGGTGGTACCTGCCCTTGTTATTTTGGGAGGCATTGGTTACGAGACACTGTTCGAAGCTTATCTCTGGGGACGCAATCGCATCTTGGGCAAAGCCGAGCGGACAATTTTTTCCCTCAACTTCCGGGTTGTCGTTAGTACAACCCTCATACTGCTTAGCCTGGGAACCGTTGCGTTTTTTCTGACTGAGATTCGGAATCCAGAGACCTTAGGTTCGCTTGATCTCAAGGAACAATTTTTGGCTGCTTGGTTTCAGTCCATGACGACGCGAACCGCAGGCTTCAACTCCATTGACTTAGGCAAAATGAGTACCGCAGGCTTATTTTTGACCATCGCCCTCATGTTCGTTGGTGCCAGCCCCGGCGGCACGGGGGGAGGCATGAAAACAACAACGCTGCGAATTCTAGCAAGCGCCACACGGTCCATTCTCCAAGGGCGTGAAGATGTTTGTATGTATGAGCGAGCCATTCCCATCTCCATGATTTTAAAAGCCATCGGGGTGTTTCTCGGCTCGATTACGACGGTTGTGATCATCACAACTTTGATCGCATTTACAGATCCCGACATTGGCTTCATTCAAATTCTGTTTGAGGTCGTCTCAGCCTTTGCCACCGTAGGTTTGTCTACTGGAATCACCACCAGCTTATCTGCGATCGCAAAGCTGATGTTAGTCCTAACGATGTACATGGGTCGGGTCGGTATTTTATTGTTAATGACCGTCATCCTTGGGGATCCAAAGCCCCGCAAGATACACTATCCAGAGGAGTCATTATTAGTTGGTTAATACGTCTCAGTTAGGACAGCTCTTCTTTGGCTGACATGGCGTTCGAGCATTTCTATGTCCTCATCATCAATAGGTTACGACTATTCCTTCTGCCCCAGAATGAAGGAGAGAGGCGTCACCCAAAAGACTGGACACAGATTGTATGGCGTTAAGTTCACCCAAAAAAGAGATCAAAGCACTCAGATTTTGGGTACCCTACCGTTGGGTCTTTAGCCCTTAATCCTTTTCAGCCTCAAGCAACAGGCTCAACTAGCCATCGGTCCATAGGAGCAGGAATTATGGCAAAGCGATCGCTTTTTGCCACCCCCATAGGTGCAGCAAAAGCCAAACAGGCCTTTCAACGCATCGGATGGACCCAGGAGTATTTAGCAGCGCAGGTAGGCGTTCACACACGACAACCCATTTGGAAATTTTTTACCGGGAAACCCATTGAGCGGCATACTTTTATCGATCTTTGCTTTCAACTCGATCTAGAGTGGCAAGAAATTGCAGGTCTCCCGAGCCCCGATGAGCTTCGAGCCAGTTCATCAGCTCAAGAACCGGACGAATGGGTTCAACGCCTTCGCACTCACCTCCAAGGCCAACTTCAAGCCCAATGCGGAGTATTGCAGTCCTCATTAGACGTCACTCACAATCTTCAGCTCAGTGAGATTTACACAGGCATTCAAACGTTGCCTCAACTGACCCATCAGCGTTGGCTTGAAATTTCAGATCTACAGACTGAAGCCGAACCCACCCGTTTTATGCCAGCTCATGAAGACTTGGCCCAGGGGACAGAGACAGTCAAATCCCACACAAAACTCGTCATTGTCGGCAAGCCAGGGGCAGGTAAAACCACCTTTCTACAGCACATCGCCCTTGAATGCCAAGGCAATCGTCTGCGACCGGACTGCGTCCCCATTTTTATCCCGCTTAGAATGCTGACGCGGGCCGTCCAGGACAGTATCAGCATTGTGGACTATATCAATAGGGCCTGGAGTGGTAGCGGCATTACGGACGAGCAGATTGACCAGTTATTGCAACAGGGCCGAGTGCTAGTCCTATTAGATGGGCTAGATGAAGTGGCGCAAGAGAACAGCCAAAGTCTGATTCACCAAATTCAAGACTTTGCTGATCATTACTATCAGTGCCAAATTATTGTCACCTGCCGGATTGCTGCGCAGTCTTATTACTTCCGAGGGTTTACCTATGTTGAGCTGGCAGACTTTACCCAGACTCAAATTGAAGCTTTTGCCCGGCGCTATTTCGTTGCCACAGCTCAAAATTCTAAGACGGTTGGGTTATCCAAAGCCAATCAATTTTTTGAGCAACTGCAACGCCATGAGAATCAGCCAATTCGAGAGCTAGTGGTGAGCCCGCTACTACTGAGCCTAGTGTGCTCTGTATTTCAGGAGCGGTCTTCTTTCCCCAGCAATCGAGCCAAGCTCTACAAAGCAGCTTTGGATATTCTCTTGGGCCGCTGGGATCAAGCCAGAGGAATCCATCGAGACACAACTTACCAACAGTTGTCTAGTGCTCAAAAAATTCAGTTGATGGGTAAGATTGCAGCCACAACATTTGAACAGGGTTGCTTCTATTTTGAGAAACAAGATGTCCTGCGCATTATTGCGGAATATCTATCCACATTTCCCAACGTTAACTCAGACCCAGAAGTGCTCTGGCAGGCAAGCGAAGCAGTTCTGGGTTCTATTGTGCTGCAACATGGCCTACTGGTCGAGCGAGCCAGAGATGTCTATTCATTCTCCCATTTGACCTTCCAAGAATATCTGACAGCTCGAAAAATTGTAGCGACCTCTAATGCCTCTGAACTCCAAGAGGCGCTGGTGAATTTGGCATCCCATGTATGTGATGCCCAGTGGCGTGAAGTGTTGCTCCTCACCAGCAGTATGCTGCCGGATGCAATGGATCTGATGGAGCCGATACAAACGCACGTTCAGGGGTTAGCGCAAACTGACTCGATGCAAAAGTTTCTAATCAACCTAGACCGCAAGGTGAGTAGTCTAGAACTAGACTGTAAACCAGCAGCGGTAAGGGCTTTTTACTTCAGTTTGCTCTTTGATCGAGATCTGAACCTTGCGATCGCCTTGGATTCAACCCTTGCCAATACTCTCCCCAACGCACTCGCCCTGGACCTTGCCTTTACCCGTGCCTTCAATCTCGGTTTACCACTGGTGATAGACCCCAGCCTCAAAGAAATTCTCAACTTCAGCTTCGCACTAGACTTGGAACAACGTTTTACCTTTGAAGCCCCTCTCTTAAAAAGCTGGCTAGCCCTCAAGCAGCAGTTGCCTGACCCATCCATTGGCGAAACACAGCTCAAAAACTGGTGGCAAAGCGACGGTCCCCAATGGATGGAGCACTTTCGGGATTGGCTTGCAGAACATCGACATCTACACTGGCAAGCCCAACAAATAGAACAGCTTCAGTCTTACTATCAAGCAAACCAACTGTTAGTTGACTGCCTCAGCGGAGATTGTCGCATCAACCCCGATCTCAAATCCCAGATGCTGGCCACAGTTCTGCAACCCACGCCCGCTCATGCAACAGCATCTAGTCCATGTTCTTAGATAGCAGACCACCCAGTCAGTAGCCATCATGAACAGCTCGGAACGGGAGGCAGTCCAGCATCTATTAGTCCTTCAGGACCACCAGAAACGTTGGTCTGTTACACTCAAGGAAGCCACAGGCTCAATTGGTCGAGATCCTAGAAACGATATTGTTCTAGAGGCCCCCAACGTATCTCGCCAACATGCGACCCTTTTACGCATCCCACTATCCGAAACGGGACAATATCGATTTCGACTGTTGGACGGCAACCTCAGCGGTGAACGAAGCTCTGCGGGCTTAGCCGTCAATGGACAGGCATGTCTGTGCCATGATTTGCAAACAGGAGACGTGATTCAGTTTGGCAATCAGGCAGAGGCAAAATACTACATCGTTTCTCGTCCCCTTGAAGGTTCTGAGGCCAAAATATTTGACGATCCCTCAGGTTTTCTGCTGCCCCAAAGCGCTAGCAATGATCAGGGCATCAAAGACACCAATGATGCAGCGCTGGCCAGGCTTGCCTCCTTTCCTGAACTGATCCCAACCCCCATTATTGAGATGAGTGTCTCAGGGGCCGTGACATACCTCAACCCTGCGGCTCTAGCTCAGTTTCCAGACCTAAGACGCATGGGAGCAAAGCATCCTTTACTAACGGATCTACCCTCTATCATCAACTCTTGCTCAGACGAAGTGTTGGTTTGCACCACTCGACTCGGCGAAGTCTGGCTGGAGCAGTCTATTCATGTGTTACCCAGTAGTGGACTCATCCGTCTCTTCATTACCGACATCACTGAGCGCAATCAAATCGAGAGTGATCTTCGACGACGCGATTGTCTCCTCCGGGAAGTCATTGCAGCCCAAGATATGAGTTTTGCAGCTCGCTTTAATCAACTCTTGAAACTGGGATGTGAATGGTTTGGGCTATTGACTGGCATTTTAGCCCAGATGCAGAATAATCAGGTCGAGATCCTAGCCACACAAAAATTGATCACAGACGAGCAAACGGCATGGGAACCCTCATCTGATTGTCGCGAGCACTGGGATAGGATCTTAGAAAGTCCAGATCCCATTGAAGAGATCGATCGTTCCATCTCAGCCATCAGTCTCTCTGCTTCAATCCTCAACTCACCGATGACAGCTTTCATCGGTACCCGGATCATCGTAGGGGGCCAGATCTATGGCGTCCTGTTTTTCTCAAGCCCTGTTCCTCCTCCCCAGATATTTAGAGCGGCAGATCGGGAGCTGTTGCAAATGATGGCCCAATGGGTGGGCAGCGAGATTGAGCGACAGCAGGCCCAGACAGCTCTCCAGCAGCAGTTACGCCAAACAGTGTTGCTGAAACAAATTACTCAAGAAATCCGCCAGAGCTTGGATACCCAACGCATTCTGCAAACAGCAGTGGATGAGATGGGTCGCGTCTTTGCCGTCAACCGATGCATTATTCATGCCTATAGTGAGGAGCCTGAGCCCCAAATCCAATGCGTTGCAGAGTATTTAACGCCTGGGGTAGCCTCGATGCTGAATTTTACAATCCCGATACAGGGCAATCAGCATGTACAGTCACTGTTAACGCAGGATGCAGCGGTGGCTTCTGAGCAGGTGGCAACAGATCCACTACTGGCAGACTATCAGGAGATCTGCGACCAACTTCATTTACAGTCTATATTGGCCATTCGCACCTCTTACCAAGGTCAGCCTAACGGTATTGTGGCCCTACATCAATGTGATCACATCCGTCACTGGCATCCGGACGATATCGAGCTATTTCAAGCCCTAGCAGATCAGGTGGGTTTGGCCTTAGCCCAAGCCCGTTTATTGGAACGAGAAACGGATAACCGCCAACAACTGGCCCGCCAGAATAAAGCCCTTGCAATCGCCCAGCAAGAGTCAGAATCAGCCAATCAAGCCAAAAGCCAATTCTTGGCGAGCATGAGCCATGAGATCCGCACCCCGATGAATGCCGTGATCGGGATGGCAGAGTTGTTAATGGATACAGGGCTAACGGCCCAGCAACAAGACTTTGCCGAAACCATTACAAAAAGTGGAGAGGCATTGCTGACCCTGCTCAATGATTTACTCGATCTCTCTAAAGTCGAGTCGGGTAAGCTGGCTTTAGATCTCCAACCGCTAGAGATTCGGCAATGCATTCAAGAGGTGTTTAATATTCTTCAAGGTCAGGCTTTTACGAAGACATTGGCTTTGAAGTTGTACATTGAGTCCACCGTTCCAGAGGTGGTGATGGGAGATGCCCTAAGGCTGCGACAAATTTTGATCAATTTGATCAGCAACGCAATTAAGTTTACTGCGACGGGCACCATTGCAGTCACAGTAACAGCCACCGCCGCCGAGTCAGCTGTCTATGACATCCTATTTGCAGTCCAAGATACAGGAATTGGTCTAGCTCCAGATCAGCACTCTCTCCTCTTTCAGCCTTTTAGTCAGTTGGATGCATCGATTACCCGTAAGTACGGCGGCACAGGCTTGGGCTTAGCCATTAGTCAAAAACTTGTCTGGCTGATGGGGGGCGATATTTGGGCTACCAGTCACGGCAGTATCGCCGGAACGCCGTCTCAACAATGGCTCCGAACACAAACAGTAGACGGCGTTCCGGTTGAAAAACAACCCTTTGGCTCAACGTTTTACTTCACAATTTTGGCCCAGTCCATAGAGACCACAACACCGTACACACCGCTATCGTCAGAGAATTCTGCAACCCAACCTATTCCTCACATTGCTTCTCAATCCCTCACTCAGCAACAGCGTCGCATTTTAGTGGCAGAAGACAATCGCACCAATCAAAAAGTGATTCAGCTCATGCTCCAAAAGCTGGGATATGAGGCTGATATCGTCAATAATGGCGTTGAGGCCCTAGAAGCCTTGCGCTTACAACCCTACCCTGTGGTGTTGTTAGATATCGAGATGCCGGAAATGGATGGCCTCACAGCAGCTAAGCGCATTGGTGAAGAATGGCCAATGTCCTCAAGGCCCTATTTGATTGCCGTCACGGCCTATGCCATGACGGATGACCACCAACGGTGCTTAACGGCAGGGATGAATGATGTACTGACAAAACCATTACGCGCCCCCGCGATGCGGCAGGCATTGGAACGGGCAATCCAGACGTCAGAGCCCCACGCAGTGATTGAATCAGCTCCCTCAAAAGCGAAAGAAAAGGCAATAGCCAAAGAACGTGCAACCGTTTTGGATCAGGAGGTCCTACAGGCGCTTCGGCAAATGGGGAACGAGCAAGCCCTCACGGAGATTGTGAACCAGTACTTGGAAGATGCCCCCGTCAGTTTACAAGGGGTTCAAGATGCGATCGCAACCCATAATCCAGATGCACTTCGCCAGGCCTCTCACACGCTACGATCTAGCAGTTCTAATCTGGGAGCCTTAGCTTTTGCACAACATTGCAAACAGCTTGAAGATCTGGGTAGAGCTGGCCAAACAGCTAACGCGAATGTTAAATCTTTGATTTCTGAGTACTCTGGAGTCAAGACCGCATTACAGCAAGCCTTCCCACAGGCCCAAGGGATTGACACATGACCGTCCAAGAACAAACCGCTCCTACTGTATTAGTCATTGACGATGATCGTTCCACCCGCGGCCTCTTAAATTTAGCAATGTCAGCAGAAGGCTATCGGGTGGTTGAAGCAAAAGATGGCGAACAAGGACTGATTGAATACAAGATCAGCCAGCCCAATCTCGTACTGATGGATGCCGTCATGCCAGGGATGGATGGTTTTACCTGCTGCCAGAGATTGCGGCAGTTACCCGGCGGCGATCGCATTCCACTCCTCATTCTCACCGTTCTCGATGACCAAGCCTCCGTCGATCAAGCCTTTTCCGTGGGCGCGACAGACTATATCACCAAGCCGATTCATTGGCCGGTCCTCTCCGAACGAGTCCGGCGTCTGCTGGCCTCCCATCAAGCTCTAATCACGGCAGAGGCCACTTGCAGCAAACTTCTACAGTGGACTGAATGCCTCAGCCAGATCCTCCATTACCATGACCAAGAACTCTGGGAACAACTTCAACAACTCGTGAATACGCTGCAATCAGTCACGGGGAACCATCGCATTCATCTCTGGCAGCAGAAAACCGCACAATGGGTTGAATCAGCCTCTGCCCTGCCCTCCATAGAAAATCCGGCGCACTTTGATGTATCCCTCCATCCAGAGTGGCATCAAGCCCTGCAGCAGGGAGAAATTTTGGCCCTTAATCAAGCTGATCTGACACAAGACAGCACAACTCAAGAACTCTGGAATCACTTACAAGCTCTGCAAACTCAAGCCATGCTAGTGGTTCCAATTTTGGTAGAACAAACCCTTTGGGGCCTGCTCTATCTTCATTCCACAAACCCCCAGCAAAAGTGGACGAACGCCACCCTTGAAAGACTCACAGATCTTCAAATTATACTGAAACTGATTCTGTCTCAGCAGCCTTAAGCGATCAAACTGAGCAAAATCTCACGCACACACACCAGAAAAAAACATAAACAAGCCAAGAACTATTCAATAAACTTTCGTTTGATTTAACTGCAAAGATAGAAGAATTAATAGTAGTCCACAGAAGACTTTTATGCATTTCATGCTCAGTACAACACACAATATACATTGAGCATTCTTATGATTTGCACACGGAATGTGAACCAAAGATAAGAAATTCAAATTAAAGTGGGAACCCTATGTAAAGCATTAATTTACTTAGGACAATAGGATCAGTGACAGATGGTTTTTACACCCACTGAAGCAACCCCCAAGCCAGGGGTGAGTCTCGACCAACCCATAGTCTCAAATCGGCAAAAATATCCCTCAAAGCGCAATCACTATAGTTTTTCAGACTTCTTTACCTTCAAGCCAGAGCAGGGAACCATTAACGACTGGCATGAGTCCCGCAATATCTTAGCCAGTGAAGACTTTATCCTGGCCTTAATTGAAGGGCTAGAGCAAGAAGTGGGAAGCGCCTCCAGCGTCATCATGTACAACATTGGGAAAGCTTGGGGGGAACGTGATGCAGCCTTCTTTCAAAGTTGGTTCGAGAAAGACTACGGTACGGGCCTGCGTCAGTGCAATCCATCCTTTGCCCTAGAAGCCTGGTGGTGGCCCTTCACCAGCCAAGGTTGGGGAAACTGGGAAGTTGATCTCAGTGACCAAAAAAATGGCTTCATGTTCATCAATATTTTTGACTCCGTCGTCGCCCGCACCCTGGGGGATGTTGGCAAGCCCGTCTGCCATATTTATGCCGGTCTGTTTTCAGGATTCTTTAGCAACCTTGTACAAAAAGAACTGAGCTGCATTGAGTTGCAATGCTATGCCATGGGCGAAACCTACTGCAAGTTTCTGTTGGGCAAACGAGATCGCATCGACGCCGCAACCTTCTGGCAAAACGAAGGTGCCACTCTCAGTGACATTGAAAAGCGTCTGCACAACGGAGAGTACCTATCATGAGCCATGACTGGCAATTTTCCACCGTTCAGGAGTTCCTGAGACAGTGCAATTGGCAAGGCATAGCAGAAGGAATAGAAGCACCTAAAACACCCTCATCTAAAACATTTAAAGCCCCTCTCCAACACCAAAACCAATCTTGGCAATGTCTAACTGTCCAAGAATTTTTGGGCCAAAGCAACTGGAATGGGCAGTTACAACCTGTTCATGTCCCCACGGTCACCAGAACCACTCATCCCACGGTGGCCTCTCCCTTGCCGGCAACCCTAACCGTTCGCAAATTTTTCAATCGATTTGTTTGGGAAGCCCAACCTGACATTGCGGCAGTTCCAAAACTCAATGCTCTTGACTCACCTGTCGACAGCAGCGATTTAAATCTCTCTGACTTCTCTGATTTATTTTAGGGGCTATTATGCACTCTGACTTTCAACAGTTTCTGCAGGACGCAGAAGACCACTACCTCCAAAATGCTGAAATTGCTGAATTCAAACAGCATGTCAGCACCCTAGAGCAGCGACTACAAACCTATGAACTGCTGCGGGAAAACGAGCTGGAGATCTGGCAACCCGTAGCCGATCAGCTGTCTGAGACCTGCCCTAACGAAAGCAATCAACGACAGGAAAAAGTACTACAGCACTGGATTTCAGCCCTACGCTACGGTGCAATGGCCATGCTCATGAATAGGCCAGAATTTCTAAAGTATCGGCTTCTAGAATGGCTCACCGATGTCGTACAAGCCCATCAGCTTGTTGACCTTGAATACCAGCTCAGTCAGCTGCTTGAAGCTCGCCTCAAAGAAATACTGACTGCCCAACAGTGGAATTTAATCCAGCCTTACTTCGTCCAAACTCAGCAGATCCTGATGGGCACCGAACATATCACCGCAGGCTAATCCCATACAGGAGAAAATCTTATGATTGCAGTTGCAGAATTACTCAACAAAGACCGTTTACCCGGCAATTACTTTGCCTCTGAGGCCTATGTACAGGGCGACTTTGAACTGGGTTTGCTCGAAAATCGCCACGGCAATCGGCTAGTCGCACTACCCGATACTCTTTTGCAAGCGCTCTACAGCAGCCTAGAAGATGAAGTCGGCTCTGCCGCAGGGCTTGTTATGTTCCAGTGTGGACATTGGTGGGGTAAATATTTTTATCGCCGTTTTTCTGAAGAAGTCAGCACCTACTATAAAAAGCCCTTGGCTGAAATGGAAATGGTGGAATTTCTTCAGTGTCTGAAACAGTGCTGGAAAACCTATGGCTGGGGAAACTTAAACCTAGAGTTCAAGCATTATTCCCAAGGATATATCATCGCAACTGTCGAAAATTCAGCCTTTGCTGAAGTTCGCAAAAAGGATGAGAGTACACCGGAGAAACCAGCTTGCTATGCAGAAGCTGGCCTCTTGAGTACCTTCTTTAGTCAACTGACTGGCCAAGATTTACACTGCGTCCAGACCACTTGTGAATCAATGGGTGCCTCTGAAAATATTTTTATTTTAGGGCTAGAAGAGCGACTCAAAGTTGCAGAAGCGTGTGTTGAAGAGCAGCAAGATCATGACACCATCATGATGCGTCTTGGACTGGATCAAACAGATGTTACCGAACCAGCGTTATCTGAGTCACCAGAGACTCAGATAACTGAGAGGCAAGAAGCATCTTTAAAAGCAGGCGAAACTTCTGTCGCAGAACAACCTGCATCAGAGAAGGTTTCACTAGCATCAACAGCAGCACCAGAGATGCTAGTAGACAGCACAGAGATAGATGCGCTAGCGAGTGCAGAAGAAAGCTCTGCAGACATCACTATGCCTCCAGTCGAGAATGGCAACATCGACAGACCGGAAGCAGTCACAGAGGAAGGATCTGTGGGATGCGAAGAGACGGCTGATATGCCAGAAGCATCTTTCGCAGCAGTCGAACTGGCGCCCCAAGAAACAGCAGGAGTTGAAGCTCCTCCGCTAGAGTCATCTGCAGCATTAGAAATGCCGACAGACCTACCTGATTTAGACACCCTGGAAAGTACAGCAGAAATCTCTCCAGATATGACGATGTCTCCAGTGGAGGACATCAACATCGACTTGCCTGAAGCAGTCACAGAAGAAGGATCTGTGGAGTGCACTGAAAATTCTGAGATGCTAGAGACATCGTTCTCAACGGTCGAGCCGGCTGGCGAAGACATGGCTGAAGCGACTGCGATAGAGTCGGCTGAAGCATTGGATATGCTGACGGACTTACCGGATCTAGACACCCTGGAGAGTACAGAAGAAATCTCTCCAGATATGACGATGTCTCCAGTGGAAGATGTCAATATCGACATGCCTGAAGCAGTCACAGAAGAAGGATCTGTGGAGTGCACTGAAAACTCTGAGATGCCAGAGACATCGTTCTCAACAGTCGAACCGGCTACCGAAGACATGGCTGAAGCGACTGCGATAGAGTCGACTGAAGCACTAAGTATGCTAACAGACCTACCTGATTTAGACACCCTGGAGAGTATGGAAGAAATCTCTCCAGAGATAACGATGCCTCCAGTGGAGGACATCAACATCGATATATCTGAAGCAGTCACAGAAGACAGAGCGGTCGGGTTCGACGAGACAGCTGGTATGCCAGAAACATCTTTTACAGCGGTCGAAACTGCTGCCGAAGAGATGGCTGAGGCACCTGCTCTAGACTCAGCGGAAGCATTGAACATGCTGACGGATCTACCTGATTTAGACACCCTGGAAAGTACAGAAGAAATCTCTCCAGAGATGACGATGTCTCCGGTGGAAGATGTCAATATCGACATGCCTGAAGCAGTCACAGAAGAAGGATCTGTGGAGTGCACTGAAAATTCTGAGATGCCAGAGACATCTTTCGCAGCGGTCCAACTATCTACAGAAGACATCGAGGAAACAGAGCAGCCTGCGATCGAGTCTGCTGAAGCATTGAACATGCTGACAGAGCTACCAGATTTAGAGGCTCTGGAAAGTACAGCAGAAATCTCCCCAGATATGACGATGTCTCCAGTGGAGGACATCAACATCGACATGCCTGAAGCAAGCACAGAAGCCGGATCGTTAGGGCTGGAAGAAACGGCGGAAGCAGAGACTCCTGCTCTAGACTCAGCGGAAGCATTGAACATGCTGACGGATCTACCTGATTTAGAGACCCTGGAGAGTACAGAAGAAATCTCTTCAGAGATAACGATGCCTCCAATGGAGGACAGCAACATCGACATGCCAGAGGCAAGCACAGAAGGGATATCTGCAATAGCTGAAAGCACTGCGCCAGAGATGATGATAGACGAACCTAAAGCAGACGAGTCTACTCTCTCTTCAGATTCTCTAGAGGCATTAGATAACCTCGTTGGACTAGCCGATCTCGACGGTTTGAATGAGCTGGAGAATTTAGGGGAATAACATTCCCATCATTCAAACCGTCCACAAGGGGCGATCTTTCTACCGTTATTCACGAAAAAGGAGCAGCCAAGGTGGCGAAGCTTGTCAAGCTAGATCCCATCAACCAGGAAACCTCAATCGCAACCAACGACAACTTGCTATCCGGTTTGCTGCAACATGATCTCAAGGTCCTGCATGAGTGTGGGGGAAGGGGCATGTGTGCAACCTGCCACATCTACGTCAAAGACGGTATGGAAAGCCTTTCACCCATGAATCGCCGTGAGCAGCGATCGCTGGAGGTGATCACGACCTGTAACCAGATGTCACGTCTAGCCTGCCAAACCCGCGTTCTGGGAGATGGCGTTGTCATTGAGCTGCCATCGGGAATGTACCTGAGCGATATGACAGATATCGAAGACCTGATTGGTCGTCGGGCCCAGCAAAATATTTTGCACCCCCTCAACGGGCAGGTTTTGGTCGAAGAAGGCAAGCTAATTACCCGATCAATGATTAGCCAACTCGAAGACACTCGTTCTGAAGTCTCGCAGTATTTAAATCAGTCGCACGCAGTATAAACAATTTTCATTAGGGGATCTTGAATTATGTTGACACAACTTGGACGCGTCAGTCTGGAAGCAGATGGACGCTTTGCCACAGAGGCAGAACTCCAATTTCTCAAGGACTACTTAGAGTCTGCCGATCACCGCATCAGTGCCTACCAAAAGATTCGTGATACGGAAGAGCAGATTATGGATCAGGTTGAAGAAAAGGCTTTAGAACAGAATAATCGTGTGTTCTTCAAAGGCACTCGGGATATGTCTGCAACCTGCCGCCGTGATCGTAAGCAAGTCTTGAAAAGCCTTGCAGCAGCGATGTTGGTGAGTGACCTCGATTACTTGCGGGATAGCATGTTGCTTTGGACAAGCACCCTTATGAAAGCATTTCAAACTGAGCAGCCCTCAAAAGTAACGTACCAATTACTACCTTCTGTCGTAAAGGAGCACCTTACAACAGAGGAAATGCAGCAAGTCATGCCTGCCCTCCAGTTCAGCCAAACGCTGCTCAGCTAACCCATTTATAGAAATTTTTAAGGAATCGAGAGATTATGCAACACCTTTTGGATGCCCAAGCAGAGACCAAACAGTCCCACTGGCTCAACCATCTTGAGACCCTTTCAGTGATTGGTTCTGTGGGTGGCGCAATCGCATCTGCAGTCACAAATCAGGTTGCTTTTGCCTCCATTCCACTGTCGCTTACAGCCACGCTTCATCTTGCCAACCGGCGCCGTTTAGCAGAATCAACCGGAGAGGTGCGTCAGGTGATGATCGCCCAGCTCTCTCAGCAAGATCAGGAGTACAAGGCTCAAATCGAAGCACTCAACCAAAGTGGTCAGTTGCGCAAGGATGCGATCGCAACCTTAACGCAGCAAGACGAAGACAAACAGCTCAGCATTGAAGCCATCACCAAGCAAAATCAGACTCAGCAGCAAACGCTGGAAAGCCTGAACGAAAAGCTAGAAAGCCTCGAAGAGCATGGCGCCATCTTAGTTAAACGCACAGAAGAACTAGAGACAGACTCTGAAGTTCTCAAAGAGAAAGAGCAACGCCTAGAAACCGCGTTAGATCAACTCCATGAGATTGATCAGCTCACTCAAATCATTCGAGCAACCCCCAGAGATGCCACCCTCTACTATCGCCGGGGATTAGTCCGAGGCAGCCTTTGTCGTCTAGACGATCAACGCATTGCCATCGATGATTACTCACAAGCGATTGCTCTCGACACCGCCTATGCAGATGCCTACTTCCAGCGAGGCGTCCTGAGAAGCAAAATTGAAGAGAAGCAGCAGGCCGTTGCCGATTTACGAATTGCCGCCAAGCTCTACTTTGAAGCAGGCGATCTAGAACACTATGATGAAGCCATGCGCTTGAGCCAAGAACAACATGAACTCGTTCCTGCCGCCGTTGAAAGGGATACCCCAGCTCAAGATGAAGCCCAAAGCGAAGAGTCCCTGGTCATTGGTAATCTGTTCGATTAGATCACAGACCTTGCTCTAGTGGGCAAGAAATTTGGTTAAGGCCCAATTCATGAACCATGGCCCGCTAGGTACAGTCGCTCCCAATCTTGCGGGTCCCAAATATCGGGTTTTAGGACAAATCGGCCAAGGCCAGTTTGGTCAAGTGTTTTGTGGCATCCATCGCACAACGGGCCAGATTGTTGCCCTCAAACAACTGGACAGCCGCCAGTTAAGTACGCCTCGCTTCTTACATGAACTCAACTTACTAGCGAGCTTACAACATCCGAATATCGTGGCGTTTCATACCCTTGAATACAGTGAATCGGGACGCTATCTGAGCATGGCCTACTGTGCCGGGGGGACGCTACGACAGCTCATCAATCCCCCCGGCCAACTCACGCTCAAACAGGCACTGCAACTCGTAATTGATGTCTTGCGGGGGTTGATCCATGCTCACCAACACGGGATTGTCCATTGTGATTTAAAGCCTGAGAATGTCTTGCTGACGCTCACGAAGACCGGATGGAGGGCACATCTCTCGGACTTTGGTGTCGCTCGATGGCTCGCCGAGACTGATACAGAGACTCGACGTGGCGATACAGGCTCACCCGCGTACATGGCACCCGAGCGGTTTTATAGTCATTTTTCACCCGCCTCTGACCTTTACGCAGCAGGCATACTGCTCTATGAGCTTGTGGTCGGCCATCGTCCCTTTACCGGTACACCAGGGGATTTGATGACCGCGCATCTCAATCACTCCCTTGAGGTTCCAGAGACAATCCCCACTGTCGTCAGCAAGATTATTGAGCAGGCAACACAAAAGCTACCCCAAAAACGCTTCGACTCGGCTCAAACAATGCTCCAGGCACTTCACCGAGCTGCAAAGGTTGAAGACCGACCGAAAGTGATCGCACCAACAATCCAGCCCTCCAGTCTGCATCAAGCAGCGCTAGCTTCGCCTGTT
>CALFCG010000281.1 GCA_937951315.1 uncultured cyanobacterium
TTTGTTTTCTACCACCTTGGCATTTTTCCTGATGGAAACATCCAGAGATAATCTTGCTGTCGCACAGACAAACAACCAAAATTCTACAGCCGATTCTCTTATCGGAGATTTCTCCGACCTCAATAATGTCAACCAAAACACATTACAGAATCAAAATGTGGTTAGCTTTCCTGATCGGTTAGTTCAGCCACTAGACAGTCCGATATATACACCGCCCAATACAGAGAATGACCTTGGATTTAATTTTTCTGCTGGCGTAAATACATTGGATGCCTCTAATGTCACACTTTACTTTGGCCTCATTTTTCACCCTGGTAGAACAGCTTCACACAAAGCAAGAATGGCTCAAATACTCAAACAAACTGAACTACTTGAGCTAGAGCGGCAAACGATGGAAGGTAAACTCAAGCTACTGAACACACAAATTGAAGAAGCGGAAGTGCGCTTACAAAAAGCAAAGTAATTCTTAGATGATCAATGAGGCAAAAACGGTTTCTTGAAGATAGCATTTAGAAGAAGAATAGCAGTTCCCCTACCTCTCATCTCCACTTCGATTCTGGAATCCACGCGCTAGAACCTCGATCAATTAATGGATAAGTGGATGACTTGATTAAGCTGCCCACTTCCCCCCATTTCCTGCACAGTTTCGCTAGAACGACTTCTGAGTGAAACTTCAACAGCAGAACTATCAGGAGAATAGCGGCCTTCCACTTCAATTTTATGTTTACCTTGGCTCAGGTGCTCAGATAGGTTAATTTCAGTTGTGTTTGCATCTAAAGACCGCAACACTTTGCCATTGAGTTTAATCGTTCCTGTAAGGCTTGCAGCGGAAGACGCGGACTTGATCGTCAAAGTAAATGGGTCATGAAGATCCTCAGCGGGTAGGCTCATTGAGGTCTCCTGTACTTGGTACGAACTAGCAACAACCGTCGATATAGGTGAATTAGAGTGAGCGTCAAGATGGATATTGACCACTGTCAATGCACTAGCGATGGCAATTATTGATGCAACAGAGTTCATTATTTCAATACTCCTTTGACTTACAAATTATATTTATTGGGGGAAATTCTCTTTTTATCCAGCCCCCAAAAAAGAGAATTATTAATCTAAAATATATTTCTTGGAATAACGTCTTCATACAAAAGACAAGCTAGCTTTATTTTTTAGGCTCTTTAATATGAATGATGACATATAAAAAATCTAATCAATAGGGCCATACAATTAATCTCTGCTTGACCGTCTAGATCGATTACCTGGATTGAAGTTATCAGGGGTACTGATGTCAGCTTCGATAACCACACCATTTCTAACGGTTGGGCCATCTATACCTGTGGGATTGCCATTTCCCTGAACGTGTTGATTAACTTCTTGGTGTTGTCTTCGGCCTGATCGACTACCCCGACCAACCTGAACACTCGTGCTAGATTGCACATTTCCAGTGCAAGGTCCCTCTCCCGTCTGGCTAATATTATGGGTCTGCTCAGCGGGTTCTCCAATATTCAGTTGAATGCCCATATGAGACTGAATACATTGGGCTGAGGCTGGAGCACTGAGAGCGGCAGAAAGGCTAAGAAAACCGGTTAAAGAAAAAATACTAAGCAGAATACGATGCGTTTTCATCACTGAAACCTCGCGAATGTAAAAAGGACACAATACGTAGAACAGGAGCCAAGATATCTAGAAGTTGCAATAGATTAATCTTGGCTCATTCATCAATATGGCTGAAATATTCTCAGCCATATTGATGTTTGTGTTTAACGGCGGCTGCCTCTACGATTCTGAATGCGCTGTTCATTCGTTTGGTTCACGTCGTTCCGATCACCGAACACAAAACTGTCGTTTAATGCATCTTGTACGTTCACGGTGTCAGATTGACGACGGCCCCGCTCTCGGTTACCAATGCTTTGGCGGTTGCTTTGAGTCACAGTGTTGCGATCGCCCTCGATAGTGCTAATGTTTGTCGAGGTTTGAGAGTTACCCGTATCAGCAACCGCGGGCATCACGGCGGAACCAAGGGTTAAAAGAGCTAAAAGAGCAATTGAGAACTTTTTCATGATCTGTTTTCCTGTGTTGTTGATAAGCATTTTTTGGGTGAGAAGAAGTTGAATCACCTCTGTCTCATGTGCTTATATTCACTCGAAGGAAAAAGATAGACAGTGATCGCTGCGATCAATTTGAGGTGATTATTCGCACAGAAAATCAGTAATCTCCCCGATTGCATACCCGGAAAAATCTGATATGAAGACGCATTGAGGTGTAAGCGAAAGGCCGATTAGAGCGTCTCTCGCTGTCCGGTCTGGACGCGCCAAAGCTGAGCGTAAATCCCAGATAAATCGAGGAGATCTTCGTGCTGTCCCTGTTCTTTGATCCGTCCTTGTTCGAGAACGTAGATACAGTCTGCATGGCGAATCGTTGACAGACGATGTGCGATCGCAATGGTGGTCCGCTCTGCCGTAATCCGATCCAGAGACCTTTGTATCGCAGCCTCCGTCTCGTTATCTACGGCTGAAGTCGCTTCATCCAATATCAAAATAGGCGGATCTTTGAGGAGCGCCCGGGCGATGGCTAAACGCTGACGCTGTCCGCCCGAGAGCTTCTGCCCCCGTTCCCCCACAACCGTGTCATATCCCTGCGGCAACTGCTGGATAAACCCGTGGGCCTCTGCATTTTGAGCCGCACGTTGAATATCATCGAGGGTGGCATCGAGACGGCCATAGGCAATATTTTCCCGCACCGTACCATGGAACAGAAAAACATCTTGACTGACCAGCCCAATGGCCCGCCGTAGGTCTTTCATTTTTAAAGTTTGAATATCAGTCCCGTCGAGGGTAATCAGCCCCGTCTCAATCTCGTATAGTCTGAGCAACAATTTTGACAAGGTACTTTTACCGGAGCCAGTGGCCCCAACAATGGCAATGGTTTGGCCTGCCGGAATATGTATATCAATGTTGTATAAAACAGCAGGACCAGTCTCATAGGCAAAGGACAAATTTGCGAGCCTGAGCTCCCCTTGAACGTCAGCCAGTGGCAGTGCTAAATGCCCAGAATGAATCTGAATGGGCGTATCTAACAGTCCCATCACACGACGGGTAGAGGCCATAGCTCGCTGATACTGATCGAGGGTTTCCCCTAGGCGAGTCAATGGCCACAGCAATCGCTGTGTCAGGAACACCAGGACGCTGTAAGTACCAACGGCTAAGGCACCATTCACCACCTCCATACCGCCGTAGAGCAAGATAGCAATGAAGGCTAGCAAAATCAACACGCGAATCAAGGGGATAAAAGCGGCACTGAGGGCAATGGCTTTCCGGTTGCTGTCGCTATAGGCATTGCTCTCTAGGGCCACCTGCTCAACTTCATAGGCTTCGGTAGTGAAGCTTTTGATGGTAGTAATGCCGCTCAGGTTATTAGAAAGGCGACCGTTGAGTAAGCCAACCCGTTCGCGGACAAGCGTATATCGAGGTGCCAATAGTTTTTGAAATGCGATCGCACCCCAGACAATAAACGGCATCGGCAACATGGCCATCCAGGCAACTTTGGGTGCCGTTCCGAAGAAAACGGCTCCGATAATGATCACCGTTGTGATCACCTGCAAAATATCGTTGGCTCCTCGATCTAAAAATCGCTCCAACTGATTGATGTCATCACTCAGAATTGACATCAGGCCTCCGGTAGTCCGTGCCTCAAAATAAGACAGCTCTAAGTTTTGAAGGTGAGCGTAGGCATCTAAGCGGACATCATGCTGCACAACCTGGGCTAAATTACGCCATAGTCGCTGATAGATATATTCAAAAAGCGACTCCAGCCCCCAAACCAAGGCCGACAAAACCGCCAGGGTCAGCAGCTGCTGCCAAACATCCGAAATTCCAAAACGGGCAATAATCGAGTCCTGGCGCTGAACGACGACATCTACCGCAGCTCCAATCAGGACCGGAGGGGCTAGATCAAAGATTTTATTGAGGATTGAGCAGGTCACCGCCGCTATCGTTTGACGGCGGTAGGCGCGGCCATAGCGCAACAGCCGCCGGAGAGGAGATAGTGCAGAATTTTGCGCAGATTTGTATTGGCCCATTACATTGCTCAACCCGTGCAGCTTCATAGTCCCTTGCAGTCAATCCTAGAATCAATCGCCTAGTTCTGTCGCGGTCTTGCCCCCTCACCGTTTTGAATTGGCGCAGGTCTAACGTTTAATGGATCACCAAGATAGACGCATTTATTCTCGGAGGACGGCCACTCGATGCACTCAGATTCAGACATCAACGCACCTAAGGATCCAACGCAACAAGGGCTAACCCCAGAGGAAGAATTGGAGATCAATGAGGAGCTGCTGACCGAGCAAGCCCAGGATGATCGTGATGCTGAAGCCTGGGCTGCCGTAACCCTAGACACCGAAAAGCTCGACAAACGCCAACGCCGAATTACAGCAAAGATTTTGCTGCCTTTCACGCAAGAGCAGGTGTGGCAGGTCTTAACCGATTACGAATGTCTCGCAGATTTCATCCCCAACTTAGCAACGAGCCAGCTATTAGAGCATCCCCAAGGTGGCATTCGACTCGAGCAAGTTGGGGTTCAGAATGCCCTCTTCCTTAAATTTTCGGCCCGCGTGGTTTTAGATATGACCGAAGACTTTCTCAAAGCTATCCACTTTGAAATGGTCGAAGGAGACTTCAAGGCTTTTTCCGGTGATTGGCTGTTAGAACCGACATCAGAGGGCACACAACTGACCTATAGCCTGTTTATTTGGCCCAAACGAACCATGCCGATTATCGCCATTGAAAAACGGCTGCGCTTCGATCTCCCTCGCAATCTGATCGCGGTGAAGCGCCGTCTAGAAACTTCCAATCCCTAGGTAGAAGGACTATCCTCGCTATACCGATCAGGATAAAGATCATTCAGATTTTGACGTTGAGATCGACGCGAGGGCCGTCGGTAGCGTTTGCTAGACAGTTTAGGCTCATACTCGGTATTGCCTTTCCGTTTGGCCTTCCGTTTCAGCTTTGATTCTGTATTTGCGATCGCATCCTGTGCCATCTGTTGCGCAACGACTTCTTCCAAAAGGGTCAGGTAGTATGGATACCGCTCCCAATCACCTCGCACGGCACAGTTCGGCTCATCTCGATGCAGGCAGTCATTAAACTGACATTGTCCCCGTTCCAGCCTCTGTCTAGCTTCTGGGAAATACTGGGCTAAGGATGGAGGAGAACAGTCTGTAATGGGCTGATTAAATCCCGGCGTGTCCGTGAGCAAGCCCCCCTCTGGCAGCTCAAATAACTCCACATGCCGTGTCGTATGTTTACCTTGTCCCCAACGATCAGAGACGGCCCCAACACGCACATCGCGATCAGGAATCAGATGATTAATCAGACTAGATTTTCCCACCCCTGAAGGACCAGACAGCACAGTGAGCTGGCCCTGAAGCTGAAGTTGAAGCTCTCGCAATCCAGCATTTTGATGGAGGCTGATCAAGAAGGGCTGATAGCCCCAAGCCCGCAGACGCTCTTGCCATTGCTGCCGTTTGTCATCACTGATTAACTCTTGCTTATTGAGACACAAAGAAATACTGAGTCCTGTGGCCTCAACGGTGACCAGAAAGCGGGTTAACTGCAGTGGATCCAAGATAGGGTCCGCCAGCGCAAACATCAGCAGCACTTGGTTGGCATTGGCAACCGGTGGGCGATGGAGTTGGGTTTTACGAGGAGAGACCGTTGCGATCGCACCTCTAAGACCCTGCCAGTCCGGTTCCTCAACCCCCACTCGGTCCCCCACCATAATCTGCTGATCGAGTTTTTTCAAGCGAGAGCGACGGGTACACAACAGCTCTGATGTTGAATCGATACCTGGGGTTACGAGCTGAACGCGATAGTAATTAGCCTGCACAGCCACCACAACACCCGAGAGCTCGGGGGGATAAGCAGTTGGAGACGTCACGTCGTTATGACAGGGCGACGAACCTGGAGTGCAAAGTACCCAGAGCAATCCACTAAGCTCTCGACCTTATATCCAGCCACAAGCAGACTATCAGGAACTTGCTCAATCGGTTCACCCGGATCTAACCAAACTTCCAACAGGGAACCCGGCGACATTTGCTGCAATCGCAACTTTGTCCGGACAAAATTAAGGGGACAGGGTGTGCCCCTCAAATCAAGCTTGTCATCAGGTTGTTCTAGGCCAACATCATTCATCGACCAAAAATACCTCCGAGAAAGCCTTCAACGCCTCCTTTGCCAGCCTGCTCACCTTTGATGTCGGCCAATTTCTCAAGCAATTCACGTTCTTCCGTCGACACCCGCGTTGGAATATTAATCACAACCGTAATCAGATGATCTCCACGACTAACCGGGTTCCCTAAACGCGGCACACCATGATTATCCAAAGTTAGAACCGTCCCTGGCTGTGTCCCTGCCGGAATCATCAGCGGCTCCTCACCATCCACCGTCGTTACCGGAACTTTAGCCCCAAGAATTGCTTGCAGATAGCTCACCTTCAGCTCAGAGAGAATATTCGTTCCTTCTCGGCGAAATTCTGCATCATCCTTGATGAACAAATACACATATAGGTCACCGGCAGGTCCACCCCGCTGTCCCGCATCCCCCTCATTAGAGACACGCAGACGAGTTCCAGTATCAACGCCCGCCGGAATCGTAATTTTCAACTTTTTGCTAACCTGATTCTGGCCTTTACCACCACAGGTTTCACACTTATCTGTCACCATTTGTCCTGTTCCGGAGCAGGTGGGACAAACAGACACCTGTGTAAAGCTACCAAAAGGCGTCCGTGTCATCCGCCGCACCTGTCCATTTCCCTGACAGGTACTACAAGACTGAGGCTTTGTTCCTGCTTTAGCGCCTGATCCTTGACAAGTATTGCAAACTTCTAAATGTGAGATGCGTATTTGATGCTCGCCGCCAAAAATTGCTTCTCGGAACTCCAGCTTCAGGTCAAAGCGTAAGTCTTCACCCCGCGTCGGTCCTGCACGGCGCCGTCCGGCCTGAGTCGCCCCACCAAAACCACCGCCACCGAAAAAACTCTCAAAGATATCGGCAAAGCCGCCCATATCTCCAAAGTCCTGAAATCCACCAGCACCGGGAGCTGAGGCAGCGGAACCGACCCCCGCCTCGCCAAAGCGGTCATACCTAGCCCGCATTTCAGCATCAGAGAGGACTTCGTATGCACGGTTGACATCCTTAAATTGCTCCTCCGCGCCCGGCTCTTTATTCACATCGGGGTGATACTTCCGGGCCAAACGGCGATAGGCACGCTTTAACTCGTCTGGGTCAGCATTACGAGAAACACCAAGAAGGTCATAATAGTCCCGAGCCATAGATCACATTCAGTAGAACAATAAATCCTGACGCCCACGACAGTTAATCAACAGCTTCGTAGTCTGTAATTACAGTGTCGTCAAAATCACCAATGATCGTAGCATCATCATTCATCGTCTCTCGAGGGGCTGCTTCAACTGAAGACAACACTTCTTCTAGAGGTTCACTCACTTCAGGAGAGGCTGGACTTGACACAGCAGGAGGAGCTTGACTGGCGACAGCAGCAGGGCTAGCCTCAGATGGCTGACCTGAAACCTGATACACAGCCGCTCCGACATCTAGAAGAACCCGATTAAGATCATCAATGTGCTGCTTGAGAACAGTGATCGTTATTTCAGGATAGGCACTTGCCGCCCGCGCTTGAGCAACGGTTTGATCAGCTCTCTGCTTTAAATCAGCACTAATCAAATGGCCATTTTCCGTGAGCGTTGAGGTATAGCTATACAATAAGCTATCCAACTGATTTTTGTACTGTGCAATCTCGCGGTGTGCCTGGTCTTGATCAGCATAAACCTGAGCTTCTTGACGCATACGCTCCACTTCCAGGCTACTAAGGCCACCGGTATTAGAGATGCGGATACTCTGCTCCCGACCCGTCCCTCGATCCTGTGCAGAGACATTGAGGATACCATTTGCATCGATATCAAATGTCACTTCTATTTGAGGGACACCACGAGGCGCTGGAGGGATGCCCGTTAGCTCAAACTGTCCGAGGCTCCGGTTATCCTTGACCATTGCTCGCTCACCCTGGTAAACCTGAATTTCAACACAGGTCTGGCCATCTGTTGCAGTTGAGAAACATTGGGAACGACTGGTGGGCAGCGTAGTGTTTCGATCAATAATCTTAGTAAAAACACCACCCAGGGTCTCAATGCCCATAGATAAAGGCGAAACATCGAGCAGCAGGAGGTCTTTGACCTCTCCCCCTAAAACACCTGCCTGGATGGCAGCCCCTAGGGCCACAGATTCATCCGGATTGACGGAGCGATCCGGTGACTTACCTCCAAAATAATCCTGAATCGCCTCTTGAACTGCAGGGATGCGTGTCGAGCCACCCACCAGAACGATCCGATCAATGTCTTCAGGGTTAAGACCACCATCTTCAAGAGCCTGCTTCACAGGCTTGAGCGTTTCAGCAACCAAATCAGCCACTAACTCCTCAAATTTGGCTCGCGTCAAGTCCATTTCTAAGTGTTTCGGACCCGAGTCATCGGCAGTGATAAACGGCAGATTAATTGAAGTTGTTACGGTACTCGAAAGTTCAATTTTCGCTTTCTCCGATGCCTCACGAAGACGCTGCAACGCCATCTTGTCATTAGACAAGTCCAAATTTTCAACTTCTTGAAAATGGGCTAGCATCCAGCGAAGAACGGCTTCATCAAAATCATCGCCACCAAGATGATTATTTCCCGCGGTCGCTTTAACTTCAAAAACACCATCTCCTAGCTGCAGAACAGAAACATCAAAGGTTCCGCCCCCCAGGTCAAAGACAAGAACTTTTTGTTCTTCGTCCTGCTTATCTAAACCATAGGCGAGAGAGGCCGCAGTGGGTTCGTTGATGATGCGCAGAACTTCTAATCCCGCAATCGTGCCCGAGTCTTTGGTCGCCTGACGCTGGGCATCACTAAAATATGCCGGAACCGTAATGACAGCTTGCGTCACGGACTCGCCTAAATAGCTTTCTGCATCCTGCTTAAGCTTCTGCAGGACCATCGCCGAAATTTCTTGAGATGTATAGCTCTTACCGCGGATCTGGACATTAACAGTATCGTCTCGTCCCACAGCACATGTATATGAGACGCGGGCACGCTCACTTTCAGTTTCTTGCCAGCGTCGACCAATAAACCGCTTGATGCTGAAAATCGTATTCTCAGCATTGGTCACAGCTTGGCGTTTCGCTAACTGACCGACGAGGCGATCACCTGACTTCCCAAAACCGACGATACTAGGGGTGGTGCGGCCACCTTCAGTATTAGGGATAACCACTGGCTTTCCCCCTTCTAAAACAGCTACACAACTGTTTGTTGTTCCTAGATCAATCCCTATGACCTTGCCCATAATTTTTTATAGCCAACGGCAGTTTTCTTATTACGTTGAGTTCTCGCCTGAGAGACTCCTTCCTAGTTAGGGTGCCGCAACTCCCTACAATTTCAATCACTGGTTGCTAAATTTTGCCGATATTCGTTGAAAAAACAACACAAAATACCTAGTCAACGGCTTGATTATCAAGAGTCTCAGGTGAATTTTCTTCAGAGGTTAACACGGGTTCTGCAGGTGCAGCAACTTTAACCATGGCATGACGTAGAACTAAGTCGCCAAGCATATAGCCATTGACAAGTTCTTCCATCACTTCACCTTCGGCAAATTGATCTGTGGGTTCGCGCATGATCGCTTCATGTAAATTCGGGTCAAACTCTTGACCTTTTGCCCGCATGGGAGCAACACCAATCCGCTTTAGGCAATCAACAAGCTGCTTGTACACACCTTGATAACTTTTTTGAATGTTAATTTCTTCCTCAGTCTGCGGATTGATGTGGGCTTTGGCTCGTTCAAAGCTATCAATAACGGGCAAAAGCTCACTAATTGTTTCTCGTTTCACCCTCTGCTCCAACTCCGATTTCTCCCGAGATGTTCGCTTACGAAAATTATCGAAGTCAGCAGCAATCCGCATGTACTGCCCAGACAAATCATCTTTTTCTCGCTGCAGCATTTCTATCTTCTCAATGCTTTGCTGCGAAACAGCCGCATCCTCTTCAGTAGAAACATTCTGCTCTTCTGCTTCCGAAGCATCAAAAGCGGTCGTTTCTCCCTGAGGCGGCTCCTCAATAATGGGTACCTCTACAGCAGCATCACTGACCCCAAGATTTTGTGCCTGCGAAGCATCATCAGGAACTTCGTTCATCACATCTTCTTGCATATCACCCCGATAGTCGTTCTGTTGCTCGTCAACACTCATTATATTTAGTTCTTACTCGTCGACAACTTTATTATTTCTATATAGAGCAGCCTAGCCCACTGAGCACAGATTATCACTATTGCTCTGTACCGTTAGGACAACACCGGTTCGGGTTCCCCTACCAAAGCACCAGAGAAATCAGCGTTTTATACAGAATCATGGCAAAAGCAGATTCAGGCTCTGGGTTAAAGAACGAAGGGCAATGTGGGCATGCTGAAAGAAATATCTCTAATCCTGAATCAATTCCACAAATCGGGAAATTATAGAATAGCAGGCATAGATCTCGATAAGATTGCGGCCTCTTCCAAGTTTTTAAAGATCTCCTACCCTCTGTACGATATGGTCAACTCACCCTCCCAACGTCGAGCACTCATTACCCGACAAAATTTTTCACCCTTTGGGAACAAGTTGATTGCCAAGGGATATATCGATCAAGATCAGCTTCGCGAGGCCACGGTAGAAAGCCGCCAGTCCGGCAGATCTCTGATTGAAGTCCTGCAGGGCATGACAGGCCAAGCCCTGCCCCCCGAATTACTCCGTCAGTTCAAACGCCAGCAACTCTTTGAACTCAAGATTCTCTATGGTATTGACTCCCTAGACCCTGAGATCAACCAAATTCCGACGGATCAGATCGGGGAGTTGATCGAAACGTTGATCCCTCTGGAGCTGTGCCGTCGCTGCCAACTCGTACCGTTGATGCTCAATCGGGAAGCAGCACCGCCATCGCTACTGGTCGCAATGGTTGACCCCGATAATTTAAGGGCTTTAGATGACTTAGGTCGGATCTTAAGACCACAGAGCATTAATCTGCAACGCATGGTAGTGGCAGTTGAAGACTATCAGCAGCTAATTGCAAAGTACCTTGACAAACAGGTCGAGGAACAGAGCCAAGCCCAACAGGCTATTGATTTTGATCTAGAGGACGACCTTGAAGCCATTATGGGCCTCGAAGAAGTCGCTGACGAACTTGAGGCAGATCTGGGAGAAGCGGTACAGGATGCAGGTACAGCCCCCATTATTGCCTTGGTCAACAAGATTCTGGCCAAGGCTCTACAAGAAAGCGTCTCTGATATACACATTGAACCGCAAGAAGACTGCCTAAGGGTCCGCTTTCGCAAAGATGGCGTTCTCATGCAGGCCTTTGATCAACTACCGCGAAAGATTATTCCCGCAGTCATTTCTCGCTTTAAGATCATTGCCGAGCTCGACATCGCTGAACGCCGTCTACCACAAGATGGTCGGATTCGACGCTTATTTCAGGGCCGAAAAATTGACTTCCGAGTGAGTACTTTACCCAGCAGGTATGGTGAGAAAGTTGTTCTACGAATTCTAGATAACTCTTCAACTCAACTCGGTCTGGACAAACTGATCTCAGACCCCGAAAGCCTTGAGATGGTTCGAGACATGGTCAGTCGTCCCTTCGGTCTCATCCTAGTCACCGGCCCCACAGGATCTGGTAAAACAACAACTCTATACTCTGCATTAGCAGAGTGTAATGACCCCGGCGTCAACATTAGCACGGCTGAGGATCCAATTGAATATACGCTGCCTGGGTTAACTCAGGTACAGGTCATCCGGGAAAAGGGTATGGATTTCGCCTCCATCCTACGGGCCTTTTTAAGACAGGATCCAGATGTCATTCTGGTGGGTGAGACCCGCGACAAAGAGACAGCGAAAACAGCCATCGAGGCAGCTCTGACAGGTCACTTGGTTTTGACCACCCTTCACACCAATGATGCAGCTAGTGCGATTGCACGTCTAGCAGAAATGGATGTTGAACCCTTTATGGTTTCAGCTTCGTTAATTGGCGTCGTTGCCCAGCGACTGGTGCGCCGTGTTTGTTCCGACTGTAAAATCCCGTATCAACCCACAACGCTAGAGCTATCAAGATTTGGGCTCTCCGCAAGCCAAGGAGCTGAGATCACCTTCTACCGTGCCAACACTTTATCATCAGACGAAATTCAAGCCGCTGAAGCCACGAACCAAAATGTGTGCACAACATGTAAAGGCATCGGCTACAAAGGGAGATGCGGTGTTTACGAGGTCATGCAGGTAAACGAAACCCTACAAGCAATGATCACAGAAGGTGCACCAACTGAACGCATCAAAGAAGTAGCTGTAGAGGAAGGGATGATTACCTTACTGTCCTACAGCCTGAATCTTGTCAAACGCGGTGAAACAACCCTTGAAGAGGTTGAGCGAGTCACCTTCACAGACAGTGGCCTAGAAGCAGAGCTAAAAGCGAAGCGTAAAACCTCGCTCACATGCCGGGTCTGTACAGCTGCTCTGAGGCCAGAATGGCTCGATTGTCCCTTCTGTACAACCCCTCGGTTTGAAGAAGCACCCAGCCATGCATCATCTGACGATTCTGAATAGTCTGAACAACACTGAAACGTACAAAAGGGATTGAAAAACGCTCATGGATTATATGATTGAAGACCTGATGGAAGAGGTTGTTGAGCGAGGGGGTTCCGACCTACATCTATCAGCAGGTTTACCGCCATACATGCGTGTCAATGGCAAACTCATGCCTGCTGAATATGAACCTCTCACAGCTGAAAATTGCCAGCGGCTCATCTTCAGCATGCTCAACAATACCCAGCGGAAGCAACTTGAACAAACCTGGGAATTAGATTGCTCCTATGGTGTCAGAGGCCTAGCTCGCTTTCGAGTCAATGTCTATAAGGACCGAGGCACCTATGCAGCCGCCCTCCGTGCGTTGAGTTCTAAGATTCCCACCATTGAAACGCTTGGCCTACCCAACATTGTTAGGGAAATGTCTGAAAAACCTCGTGGATTGGTTTTAGTCACCGGCCCTACGGGCTCAGGAAAGTCAACCACCCTAGCGTCCATGATTAACAACATCAATCTGACACGAGCTGAACACATTCTGACGGTGGAAGACCCGATTGAATTTGTCTATGAACCCATTAAAAGCGTGATTCACCAAAGACAAGTAGGTGAAGACACAAAAAGTTTCGCCAATGCGCTACGAGCAGCGCTCCGGGAAGACCCTGATGTCATATTGGTGGGTGAGATGCGGGACTTAGAGACAATTCAGCTCGCTATCTCAGCTGCAGAAACAGGACACTTGGTCTTCGGCACCCTACACACCAGCTCAGCAGCTCAAACCGTTGACCGGATGGTTGATGTTTTCCCACCCGAGCAGCAAATGCAGGTTAGAGTTCAGCTATCCAACTCCCTTGTGTCTGTCTTTAGCCAAACGCTTGTACCTCGAAAAAACGTTAAACCCGGCGAATTTGGTAGGGTAATGGCCCAAGAGATTATGGCCGTAACCCCTGCAATTGCCAACTTGATCCGAGAAGGTAAGACCTCTCAGATTTACTCCGCGATACAAACGGGAGGCAAGCTCGGGATGGTGACTTTGGAGAAAGTGCTAGCTGACCTTTATAAAGCGGGTACTATTTCTTTTGAGTCTGCGATGTCCAAGACGTCCCGTGCTGATGAGCTACAGCGTCTCATTGGTTCAGCCCAAGTTGGAAACCAAATGAATGGTACCGCTGCTGGTCAGCGTCGCCGATAGACTATTTCGCTCTTCGCTTATGTCCGCTTATTGGAATTCTAAAGAGGTGTAAATATGCCCACCTATGTTGTGCGAGCGCGCAGTCCCCAAGGGAAAGCGAGTAAGCAAAAAGTGAGTGCCAACTCACCCAGAGAAGCCCGCGCGACCCTACAGCAGCAGGGACTTTACATTCTTGATGTTAAAGAAGCAGAAGGCTTTAGCCTCAATGGCGATCTTGACCTCAGCTTTCTCAACAAGATTACAGTTAAAGATAAGGCATTATTTTCTCGTCAGTTTGCAGCCCTAGTGAATGCCGGCGTAGCCCTGGTGCGTGGCTTGGGTGTGATGTCAGAACAATGTAAGAACCCAAAACTGAAAAAGGCTCTACTCGATGTCAATGCCGATGTACAGCAGGGGGTCAGCCTATCAGATGCAATGCGATCTCATCCTGAAGCCTTCGATGAACTCTATGTGTCAATGATTCAAGCGGGCGAAATCGGGGGGGTCTTAGATGAAGTCCTCAATCGACTGTCTAAACTTCTGGAAGATTCAGCACGACTCAATAACCAGATCAAGTCGGCACTTGCATATCCTGTTGTGGTGACGTTGATTGCCGTTGCGATCTTCTTTGGGATGGTTATCTTCTTGATCCCAATTTTTGATGGCATTTTCAAACAGCTTGGGGGTGAACTACCTGCGTTTACTCAACTACTCGTAAACCTTAGCGAGTTTCTCCGAAATCCTGCCTATCTTGTCCCAACGATAGTGATTGTGATCGGAATTGTATTTGGCCTACGTCAATACTATAAAACCCGGGCAGGACGTGAAACCATCGACAGAATTTCTCTCAAGGTTCCTCTCTTCGGTGATCTAATCCAGAAAACAGCAGTTGCGCGCTTCTGCCGCACGTTTGGTTCTCTATCTCGCTCCGGCGTCCCGATCCTGTCGGCCCTAGAGATTGTCCGTGATACTGCAGGCAACCAGATTATTTCCAACGCCGTTGACGAAGCCCGACGCGAGATTCAAGGGGGCGGTATGCTCAGTCTCGCGCTTCAGAAAGAGAAGGTCTTTCCAGTCCTGGCAACTCAGATGATTAACGTCGGCGAAGAAACAGGTGAACTGGATAAAATGCTGATGAAGGTTGCCGACTTTTACGAAGATGAGGTTGAGCAGGCGGTGAAAGCGATGACCAGCGTCATCGAACCTCTAATGATTGTTGTCCTCGGTGGCATGGTGGGTTCAATCCTCGTTGCGATGTATTTACCCATGTTCAAAGTATTCGACTTGGTGGGATAACGGCCAAAATCGGTACAATAGAATAGCAACAGCAAGAGAGAATGGCTGCGTGACACCAAAGCACTCATCCGACAATTCTAGCCCTGCTGCCTTGACCTACTATCAACTGCTCGGATTAAGCTCTACAGCATCCGAGGATGAGGTTCGGCGTGCCTACCGTCAAAGAAGTAAGCTATTTCACCCTGATACCACGGAACTTCCCGCAGAGAAGGCCGCAGAACAATTTCAAACGTTGAAGGAAGCCTATGCAGTCTTAAGTAATGCAGAAGCGCGTCAGCATTATGATTACCAGTCTCGTTCCCCCGATCCCAAGCCTCAGCGGGGACGAGCGCCCACAACACCCATCCAGAAATCTGCCCCCCCTCTGGACTCTCAACAGCGACCGCTCTCACCCGGCGAAGTGTTTGCCCTCTTTTTACTGGGTATCACCTTTTCAGCTTGTTTGATACTTGCACTGGTAGTTGGGACAGCCCAGAGCGAAGACTGGAGGGCCGCTCAACATCCGGGAGAATGGGTACAGTCGGCACTAGCATGGTTTCATAAACAGCAGACATTCTCGATCTCCAAATCGCCGGGAGAAGCAGACCATCCCCCTCTAGAATTAGATCACGCCACTGCTGCAGAACTCAGGTACAGACATGCGCCAGATATCCCTTCCCGAAGCAAATACTCCTCTTTACAGCCATCCACTCCCCCAAATTGAGCAGTGGTTACGTGATCAAGGCTGCGAACAAGATTCAGAAGAACTAGATTTGTGGCATTTACAGCATCCTCAATGGCAAGCAGAACTGAGACTCGATGTTGAAGAGCTAGCCGTTGTCTATACGGGAATGGAGGATGGCGAGCAACAGATTCGTCGCACCTTCAAATACTCCTTCAGCCGCCACGACATTGAAAATGCGGTGTTC
>CALFCG010000282.1 GCA_937951315.1 uncultured cyanobacterium
TCGCCGGCTGGTGTGCTGTGTCCGTTAATCTGTCTGATGTGGCAGCAATGGGAGGTTGGCCCATTGCCGTGGTTGATGCTCTGTGGAGTCCTTCCACCACCGCCCATCAAGAAATATGGGAGGGGATGACGGCGGCGTCAACGGCTTATCAAGTCCCAATTGTGGGGGGTCATACCAATTGCCATAGCCCCTATCTCGCCATTGCTGCTGCCGTCCTCGGTCATGCACAACAGCTGATAACTAGTTTTGATGCCCAGCCTGGCGATGCTTTGTTGGTGGTGATGGACTTGCGCGGTGAATTCTACCGAGATTACCCCTTTTGGAATGCCGCGACTCAAGCTGATCCGGCTAGACTCAGGGCCGATCTTCAATTACTTCCCACTCTTGCCCAAAGTGGTCTTTGCCGTGCAGGTAAGGATATTAGTATGGGAGGCATTGTCGGCACGTTGTTGATGCTGGCAGAAACATCTGGAGTGGGGGCTGTGCTAAAGGTGGATGCGATCGCAAAACCTGAATCTATCCCCTGGGAAAAGTGGCTCACCTGTTTCCCCAGTTTTGGTTATTTGCTCTCTGTTGCACCGGAGCAAGTGTCTGCCGTCTCTAAGTTGTTTGAAGCTCGTGATATTTCCTGTGTGCAGGTGGGAACGGTCACGGTGGAGTCGAATATTGAACTGGAGTGGGGATGCGATCGCAAACCCTTATGGAATCTGAAGACCCATCCCCTTACCGGATTTTCACCAGGCTATCTCTGAACTGTTTGCTCCAGTAGACCCCAATCAAAATATCTGACTATGCCCGAAACTTACTTCCGGATTCAGTGGCCTGATGGTCAACAGGTCGACTGTTATTCACCCTCCTCTGTCGTCCGCCAATATTTTGAACCTGACCAAGATTATGCCCTCACAGATTTTTTGGAAAAAGCCCAGGAAGCCTTGCGCCTCGCTAGTGATCGCGTCCAAGCTAAATATGGCAGTCCCTGTGGTTTAGCGTTGAGCCAGCTCCAGACCCTTGAAACTCTTGCTCAGCAGTTTAAGCATCAAGATCACGCCAGTGTGAAAGTGATTCAATTTTTGGATGGGAACGGTTTGGACAATGAGTCGCCCTGAGCAGAATTGCCCAGCTGTCAGAATCCATAGATGGTGAAAATTTAACGCTGGGTTCAAGTGCTTGGTGTTTTGAAAAGTACCTTCAGCTTCGATCAAATTCCGATATAGATCTGATAAATCTTCTCGAAATAGACCAGGTTTGCCACAGCAGAAAAAGCAGTCCCGACGGAAAAAAGAAGATAGCGAAAGCTAGGGTTCTGAAAACCTATCAATCGATAGTCGTTTTCTGCGATTGGACCGAGCGTATAGCCAATATTGGTGATGATCACCCCCAATGTCCTTTCGAGCCAGACCTATAGAGGCAGCAGCGGTCAAATGGGAAGCAGCTTTTGGATGGACATGGCGGTCAAAACGAACAGATATGTGAGCCTTAGCTTTTCCCAATCGAGAAAAACCTTGCGATTTAGTTTCATCTATAACCTGTTCTATGGCTTGCGATATGAACTTTGGGGGGCACCGAGTTACTCTACCCAAGGCTTTTGCCGATGGATAAGCTGTTAGGCTTGGGCAATTGCCTGTTCTATCCGCTTCAGATCAACGCCTCGCTGATGGAGTAATAACCAGGATTCCATCAGGTCCGGGCCTTTGAGACTGCCTGTGAGTGATGCCCGCAGCGATTTCATGACCAGACCTTTCTTGACGCCTTGCTCCTTCACGACCTGCTTGATAGAGGTCTGTGCGGCTTCTGCAGAAAAGGTCTCTAAAGACGAAAGAACCTGTTTTAAAGATGCTAGTGCAGCCGCTACCCCATCCTGCTGGAGATGAGTGATGGCATCTTCACTGAATTCCACAGCGTCATCGAACAAAAACTGGCTCATATCCACGCAATCTTTTAAGCGTGTCAAGCTGGGGCCAATGAGGGCGGTGAGTTGCTCTAGCCAAGGGCGCTCAGCGACTGGATCAAAGGAAAAGCCCGCTGCCTGCCAGTAGGGAATCAAACGTTCTACCAACTCTGTCGCAGGCATTGGATGCAAATACTGGCTGTTGATCCAGTCCAATTTATCCCAGTCAAACTTTGCCCCGGCTTTATTCACACGCTCAAAGCTAAATTGTTCAGCCGCGTTGTCTAGCAAGAATAACTCTTGCGTCGCATCGGTTGGAGACCAGCCGAGCAAGGTCATATAGTTAGCAAGAGCCTCAGCAGTAAAGCCCATCTCTTGGAAATCAGAAATAGACGTGACGCCGTCTCGTTTAGAGAGCTTTCGGCCTTCTGGGTTGAGAATGAGGGGCGTATGGGCAAATGTTGGTATTGTGTCGCCCAGGGCTTCGTAAAGCAAGATCTGCTTTGCTGTATTGGCGATGTGATCTTCCCCACGAATCACATGGGAGATCTGCATATCGAGGTCATCGACGACCACCGCTAGATTATAAAGGGGTTGACCGATCTCACCGCTGGCTTTGGCGCGGGCAATCACCATATCGCCCCCGAGATCGCTGCCTTTCCAGGCCATGGGACCACGTACTAAATCGGTCCAGTTTATTTGGCCGTCGTCGTCAATTTTGACTCGGATGACAGGTTGTCGGCCTTCTGCGATAAAGGCGGCTTCTTGCTCCTGTGACAGGTTGCGATGGCGGTTGTCGTAGCGCGGTGCTTCTTTGCGAGCCTTCTGTGATTCTCGCAAGGCATCAAGTTCTTCGGGTGTGGTGTAGCAGCGGTAGGCGAGGTCCTGATCGAGTAGCTTTTGGATCGCCTGGTGATATTGGTCAATCCGCTTGGACTGAAAGATGGGACCTTCATCCCAGTTGAGGCCCAGCCAGCTGAGACCGTCGAGGATGTTTTGAGTGTACTCAGGTTTCGATCTCGCCTCATCTGTATCTTCAATCCTGAGAATGAACTGGCCCTGGTGGTGGCGGGCAAATAGCCAGTTAAAAACCGCCGTTCTGGCGGTGCCGATGTGTAAATTGCCAGTGGGACTGGGGGCTAGGCGGACTCGAACGGTCACGTTAACTCTCTCTTTGAAGAATGCAGGAACTATCCTTGACTCTAAAGGGCTAGCCTAAAGTTGGTCAACGACACAGCGCGATTACCCATAAGTAATCCGCAGAATGCTTACGCAAAGTATTAGCAGCAATAAAACGGGACTGACGGGATTCGAACCCGCAACTTCCGCCGTGACAGGGCGGTGCTCTAACCAGTTGAACTACAGTCCCCTATTCAGGGGAACCTTTATTGTGCAAACAGAACGGAAATTTGTCAAACAATTTTTTGACAATGTGCTGCGAGCAGCCTTCTATTGGGCTCTCTGGGCCAATAGTTGTTCTTCTAGAACCGCAATCCGATTGTAGGCCGCTGTCAATTGAGCCGTTAGCCTTTGAATTTGCACTTCTGTTGTTAATGGTTTGTCGCCACCGTGGCGGTCAACGTCGAAAGACTGGGAGTCTAATAAGACATCTTTATGACTGAGCCCTATCTCTGTCGAGGTCGCCCGATTTCTAGAGCGCTTTTCCTGTTGGGATGAGTCTTTATGACTTTCGGATTGACTTAAGAGAACAGTGGTTAGCTTCAGATTAAGCTCTTCGACAACCTGCTGTAGGGCATCAAGTTTGGTGCTCACAACCGTCAGTTCTTGTGGATGTGCTTCCATTGGAGGCCCTCACATTAATTTATGCTTCTATACTAAGGACATCATTCCGTAAAAAGGAGGATTTCGCGGCTCTGATTGTGAATAAAATCTATATTTTCTAGCTTGAAGAATGGAGTCTAGAATTGCTTTTTGCTCTTCATGGAGAAGAAGCTGTCAGCGGAAGTCCTTACACTCATTCGCCTCTGAGATATGTGAATTGGAATGAAAAAAGAGGTGATAGCGTTTTTCAAGGTTGTGAATGGATGAGAATAGTCACAATTCTTAGGAGAAAAAAGCCTTGATTCGATGTTAGAACCAGCTCAAAGAAAGACAAAACTTCATCTTGGCGATAGTGTATTCTTCATCTTTTTAACTGTTTTATTGTTCCGCCAAACGCAAACTCTTGTACCATCGCGCTGTTCAGAAAATCATGGGGGAAGCCCAGCGAAACTTGGCTGACCTGATTCAGTTTCTGCATTTGTGGAAGGGATAATGTGAAGCTGAGGCAGTCTAGGTTCTCTTGGAGTTGCTCTAGATTGCGGGCGCCAATAATAGGAATGATATTGCCAGGCTGCTGCCGAATCCAGTTGAGGGCAACTTGGGCTGGAGGGCGACCCATCTCCTCGGCGATTTGCAGCACCTCAGCAGTAATATCTAAATCTCGCTGTTCAATTTTTGCTAGAGAATCTGGATCGCTCAGCCGTCCGGCTGCGGGGGATGTCTGATTGTATTTTCCGGTGAGAACGCCTCCACCTAATGGACTCCAAGCGGTGATGCCAAGGTTGAATGCCGCCGCCATCGGTAGGAGGTCTCGATCCGGTGTTCGTTGTCGGAGCGAATATTCGATTTGGAGGCCGATAAAGGGGGTCCAGCCCCTCAGGCTCGCAAGGGTGTTGGCTTGGGAAACGATCCAGGCAGGGGTATCTGAGATGCCGATGTAGAGGACCTTCCCCGCTTTGATCAAATCATCGAAGGCTCGCATGACTTCTTCTACGGGGGTGGTGAAGTCCCAGGCATGGAGCCACAGGAGGTCGATGTAGTTGAGTTGTAAGCGTTGGAGGCTAGCTTCGATGGCCTGCACCATATTTTTGCGATGGTTACCGCTCGTATTAATGTCACCTCCAGTATTGAAGGTGTATTTTGTGGCAATTACCCAGCGATCTCGATTTTTGGCGACCAACTGACCTACATATTGTTCGCTAGTGCCATTGGTGTATAAATTTGCCGTGTCAATAAAATTGCCCCCTGCTTCGGCAAAAGTCTCAAACAACTGTTGGCAAGTTTCAAAATTTGCACCCCAGTCCCAATCTTCGCCAAAGGTCATTGTGCCTAAACAGAGTTCCGAGACCCGTAACCCGCTGTTACCCAAAAGTTGGTACTGCATTGTTCCCTACTAGATCGATGTATACATACGCATATACTTCTATCCATTTTTATACAAGGTGCTGCTGTGCGGTTGCCCTAGAATAGTTGCCAGTCTGGGGAGTGCAATAGCTTAAGTTGTGCAAGGCGGTGCGAAAAATAGCTGGAATTGAGCCGACTAAAGTTATGAATTTTCGCGTGGGTAAGATTGATGGCCCACATCCAAATATGGGCGGTTTGGGTAAAAGCCTGGAGGCCATTGAGTTCTTTCGACGTGACGGTTTGTACTGTCTGATACCCCTCTAGAAAGGCGTCACGGGCTTTGCGATGCATGCCGGTTCGTAAGGATGTTTGTAGAAATTTCGCAATTTCAAAGGCTCGCCAGCCATAGCCACATTGGTCAAAGTCAAAGAGGGTGATGCTGTTGTCCTCGGTAAAGTGAGCATTACCGCTGTGGGGATCTCCCCAACAAATGCTCCAGTAAGGTGGTTCTTTGGGGATATCTTGAAGCTGTGTCTTGATCTCATCGATGATATCGATCAGATAGGTTAGATCAGAGTTGCGATCGCACAAAAAGGGTGCAATGACCTCTAAGGAATCATCCAGTAAATAATCTAAAGTCAGTGGCTGACGCTGAGAGTGGGGCTGAAAATCGGTAGCAGCTTTGTGTATTCTTGCCACCGTCTCACCCAATGTATAGCCCTGAAGCTGATCTAAATCGCCTTGGGCAATCTGACCTGGCGCATATTCAAATAAAGCTGCATATCGTTGTCCCTCAGGTGCCTTGATTTCAATATAAAGGTCTCCTGCTGTTGTGACTAAAGGTGAAGCGACTGGAATATTATGCTCTTTCAGGAAAACGAGCAGCTCTAGTTCAAATGCGATTTCCGCCTTCGACCGCCAATGAGCATGGGAAACTCTCATCACGTAGTGAGTTGTTGGCATCTCAATGAAATAGACGTCGCTAAGACCGCGGTGCCAGAGTTGGCAGCTTGTGGCTTGCCCGATATCATAGGCCGGCAAAACCTGATGCACAATGGCATCACTGGCAAGCGTTGAATATGTGACCGGAAAAATATTTTCAGCCATGCCTTACTATCGACCCCTTTCTCTGAACAGTTCCGAAGTGGGATAATCTTTGGAATAGGTTCTTTGGGGCATTGGGTATCCAGGTTGTGTCAGAACGCAGTCTAGAATGATTGGCTACTTGCAAATACCAGCAAATGTGATTTCTTTTACTCTGAGCTAGGTTCGGGATCAAGACTGTAGCTGTTATTACCAGGCAAGCAGAACATACATACAAATTCTTAAACAGCTGGATGACCTTCGTGAAAGGCTAAAGTCAGCCCATACTATCTCCTCAATCATTGACAAGAGGCTGTCTTGTTGGTGGGTGATAAGAGTTTCAATCTCTGTATTTAACGACCTTGAATATGTCTCTTGATGGGGCTGATTTATACTTCTGTTCCTTAGAAAATTGTTGGGATAGGAAGGGATGATTGTGCCACTTATCGAATTGGCCATCTATCGCTCAGGCCCGCCTATTAACCCATTTGCCGCTTGATCATTAAGCGGATGAATATGGGTACTATTCCAATAGGCGTATTTCCGATGACATCATCTGTTTTGATTTTTGTATTTGGAAGCCTCACAACGTTTGACCCCTAGCACAATTTAGGGAAATTCTTTTCTTAAATAAAGTTAGGGAGATCATTCTAGGGATTTTATCGTCCCACTCGATAAACTTAACTTATCAATATTCTTCCTAGCAAGCAAAAGCGGGCAAGCTGTGACTGCATTAACAAGTCTGTTCTCAAAACCGAAACAGGGGTTAGGAATTGAACTGACACCTGACCGAGTCCATTTAGTTCAACTCCGAAAACAAAAGCAAGGCACGAAAGTGAGTGCATTTGCTTCTTTAGATTTGCCTGAAGGAGCATTTCAAGATGGTCAAATCTATGATCCAGATTTGATCGCGGATACGATTCGCCAGGGACTAGAGACCCACAAAATCAAAGCCAAGAGCGTTTCTAGTGCAGTGCCTGTGGGTGAGTCAGTTATTCGTTTAATTCGCCTCCCGGCAGAATTGGATGAGGCAGAGCTGCAAGATATGGTGCTCAACCAAGAAGCGGCTTTATACTTGCCCTTTCCACGGGAAGAGGCAGACGTTGACTTTCAACGCTTAGGAACCGAGATTGACGACGACGGTATCGAACGTGTGGAGGTCTTGCTCGTTGCAACGCCGAAGACAGTCACCGAGAACTATCTCAGCGTTTTTGAGCAAGCGGGGCTACAGCTAAAAGTCCTAGAGGTGAGTAGCTTCTCCTTAATTCGCACATTGCGGAATCAGCTATTGAATTTTGTGACGGGTGAAGCTGTTGCACTGGTTAACTTTGACGTTGATGGCACTGAAATTAGCATTGTTATGGACGGTGTGCCTCAATTTAACCGGAAAGTGCCAATTGGCACCCAACACCTTGAAAGTGCGCTCAGCCGCGCTATGAATCTACCGAGTTCAATGGGCAGTGATCTGCTGCAAGGGATGACTGTTCCCATTGACAGTGGCATGGAAGAGACTTCCGCTAATCCTAGTGCTGCAGCTATGCTGCGAATGCTGGGTGACCTGTCTGATGAGCTCCGGCGCTCCATCGACTTTTACTTAAATCAAGGGGAAAATTTGGACATCTCTCAAGTCTTTCTGGCCGGCGCAGGAGCTAGCCTCGGACAAATCGATGAGTTTTTGACCCAGCGCCTTGGTTTGACCACTACATTGGTGGATCCTATTGAGTCCCTAGGGATTCAAGGGTTTAATGATGTTCCTCCACCTCAGCGGCCCTCATTGGGGGTTGTGATGGGTTTAGGGTTACGAGAGGCATAATCCCATGTATTCGATTGAAATTAACTTACTCAATGATCGTCCTGAATATAGTCAGGAAGTCGTTTCTTCTCGCGGGGCTGGATCCGGGGATAGCAAGGTCCCGCTGTTCTTAGGGATTGCCGCTGCTGGCAGTGCTTTGGGGCTGGTTCTGGTTTCCTTTGGACTTTTATCGTTCTTGAACCAGCGGCAACTGGCTAAAGAAAAATCGTTAGACGCCAAGTTGACTGCATTGGCCCCCCAGGTCAAAGAGGTTGAGGCTCTTCAAGCCGAGCAAAAAGTAACTGAAGATGAAACAGTGGCTTTAGCCACGATCTTCAACCAAATTAAGCCTTGGTCTTCTATGTTGCAGGATTTGAGCGATCGCGTTCCTCCGACCCTGCAAATCACCAAGATTGAGCAAAAGGTTGGAGCGGCTGCAGCACCGGCTGGCAATCAGCCTAATAATGGAGCGAATGCCGATCCAAACGCACCGCCACCGCCGCCGCCCGTGAATGGTCTGAAGCTCACAGGCAATGCCATTTCCTTTGGAGATGTCAATGACTTTGTCTTAACGCTTCGCAAGTCTCCTTTTCTTGAAGATGGGAAGACTAAGCTATCGACTTCAGAGCGTGATCAGAATAGCAATAATGCTGAAGGGGTTGAGCTTGTTAAGCATGAAGTAGAAACAGAGATTAATACAGTGCCTGCCTCTGAACTGCTTCAGGCACTTAATACAACTGGTGCCTCTGGGTTAGTGAGCAGAATTAATTTGCTGAAGCAAAAAGGAGTGATTCAACCATGACAGTCACTGGTGGATACCCATCCGAAAACGACTTTGCACCGTCATATCCCACTGCTTTTGGGATTACCTTTACGCCGATGATTCAGGGGCTCCTGATTGCTGTGGCTGGTGTTGGCCTAGCGGGCTATCTCGGTACTCAGCTCATTGGTCCTGCCATTGGTGAGTTTCAAGAAGTGAGTCAGAACGTTGCTGATAAAGAGCAAGCCCTAAAGCAGAGCGAAGAAACCGCTCGCAAAGTCAATGAAATTGTTGCGAGTCTGAACGCAGCTAAGACTGAAAATGCTGAAGTTAGAGGATTATTTTCTACACAACAGGCTCTTGATACGCTGCTACTCGATCTCAATCAACTGATTGTGGGCACCAATGCTCAGCTTCTCAAATTTAAGCCGGAATATGGTCAATCTGGTGTGATAACTGATAGTTCAGTTGGGGCACCCTTAAATAACAAGCTAAAACGTCAGGTTACTTCTGTTTCGTTTGAAGGCAACTTCAATCAAACTCTAACCGTAATGCAGGCGATTGATAAATTACAAACCGTGCTTGTGGTTCGAGATTTATCAGTGGTGCTACCTGGGAACAACCGGTCAGAGTTGGGTGAGCCCAACAATCTTGTTAAATCTACGTTTAAGCTTTTTGCCTATGTGCCTTTGACGCCCGAAGAGGCTGCAGCTGCTGCACAAGCAGCAAAAGAAGCACAGGCCGCTCAACAGGCAGATCAGAAGAAGTAAAAGGTAGGTTGCCAGTGTGATTTAGCACAGGTGACCGAAGTCAAAATAATTCTTAATCAATCAGCATTCACTTATTACGGAACAGGAGTTTAGGGTGAACGGGTATATAGGACGGTACGGAGCGCTTTTGGGCTGCACAGTTGCAGCTTTAGGAGCTATTAGTCAGCCAGTGAAGGCGGCTGAAACCGAAATTACTGGAGTTCAGTTGAATCCGACTGCAGGCGGTTTCCAGTTGGTACTCAATACACAAGGCAATCAACGCCCGCCAGTATTTACTGTGAACCGAGGCAACAGTTCAGTTGCTGATATCAATAACACACAGCTTCGCTTGCCAGAAGGTGGCGAGTTCCAGGAAACTAATTCTGAGGTTCTACCTGAGGGGATTCAGGGCGTTTCGGTTCGCCAACTTGATAGCAACACTATTCGGATTCAGGTTGATGGCGTCAATGCTGCACCTGTTGCTGATATTGTGCGACGCGACGGCAGTAAGGGCTTATTGGTGATGCAGTTTGAGCCTAGTGCCGCTGCTTCTAGCGGTGCCACTACCTCGAGTCAAGCGTCTAATGGTTCTCGACCTAGCTCGACCCCTCCTTTTAGGAATCGTGCGAGTGCCCCACCCGTTGGAGATCTAGCTGTTGCACCTCTTAATGTTGACCCTGATAAAGTCGAGTTAGGCAGTGGTCGAATTATTCCCAAACTCTTACTTCGGGATGCGCCGGTACGTGAGGTTGTTACTTTACTAGGCCGGGCGGCTGGTGTGAATGTTGCTTTTGCTGAAGGCGGTGACGCGGAAAGTAGCTCGACCGTTTCTCTTGATATTGAGAATGAGTCTGTTGATGATGTCTTCAACTACGTTATTCGGTTAGCTGGTCTGCAAGCGAATCGGGTTGGTCAGACCGTTTTTGTGGGCCAAGAGCTTCCTGGTGATGCCCAGAATCGTGTGGTTCGCACAGTTCGTCTCAATCAAATGAAAGCGACAGCCGAGTTAAAAAGAACGAAGTCTCTGGGAGTAGAGGCTGAAATTGGCGGTAATGTTAGTGACGGTGGTGACGATAACACGAGCTCTACAATCTCATCTATTGGCCAGGATCGAAATCAACAGCTTGAAGAAACGATTGAAGGTAAAGGTGCCAAGGAAATATTAGAAGCCTATGGAGCTAATGAGGGCGGCGAATCTGTCTCCTCACTACTCAAAGGGATTTCTGTTGTAGCAGATGCGCGGACAAACTCTGTGACCTTGATTGGTACGCCACGTAAGATTGAAATTGCGACAGCTCTATTGGCTCAGTTAGATGTGCGGCAGCGGCAGGTTGCTGTGAATGTCAAGTTTGTTGATGTCAATCTGTTGAAGGGTAAGTTGTCCAATGCTGACTTGAGATATCAAGCCGCAGATGGTGTCAGTCTTGGTGTTGTGAATAATCCGGACCCTAATGGCTCTGGTGAAACCGGGTTTGGTGTGGTTTTAGGGAGTGCTGCGGGGATTGCTGATCTTGCTTCACCCTCAGGTTTGCTTGCAGGTGCACTCAATGGTTTGACCAATAATTTCTTAGGCACGCTGTTTGCATCAATCCAGAATCAAAATGCAAAAATCTTGACTAACCCAACTCTGCTCATTCAAGAGGGAAGTTCGGCGCAAGTTAATCTGACTGAACAGGTCTTCTCCGGAATCGAAACCTCCACCGAGATTGAAGGCACGGCTTCAGGTGCTGCTGTTTCAGGGACAACAACAAGACCTATTTTCCAAAATGCAGGGGTTATCCTTGGTGTCACGGTTGATCGTATTGATGATAATGGTTTCGTAACTCTCAATATTTCTCCAGAGGTAAGTTCCGTTTCCGGGACATTCACGACACCGGGTTTTGGAACTGGTTCACTGCTCTCACAGCGTCGTTTAGAGACGGGGCAGCTAAGACTTCGTGATGGTCAAACGCTCGTTCTTGCAGGTATTATTCAAGACCAGGACCGGACAAATGTTACCAAAGTGCCAATTTTAGGTGATATCCCTCTCTTAGGACGTCTTTTCCGCAGTACAAATAATACGCGTCAGAGAAATGAGTTAGTCGTACTTGTGACACCTCAGATTTTGGATGACTCTAACCAGTCCACCTATGGTTATAACTACACACCTAGTGCAGATGTTGAAGATGTTCTGAAACGCTAGGTTTCAGGTTGCGAAGCCTGTTCTACTTTACGCCCCCTTTCATGAAGAGAGGGGCGTTTTTTATTCAAGCTTGGAGAGGTGGAGAAAAATAAACTTATACTCATGCATATAACTCCGAGCTTTTATTAGCTAAACCATTGAAAATTGGGCTGCGACTTCATTCCAACCTAAGCCTTCTCGAATAACGGTGGGTTCAGAACTGCACAAATCTAAAATAGTCGAGCATAGATCCGCCGGTTCTTGACCGTTATCGACGATTAAATCAACATGTTTGTCCAAGCAGTCAAATAGCTCTGCTTGCGATAAACCTTGAAACGCATCTGATGATCCACCTAGGGCTTCTGGTAAGTGTGCCGAGGTCGAAATAACAGGTGTTTCTAAAGAAGACAGAATGGCCTGACAGACCGGATGTTCTGGCACACGAATTCCTGTTGTTTTGCGCTTGGGGTTTTGGACCAGCTTGGGCACTAACTTGGTCGCAGGCAGAATAAACGTATAGGGACCGGGCACTAAACGCCGCATAATTCGATAAGCCGGATCTTGAACGTAGGCGTATTGAGCAATATTGGACAGAGAAGAACAGAGAAACGTCAGCGGTTTATCGTTAGACATCTGTTTAAGCTGCCGCACACGCTGCAATGCCGCTTTAGAATTGAGATCGCAGCCGATTGCATAGACTGTGTCTGTGGGATAGAGCATGACAGCTCCTGATAGCAACTCATCTCGAATCTGGTCGATGCTGCGCTGCTGCGGATCGTCTGGATGCACTGTATAAATCTGAGCCATGCCCTTTTTTGCCTTATCTGTATGCCCAAGCTAGCCTACCTTGATTGCCCCACCGGGATTGCAGGCAATATGTGCCTCGGTGCCCTGATCGATGCTGGTGTCCCCCCAACTTATTTACAAGAGCAATTAGCCTTGCTTGGAATGAGCCAGGAATATCAGTTGCGGGTTGAGTCCATTAACCATCAAGGTCAGCAGGCCACTCAGGTGCGCGTGAATCTTGCCGCAGAGAAGTCCTCTATTAATAATGATCTCACAGAGAATAAACACCATCAACAGCGGCACAGGCATTTACCGTTTATTGAGCAACTCATTCAGCAGGCGGCACTCCCTCAAAGACCGACTCAGTGGAGCTTAGAGATCTTCCGGTGTTTGGCTGAGGCTGAGGGGGCTGTACATGGCATACCGCCTGAGAAAGTTCACTTTCATGAAGTGGGGGCCACGGATGCCATTGTTGATATTGTTGGGACCTGTCTTGGCTTCGATTGGCTGGGCATTGATCATCTCTATTGTTCTGCTTTGCCAACGGGAGGCGGAACGGTTGAGGCTGCTCATGGTACTCTTTCCGTACCCGTGCCTGCGGTACTCAAACTTTGGGCGTCACATCAAGTGCCGGTGTATCACAATGGAATTGATCGAGAGCTGGTGACGCCGACGGGGGTTGCGATCGCAACTACACTTGCCAAAGAATTTGGCCCGCCCCCCGCCATGACTCTACAGAAAATTGGTTTAGGGGCTGGTACCCATAATCTGCCGATTCCTAACCTCCTCCGACTTTGGATTGGTGAAGCGAGGGAGGATTCCCCCTCGCTCCTGACACCTGATCTGGAGACCGTGATCGTTCTCGAAACCCAGATTGACGATCTTAATCCCCAGGCCATTAGCTATACCTGTGAGCGTCTATTTGAGGTTGGCGCACTAGACGTCTTCACCCAGGCCATTGGCATGAAGAAATCCCGCCCGGGTGTTTTGGTGACGGTCATTTGTCACTCTGATGTGGTGGGTGCCTGTGAAACAGTTCTCTTTCAGGAAACCAGTACTTTAGGCATTCGACGA
>CALFCG010000283.1 GCA_937951315.1 uncultured cyanobacterium
GACGGTTTTTTTGTACTGGCCTGCTTCTGTCACAGTCATTACTAAGGTCGCTAGGTTGGGCAATGGAGATATTCAGCCATTATCAACGAGATCTTGACTGAGCTTCAAGGAACTTCGGCTATTCGGCAAAATTAGTCAGTCATAAACAGACCTATCGCTTACAGGCTGATGGATGCAAAATCTGTTGCTAGCGCCCTCTAAGCAAGGGGGTCGGCGGTCGTCCATTCTTCGGGTTTGGTTTCAGGTTGTAGCTCGCCTCCGGTGACCGTGGGCTGTGTGCTGTCCGGTTCAACCGACGTTGCTGCAGTGTTAGAAGACGGCTCTTTGATTTCTATATTCCCAGCCGTACTTGCTGTTTCGCCTTTGTATCTGTAAATTTCCGGTAGTTGAGGCGATGTTTTGACTGGAGGGATTTCTACTGGGGGAACCGTTGCTCCAACCCCCTCAGCAGTCTGGGGCGTCTCAGAAGACTGCTCTTTGAACTCAGTATTTTCTGTAGAAACTGTCGTGACGTCTTGCTGTCGATGCATCTCCGGCAGTTCAGGGGCCGTTTCTGTTAGCAGGACTTCTACTGAGGGAACCGCTGCTTCGACCGCCTCAGCTGTCTGGGCCGGGTTATCTGCCCTTGTGTCTATCGGTGGCAATGGTGATTGCGGCTCAACAGGGTCTACTGTCGTTGCTATCTCAACTTGAACAAAAGGTGTGGCTTCAGTCACCGCATCAGCTGCCACAGGAGTTGTGTCTATCGGTAGTAATGGTGATTGTGGATCAACAGGGTCTACTGTCGTTGCTATCTCATCTTGAACAAGAGGTGTGGCTTCAGTTACCGCATCTACTTCTACGGGAGTTGCTCCCAGTTCTGTTGTCGTTGTTGGCGGTTGGGGAATTGATTGAGATATGTCTTGTGTATCTATATTCGTTGTGATTGGCTTTGCAACCCCTGCATCGAACGCCTTGGCAGCCTCCTCAGAAGTTACTCCCAACTCCGTTGGAGCTGTTGAAGGCTGCGTCGATGATTCTGAATCTATTCTCTTTGCATCTGTTGTATCTACCGGCTTGATTGGATTCTCCTTCGCTGGAGGATCATCAAGTTTGGTCGGTGAAGTTTCAACTCCAGTAGGGGGCTCAACCCCTGCAGAGGCTTCAGGAGGCGTTGGGGATTCTCCCTGCTGTTGCGTTCCTTCACCAGCCTCTTTTTCCGTTACGATTGGCGTAGCATTGTCTTCTTCAACATCATCAGTGGCGGGGGTTGCTTTGACCGTCACCGTATTTATCGTTACGGGGCTCTTGGTACCGGACTTGAAGACCCCCGTTAAATTACCCGGCAAGTTCGAAAGGGGATCGGTGAGCTGCGTGAAAAAACTGGGCTTAGTTTCTTCTCTAATACCCACCTCAATTTCAGATATTTTGGCTTTTTGGGGTTTCTCCAGCAATTTGGTAATTCCCCCTAAAAGGGTCGTTGCTAGTGGCTCGATGAGTCTCCAGGCCTGGATGACAAGGCCCCGTAGACGATCGCTGACTGACCCTGGTGTAGGAAGGAGGGTATTTGCTGGAGCTAATCGTTGTCTTTGCCTGAGGGTTTCCTGGCCTAGCCAAATGATTAAGCTGACGCTGGCTATCTGACCCATGAGCAACCCACTCGGCATTGTCTTGGCATTGGCCCACAAAATGAGTGCATAGAACAATCCCACACCACCCCAAAGGAAATCATTCTTTCGGTGGACTTCGGGGAAGAGATAGGCTGCTAGGTAAAGCCCTAAACTCCCTAGGGTGATGATCCAAACCAGCACATAGGTGAGCATGTCATGCCTCCTGACAATGGGGTTGTTGCAATCAGTAACACTCTACTGTTCTCTGACCTTTGGCAATGCCTCGCCATCTCTCAATAGAACTTCGGTCCAATCAGCCTGCTTCGAAACCAATGAGTGGGCGGATTAAATTGAGTACAATAAAATTAGTAAATATTATTAGCACGTCTGCTGCCGCTTATGTCTTCTGAAGTTGTTTTTGACAAACGCAAGCTCAAAAATCCTCCCCTCACGATTCATACCTTGGGCGATCGCGTCCTGCGTCAACCTGCCAAGCGGGTGTCTCAGGTCAATAACGACATACGGCAGTTGGTCAAAGAAATGCTGCAAACGATGTACAGTGCTGATGGTATTGGCCTTGCTGCGCCTCAGGTCGCAGTCCCTAAGCAGATTATTGTTGTCGATATTGATCCAGATGAAGCGGCAAATACTCCTTTGGTTTTAATTAACCCTCAAATTCGTCAACGAAGTGATGATTTGGTGGCGGACCAAGAAGGCTGTCTTAGTATTCCGGGGGTTTACTTAGATGTGACCCGTCCGGAAGCCATTGAGGTGGCTTATAAAGATGAACAGGGGCGACCCCAGAGGCTATGGGCAACAGAACTTCTGGCTCGAGCAATTCAACATGAGATTGATCATCTAACTGGGGTCATGTTTGTTGATCGCGTTGAGAACCAACTGCAGCTTGGTCAAGCGCTCTCGAAGCAAGGTTTCTCCCATCGGGCTGTGAAATCCATCGCTTCCTAGCAGTAATGGCCTCAGAACGAGCATTTTGGCTGGCTTGGTCCCAGATCACCGGGGTTGGACCAGTGTTGTTACAGCGATTGTTAGCGGAATTTGGCTCTCTCTCTGCGGCTTGGGTTGCTAGTCCCGATCAGTTGCAAAGGGTTAGTGGTATTGGTGGGCGAACGTTGACCACCATTTTGAGTCAGCGGCAGGCCCTTGAACCCCAACAGTTGTTAGCTGAGCATCAGGAACAAAAGTTTTGGGTACCATCAGATCGTGAGTATCCGCGTCTGCTGCTTGAAATGGGCGATCCACCCCCTGTTCTCTACTATCACGGAAAGATCTCTGGGACCGAAAATCAGGGCATAACACCTACTGTGGCCATTGTGGGTACCCGTGATCCTTCTGAATATGCAAAGCGCTGGACTCGAAAGATTGCCTACGCTCTTGCTAAAAACGGCTTTACGGTTGTTTCTGGGATGGCCGAAGGCATTGATACCCAAGCGCATATTGGCTGTATTGAAGCGGGAGGGCGGACAGTGGCAGTGTTAGGGACTGGGGTTGATACGCCCTATCCACAGCGTAATCATAATTTGCACCAGCGTATTTCAGAGCAGGGCCTAGTGCTGAGTGAGTATCCTGCTGGGACACAACCCCATCGCTCCCATTTCCCGAAACGGAATCGAATAATTGCGGGGCTGAGCCGCGCCACCCTGGTTATGGAAGCTCCCAGTAAGTCTGGGGCCTTGATTACGGCGTACCAGGCGAATGAATACGGTCGAGATGTCTATGTTCTGCCAAATTCCCTCGATAATATTCGAGCGGTGGGGTGTTTGGGTTTGTTACAGCGGGGAGCGCAGGCAATTTTGGGAATTGGTAACTTGCTCAATATGCTGGGGGCGATGCCTCAGTTAGAGACAGTTAAAGATGTTGAAACGGTTGTCTCTCAAAGCTCTAAACCCTCTCCTGCGTTGACATCTGTGCAGGAGACTTTAGTTGTGGCCCTTAACAAACTGATCCAGGAGATTGGTGAAACAGGAGTACCGTTTGATTTAATAGTGGAGCAAACCCAACTCCCTATCGGCGAACTGTCCAGTGTGCTTCTGCAGTTAGAGTTGTTAGGGGTGGTGGTTCAACACCCTGGTATGCGGTATTCTCTCGGCTAATGTTCATGACGTCTTCCCTGACCCCTGAGGTCTTGATTCAACAAGGCAAGGATGCTCTTAAAATTGATGATCCAGCAACTGCGATGCTCCGGTTTCGCCAGGCACTGAAGTTGGATGGGCAGAATCCTGATCTCTGGGCTCAATGTGGTGTTGCATTACAACGGTTAGGGCGTTATCCCGAGGCAATGATTGCTAATACGAATGCTCAGACGCTCTATACGAATCATAAAGCTGAGGTTCAGCCACTACCGGTGACTTTGGAAGATTTGGAACCTCCGTCCCGATCTTCGGCTCCCTCTCCGGCTCCATCTCGCCCCCAGAAGTCTGGGCTAGATGATCCGAATTTTTGGTTGGAACGAGCGGGGGCTTTGGTGAATGCAGGTAGTTATGAGCTTGCGATCGCAAGCTACGATAAGGCCCTTGCGCTGCAGCCAGATCGTCCCAGAATTTGGAATTTTCGGGGCACGGCCTTTTTCCGAGCCGGCAATCACACTGAAGCTATTTCTAGCTTTGACCAAGCGATTAAACTGGACCCCGAAAAGTACCAATCTTGGCACAACCGCGCTAGTGTCTGGGCTGAACAAAAGAAATACGAACAGGCCATCGCTGACTATGATGTTGCCCTGCGTCTAACCCAACAGCAGCTTTGGCCCGCCTGGGAAGATCGCAGCATGTGCATTTACTTAACCCAAGGCTATCAAGCAGCAATCGCTGCTTTAGACTCGGGTCTGGAGGCCATGCAACCCCAATATGCTGAATATCCCCGTGCCTGCGGTATTTTGTACCAACGTAAGGGGGATTTTCAATATCGTGAAGGCTATACCCTTGTTGATCCCAATCCGTCTTGGCAAGAGGCGAAACTGAGCTACCTGAGTGCGCTCGACTATTTGACCTTTGCGCAATTTCCTGAGCTTCATTTGCTGTTGCTGCAGTCCCTACTCACTGTGTGTGCCTTGTTGGGAGATCAGTATGCACTGCAAACAATGTTGCCTCAGGCCCTAGAAAAACGAGGGCAGATTTTGCAAATGTTGACGCTATCTGTTGAGCAGCGTCAAGGGCTCAAACGCGAACTTGCAGGACTCGACCAGCTCCAGATTGATTTGCTGGCTCAGCAAGATGTCAATCAAGCCTTAATCACCGCCGATGCTGCTCATCATATGCGCCTCAACCACTGGCGAAATGTGGAAGAATTTCCCCCCATAGATTGGGCCCAAATGCAGAAACTGCTGTGTCCTCAATCCGCATTGCTGTTTTGGCATCTCAGTCCTGCTGCGGTCTCTGTATTTGTCCTGAAGCTGAATCAGTTCCCAGTTGTCTTTCGCATTTTGCCCCCTCAGAGATTCGACGAAATAGAGGGATCGCAAATAACTCAAGCCTCAACTCGACAGCGTTCTCAGCTCGATGAGTGGTTAGAGCAGTGGAAAGCACAAAGTGCTGATTTCACAGCATCGCCGACCATCGCAACTCAGCTTCAGCAACTGCGCCAGCTTCTCAATGTTGAGCAGCTATGTCGAGAAATGCTGAGTGATGTACAGCAGCTGATCCTAGTCCCCAATCAGGGGTTACAACCTCTCCCACTCCACACGTTGTTTTCCGATGCATGGACCACCACCTATCTCCCCACAATCCATCTAGGCTTGGAACTCCGTCGGCACCGTTTTCCCTCCCAGCAGTTTTTGATGGTGGCCCCCAAACAAATATCTACTCCAGAGGATATCGGTGTTCAGATGCTGTATCCACGGGCGACCCGGTTGATTCAAGCCCAGGCGACCAAAGCCAGAACACTCGCTGCACTGAAGTTGATGTCGGGGCTGGGATGGATCGCTGCTTTGGCCCGTGATAATGCACAACAGCCCCTGGAATCCACAATTGAGTTGGCAGATGATCAGACTCTTACCATGGCGGAGATTGTAAAGCTTGATCTGAGCCGCTTCTCGCTCATTTGTCTGTCTAATTATCAGCCTGCCCCAACAGCGAAGGATAATATTGGACTGCCCACTAGCTTTCTGATGGCAGGTGTTGCCCACGTCATCTGCAGTCAATGGCCCATTGACCCGATGCCCATGACATTGCTTTTACTCAATTTATATCAGCGTCTGCAGCGTAACGTTCCCCCTTCCCTGGCGCTTCAACAGGCCCAGCATTGGCTGTGCAACCTCACTTACAGTGGTTTAGGGCAATGGGGTGGATACTTTGGCATTGCCTTAACTGAGACCCTTCTGCAAGAGTCGCAGGCTGCTCCAGAAGACTGTCCTTACTCTGAGCCGTGCCACTGGGCTGGATTTAAAATTCTGGGAAATTCCTTGTAAGTCAGTAATTCGCCACACGAGAATCACAGTAAATAACCTATTGTTAATAAGCAGAAGGTCACAGGGTTTTTGCTCTATACAGTCAAGTTCTGTTAGGGGGTGACATGAAAGTTTTAGATGCGATCATCACAGGGTATTGCTTGACCTGTGAAACCCCCGCCGATCATTCCAGTTCCGTTCTGCCGTATTATGAGCTTTGCGCAGAAATGGGGCAGAGTCCAAACCGTAGGGAGCAATAATGGCGAACACAATCAAAATCGCGATCGTTGGATTAGGAAACTGTGCCAGTGCGCTTTTGCAAGGGATTGAATATTATCGTCAAGCCAACGAACCAGAAGTTATTGGTTTGATGAATTGGGAGTTAGGTGGATACCAGCCCAGTGACATTCAAGTGGTTTGTGCCTTTGACATTGATCAGCGGAAGGTAGACCACGATATTAACGAGGCTATTTTTGCGGCTCCCAACTGTACAACAGTCTTTTGTGACAATATGCCAAAGAGTGGTACGAAAGTCAGTATGGGCTGTCTTTTGGATGGTTATTCTGAGCATATGTCGGACTATCCTGAGGCTCAGACTTTCCTGAAAAGCCAGCACCCTGAAGCCACTGCAACTGAGGTCGTAAAAAAACTACAGGATTCTGGCGCAGAAATTTTAATTAACTATCTGCCTGTGGGATCTGAACAGGCAACGCAGTTCTATGCAGAGTGTGCCCTTACGGCAGGGGTCGCTTTTATCAACTGTATCCCTGTGTTTATTGCCAGCAATCCGACTTGGGCAGAACGATTTCAGAAGGCTAGGCTCCCGATTATTGGTGATGACATCAAGTCACAGGTCGGTGCTACCATCACCCATCGTGTTTTGTCAGACCTATTTAAGAAGCGAGGCGTTAAGGTTGAACGAACTTACCAGCTCAATACGGGGGGCAATACAGACTTTCTAAACATGACTAATCGCAGCCGTTTGGTCTCTAAAAAAGTCTCCAAAACAGAAGCTGTACAGTCTGCTTTGGCAGAGCCTTTAGAGTCGGAAAATATCCATGTGGGACCCAGTGATTATGTCCCTTGGCAGCAAGATAATAAAGTTGCCTTTATTCGGATTGAAGGCAAGTTATTTGGCAATGTCCCGATGCATCTGGAAATGCGTTTGTCGGTTGAGGATTCTCCGAATTCGGCGGGTGTGGTAATTGATGCTATTCGATGTTGCAAGGTGGCCTTAGACCGAAACCTGGGTGGTGTCTTACTGTCTCCATCGGCCTACTTTATGAAACATCCCCCTAAGCAGCTTACAGATGAGGAAGCGTACGTGATGACTCAGAAATTTGCTGATGGTGAAGTTGAACAATAGTCTGGCGGTACAGCTCTACTGAATTAATGCTTCAATCGAAACAATGGGTTAAACAGCTCTACCCCCCAATAACCAGTGGCTCTAGAGCTGAAAACCATCTGCAGAAATGGAAGCAGCTACCGTCCTCAAAATGAAAACGAAAGGTTCCATACTTTGGGGTTGACTATAGGCAAGGCGCAAAGTATTTCGACATCATGGTCGGGATGCCTGTGGAGGGATCGACAGAGTCACTGGACTTGGCTTGCTTCACAATAGCAACAGCTTGCGGTTGAGGATGCTGCTTTTGCATCTCTCTAACAGAGCATTGACAGGCCTGCTTCGCTTTTGGGGTTTCAACATTTAGCTGCTTCACGCAGCTAGAAGTATAGATGGCGACCAAGGCGGGGTTATAGTTGTGTGCCGTTGGGTTGGCTTTTGCCGCCTGAGTTGTAGGTAGCAATAGGCCGACAGCGTTTACTGCTGTGAATAAGGCCAACAGACTTAATGGACGATTCGTCATCGACATTTCAATGTAATCCTATATGAGTGATTTAGCTGAGTGTGAGGACCACCAAATCAACTCATCTCTCAAATCTATGCAAGCTAAGGGTGAGTGACTCAGTGATACAGGATTTTAGTGATTCCCTTATTAATATCCTAATCAGCCAAATTCGTCACGTACTTAGATTATTTGTTACAAAACGAATGTTCTCTAGCCGACAAGACCAGAATCCACATTTATCTCTTTTTTTGATAGTGATGGATTCGGAAACACGTGTCTATAAGGTTCCCTTTTGTAAATGCAATTTGGCTAAGTATTTGTGCTCTCATTTTTTATGAGACACGATTAGAGTTGAGTGGTTAGACAGTTCTAACGGATAGCAGAGAGCCACCTAGAACTGCCTAGATCCTGGCACGTAATAGACAACGATTTATGACTTAGCTTCGTTCTAGCTTGAAAAAAGCTGTGGTCAATATTAGCTAGCAGAGGTAATGCGTCGCATTGCTTCGTTGACATTCTCGCGGCTATTAAAGGCTGAAATTCTGAAGTAACCTTCTCCGGCAGCACCAAATCCTGAGCCAGGGGTGCCAACGACGTTTGAATTGTGCAGTAATTTATCGAAGAAGTCCCAGCTAGAGATATTGTTTGGCGTTTTGACCCAAACGTAAGGGGCATTGACCCCACCATACACAGTCAGACCTGCTGTTGTTAGCTGCTCTCGAATAATCTGGGCGTTCTCTAAGTAAAACTGGATTAGGGCTTTGATTTGATTTTGACCGGCTTCCGAATAAACAGCCTCGGCTCCGCGTTGGACAATGTAGGATACACCATTGAATTTCGTTGACTGACGACGATTCCAGAGTGTCCATAGTTCTACATCTGAGCCATCAGCAGCTTTAGCCTTCAGGGACTTGGGAACAACAGTAAAGGCGCAACGCGTGCCCGTGAAGCCAGCATTCTTGGAAAACGAGCGAAACTCGATGGCACATTCCCTGGCCCCTTCAATTTCATAAATGGAGTGGGGCAGCTCAGGATCGGTAATAAAGGCTTCATAGGCGGCATCAAAAAAGATAATGGAGCCATTGGCCTTGGCATAGTTAACCCAGGCTTGGAGATGGGCTTTACTGGCGACTGCTCCGGTTGGATTGTTGGGAAAGCAAAGATAAATCAGATCAATTTTCTGGTCAGGAATTTGAGCTGTGAAGTGATTATCAGCAGTGATGGGCATGTAGACTAGCCCACCATATTTCCCCTCTTCACTGGCGGGACCGGTATGCCCTGTCATGACGTTGGTATCCACATAAACGGGATAGACTGGGTCTGTGACGGCAATGGTGTTGTTGTTGCCAAAAATATCTAAAATATTGCCGCTGTCGCATTTCGCTCCATCGGAGACGAAAATCTCGGAGGCGTCAATTTCACAACCTCTTGCTTGAAAGTCCTGAGTTGCGATTTTTTCTCGTAGCCATGGGTAACCCTGTTCAGGTCCATAGCCCTTGAATGAGTTGCGATCGCCCATGTCTTCAACGGCCTTGATCATGGCTGTGCGACAGGCTTCGGGTAAGGGTTCGGTGACATCACCAATCCCTAGCTTGATGATCGGAGCCTCTGGATTTGCCTTGGCAAAGGCTGCCACTCGTCGACCAATTTCTGGGAACAGGTAGCCAGCTTTCAGTTTGAGATAATTGTCGTTAATGGTAGCCATGTTGACTCATAATGTACGCCCAACCCATAGCTTACTGCGAACTGTGGGCTTCTTCTGTTGTTGGGGTAGACCAAAATACCTTCAGTGTCAGGGCTGTTGACAGTTCATCAGAAGCAAAGGTTGCGCGGTATGAGTGGTTGTGTCTTCAGTGACTCCAGCATCCCAAAACTAAAGCTCTAGGTATAAACCCATAACTTTGGAATAGTTCTTCTTTATCCTTGGACTTCAGGGAAGGTTGATCCTTCTGTTGCTGAAATCAGCCGCCCAGAAATAAGGTGCGACTGATTCAGATGTCAGATCGATAGATCTATGAGCTACTTCTTGCCTGCTTCAATGCACTCTTTCACTAAAGGATTGACCTTATCAACATCTTGCCAACCCAGAATCTCTGTCACCTTTTTCTCAAGATTTTTGTAGGTGCGGAAGAATTCGGCAATCTCTTCGAGACGGTGGGGGGCAATGTCTTTTAGAGAAGTGACTTCATTGTATCGAGGGTCTTCTGCTGGGACGCAGAGCACTTTCTCATCTCGATCACCCCCATCAATCATCTCCAACATGCCAATGGGACGTGCAGCAATTACACAGCCGGGGAAAGTGGGTTGATCCATGAGTACCATGCCATCTAATGGGTCGCCATCATCAGCCAAGGTATTGGGTATAAAGCCATAGTCGTAGGGATATTGCACTGAGGCAAACAACACTCGGTCTAGGGCCATCGCTTGCATGTCCTTATCAAACTCGTACTTGTTCTTGCTCCCAGCTGGGATCTCAATCAGAACGTTCACGATGCCTAGTTTTGGTTGCGCTGGTATGAGCGATAAGTCCACGGTAATTCTCCAGATAATACGTCAGGGTGACTTAAAGACTGAAGGGCTCAGGTTATGAAGAAGATGTCTTCTCTGAGTTTCTGGTCATCTAAGGCCCGACTAGCATTTTAGAGGAAATTGCAACGCTACCTTTTGATTGTCTAAGGTGTTTCCTGAGGTGAGCTATCTGAAGACTCGGGATTGGATGGAGTCGGACTGGTTTTTGTCTCAGATGGGGGCTCGGTTGTCGGCGTTCCGTCGGTTGTCGGCAATGCGGTTCCGGGTACGGTGGGTGACTCTATCGTGACCGGTTTGTCCTTGGGACGGCTGATTTCTGGGACTGGAACAAAGTAGAGGGCACTGGCTGCAACGGCAAGACTCACGGTCCCGAGTGCTAGTGGTGCAGCTCTTTTTATGAGGGGCTGTCCCGACAGAGCTTCTCGGCGAGATAGGGGTTGAATATCGGGTGAGAGATTGGGAAGGGTCTGAGAGTCAGCCAAGAGCTGATCGAGGGCTTCTGCAAGGTCAAAAAGCTGAACGGTTGACAACTTGATATCAGCAGATTGTTGTGCTTCTGCGTCAGTTGAAGGTGCGTTCAGCAGTCCATGCGGTACTGACATCTGGAACTGGCCCTTATCCGATGGTTGGAGCTGAACCTGATCAACTTGGCGCGCTTTCTGTTTTGCCTTGGTATGCTGAACTCCGCTCATCCAAGACTGAGTACATTCACTGGTGGCTCTAATTAAGCTTTCTAAAAAGTCGAGGCCCCCAACAAGTGTCTGATCGAGCTTAGCGAAGTGGCATTCAAATCGCATCAACGTATCGAGAGAGGGCCTGAGTTCCTGGCTGCTGAGGGTATTACTCAGACCTTCGAGGGTGAGCGTACAGTTTGGCAGCAAGTATTGGCGTTGAATGGTCATAATGGCGCTAGGCGACTTCTCCATCAAATAGACTAGACCAGAATCGGTGAATTCCAGCGGTACCCGTACAGAATAGTACCTGCCCCAAGAGGTCGAGGGCTAGTTCATCGAGCCGCTCATTATCTTGATAGGCTGCCACTGCACTGCGATTGGCGTTCATGCGGCTGCGAAAGTGTGAGCGAAATCGCTCGCAATAGTTGGCGAGCTGAATATTATGGCTAGGTGAAAGTTGCTGGGATTTAAGTTGCTCTTGTACCAGTAATAACTGGCGAATGGTTGCCGTTTGCTGTCGTGCCAGGTTACAAGCAATGGCAACGAGGGCTTTGGCTTCAGCAAGAGTCAGCGATCTTGAACGACGACTATAACGACGCAGAGGATTTGTGTTTCGAAGCTTCCAGAGCTTCACGCGATTTTGAATGACAGGCTGCAGCTGAAGTTCTTGAATGCTCGCAAGCATATTCTCAGAGGCGTTAAGGTCAAGAGCCTCTAACGCTAGCAGTGTCAGATCAAGTTGAATACGAGTGCGTCGTGGACAGTCTGAGCTTGGTAGAGCCGGATCGCTCAAGTGACTGAGCACAGGGACTGTTGAATCATTGAGGGAGCGATTGCCTTGCATGAACGTTTTACCAGTATCAACCTATCTGAAAAATGCTTGAACGATGGGGGCATCCAATTAGTGTACGATTTACAACGCGCTTTGCCGATGCTGTACACCGAATCCAAAGAATTTTCTATTCATAGCCATTTTGCCCTGATGGGACTGTAAACATGACTTCTCTGATGTGAATTATGTTCTGCAATCCTTCATTAGAATTTATAACGATTCAGCCACTGCCTTAAGTCGCTTTAGCTGAGATAGCATATCCTTCTGGGTCCAGGTAGCGGCAAAGGTCCAGAACCCAAAGGAGATAAGGGGGTTGGTGATCGTAAATGCGAAACGATTAACCAAACGTGTGCCAGTTATTTCTGGAAAACATTCCCAACGATCCTGACCCGTAAAAAATCCTGTAAATTGCCATACCACCAAGCCTACCTGGCGCTCTACTACTGTGCTGTAGAGCGTCGGTTGAATGAATGGAATTTGGATCAAAAAACGCGTTTTGCTGCCGATCTCACTACTCCAGACACCTTCAGCCTTGCATGTGAGGGCGGGATTCAGCCAGCGTTGCATTAGGTGTTGGTCTGTAATTGCTTGATCGACAACGGTTATGGGGGCATCAATATAAATAGATTGTTGAAATAGGGCGGAGGGGGCCATGAGACTTTTTTCTACACCGGTCTAACGTTAAGCACTGTAATGCATTTAAGGGCTTTCCATAGGACGTTCCTAGTGAACTTATGGCATTCACAAAGGTTGGTGGCGTGCGTTACTATCGGCACAGGAGTTCTGCTAAGCTCAGAACCTATACCTTTGCGCCCGTAGCTCAGTGGATAGAGCAGTTGCCTTCTAAGCAATTGGTCACAGGTTCAAATCCTGTCGGGCGCGTTTCGCTTCATTGCAACATTACGTGCCTGGATTAAGGGAAAAATTATCCAACTGGGGGTGGAAAATATCAACCAGTTGGGTGAATCGATCAGCACTGCTAATAGGAAAACATAGGTATACGGTCTGTTGGACTGTCAAACGCTGGTGAGCAGTTGATGAAGAGCAGAGGAGTTTGGTCTTCCGCTTCATCAAATATTGTTTTGATGGGTACTGAGATTGCTTTGAGATCCCAGCGTGTCATGTCTGTCCGGAATGTGGCTGTTCTTACCTGAGAAGGTGAGGGCATTTTGGGTTTGGAATGTTCTATGAACAATGGACAAATTAACCTGGGATATGGCAATACGGTTGCTGGCAGTGAGTTGATTGCGGTGATTAATCCTGATTCTCTCCCCGTTCAACGCCTTATTGCTGACGCTGAATCTAAAGGGCAGCTGGTTGATTTTACTCAAGGTCGAAGTCCCAGGGCTATTGTCATCTCAGTGAAAGGCACTGTCATGCTCTCTGCTTTTCAGCCAGAGACCATTGGTCTGCATGAGAATAGATTGAAAAATCGACTATAGAGTCCAAAGTTTGCTGGCTATCGGCCTAGTAATAAGACAAGGCCCGTCCCACCGAAATATAGACCGACAACGGCACCTCCTAACAGGCTCTGTGTCAGAGGATCTGTCGAGGGCGTTAGTACGGCACCCAATATGGCCGCACCCAACACAACAACGCGCCAGCCTGCTAACATTTGGCGTCCTGAAACGATGCCAACTAAGCCCAGCAGTAACTGAATAACAGGAATCTGGAATGCTAATCCTGTACTAAACAATAGGAGCAAGACAAACTCAAAATAGCGATCGATAGACCAAAGCTGTTCGACAACATCAGCGCCATAGTTGATGAAGAAGTTGAGGGCAGCAGGGATCAAGGCAATGTAGGCAAAGGCAATTCCTGCAACGAACAGGAAGGAAGATCCGAGAACAATGGGGCCCAGAAATCCACGCTCTTTTCGGGTGAGTCCGGGTAGGACAAATTGGATAATTTGGTAGAGGATAAAGGGACTTGCTACTAATAAGCCGCTATAGCCTGCGACTTTAATGGAGACGAAGAAATATTCGCCCGGGGCAAGCTGCAGGAATTGAGCCCCCTGCGCGGGTTCCTCAAGGAGTTTGACGATCAGATTGACTTTCCAGAAACAGAGAATGACGCCACCGAGTACTGCGATGAGGGCGAAGAAAATTCGCTGCCGCAATTCTTCGAGGTGATCAAAAAGGGACATCTCTATGTCGTCAGGCAGTTCGTCGGGGCCAGGATTAGGCTGGGGAATGCCCGTTTCATTGCTTGGGAGCGTCTCTTGACCCTCTAGCATTTCGTTCTCGGAAGTAGAAGTCACAGGCACATTAAAGCTAAAAGAGTTCTCATCATTATATTTTGCCTGTCAAAGGCTTTTGGGATCTACTCAGTGGAAGATGGTACTTTAATTGAGAGCCATAAAATCACTGTAATAACTACAGCGTTTTGGGACGTGAAGGTGGTTTTGTCGTTTTGATTGGATTAATTGTGGCATGGCGAAGACACCATCCTTAAAGCAGATGCTTTTAGCATGGGCTGATTACGAAAATTTTGTGCCGAAAAAGCATTCCCTATTAACGGACATTGTTAGAGACCAGGCTCAAACGACGAGCCGATTGATGCAGCAGTTCGGGAATGGTGCTTCTGTTCAGGGCTTTGCTGCTGTGGGTGCGGTTGCCCTTCTTGTTTGGAATTGGCAACTGCTGATTGCGATCTGTATGGGGGTTGGCACAACGGTATTGGCGTATCGCAGTCCTCATGGCTCGTTGAAGCTGATGGGTATGAAGTTGGTGCAATCGCTTTTTGATTCTCCCCTCCTACTTGCGTTTATCACGGGCTTACTGTCTTTGGTGATCAGCTACAGCACGCTATTGATCTGGCAGAATACCGGGCAAGTTGGGATTGCGTTGGCTGTTGTGGTACAAGGTTTCTGTCTGTTATCTGCTCTTGGACTTTTGATGGGACAGGTGTTGGAGCCATCAAAAGTGTCCGCGGAAGATTCCTATGAGCAGTGGGTCACACAACTGTTGTCAACAGAGCCTCTGCAGCGCTTGGTTGCAGTCCGACGGCTGAGCCAAATAGAGTTGCTGACGATGGAGCGACGGCAGGAACTCAGTGACTACTTTCAACTGTTGTTGGCCCAAGAAACTCAACCACAGATCCGAGAGGCCGTTTTGCTCGGTTTGAGATGTTTGGATGCTCAGACTGAAAGCAAACGAAAGTTGCCCCGATCTCTTCAAAGCAATACTTCTCCGCGCCAAGCTTTGCAGCTGAAGCGACGTATTAAGGTTCGTAAGGAACGCGTCTATGCGGAACTGGAGGCCCAGCCTGAAGAATCTTGGGTTCAGTAGTCCTGATTCAGTTGTTCCTGTGTCGTTGGATTCCCAATCTTTTCTGCTGATAAGTGCTCTGCTGGGGCTGCTCTTGTCCCGCATTGTTGGTGCTATTGTTTGATCTGTGTGCGGTGCCACTGTTGTGTGTTTGCTAGTCTTGTTGAAGCTCTATAAGCCTTTCTGTTGGTTTGGGGTTTCTCCCGTTGGCTGATTTTGCTGTTGGTTCTCGTTTTGATTTGGGTTAGCTTTCCCTGTAAATCTGCTTCGGAGAGGTGGCTGATGTTCTATCACCGCTGGATTGATCAATCTAAGGCTGATGCCATGCCTCAATCTATGTCTATAGGAAGGTCTAGATTTTTTGTCCTTGTCAGTGGTGTGTCAATTAATGATGGCTCAGTTGCGATCTCATCTCACATCTTTCCCATGCCTATCATGCTGATGACTTTAACAGCTATTCGATCAGACGGTTCCTCTTGGTAGTGATGACAGTTGATAGCCATCGATCTCAAAAAGAGAGGGAGTAAGACCCTGAAAACATCGGTAGGGTGAACCATCGGCTCTGACCATCGGCCCTTAATGCCTTTTCTCCTAATGGATTGAGACAATTCTTGCCAGTGTATTGATTGGGATCAAGCCCATTATTGTTTGGAGACTTACTCGAAGATCGATTTTTAGATCGAGCCTTCAGGGTAGAGCCAATCTGAGGGGCTATCCGGGTGAAGCTTGTCCCAAAGCCAAGCATG
>CALFCG010000284.1 GCA_937951315.1 uncultured cyanobacterium
AGGTCTAGATTTTTTGTCCTTGTCAGTGGTGTGTCAGTTATTGATGGTTCAGTTGCGATCTCATCTCACATCTTTCCCATGCCTATTATGCCGATGACTTTAACAGCGAAAAAATCGGTAGGGTGAACCATCGGCTCTGACCATCAGCCCTTCATGCCTTTTCTCCAAATGAAGTGAGACAATTCTTGCCAGTGTATTGATTGGGATCAAGCCCATGATTGTTTAGTGACTTGCTCGATGATCGACTGTTAGATCGAGCCTTCAGGGTAGAGCCAATCTGAGGGGCTATCCGGGTGAAGCTTGTCCCAAAGCCAAGCATGGGGATTGCTGCGAATATACTGCCGAAAAATATTGAAGGCAAAATGGTGCGGGATGAGTTGCTGGTCATCTGTGGGCTGCCAGATGGGGCGCTCTTTCTTGCGATGGGAATTGATCCGCTCGGTAACCGTTGCTTTGAACTGATCTATCCAGTCTGAAAGTGTTTGCTGTTTCTTCGTATCAGACGTGGAATGCTGATCGGCGGACTCAGCTACGGTGACGATGCCGTGGATATGATTAGGCATGATAATCCACTGTTGGCAGTCAAGATCCTGGCGATCTTGGGCTGCACTTTGCCATTCATCTTCGACAATAGCCCCAAGCTTGTTTAACAGCATCTGTCCATCCACAATTTCGCCAAATAAGCATTGGCGTTCATGGGTACAGAGGGTAATAAAATATTGGGCGTTTGAGGTTGGGGACGGATTTGCAGTGGTTCTAAGAGCGGGGAGTTGAGGCGTTAGGATCGCAGGCATGAAAGAGGTTGAAGCTCGGGAAGAGGATTTGGACATGATTCGGTATCCTAGCTAGGGTTCCCAAATATCATGGAAATCTGAACTGTGCTTTAAAATGTTCACCACAGTTGCTGCTTACAAAGCAAGACTCCTGTTAAGCGTGGAGGTATATCGAGGTCTCTCTAGCTTTTAGGGTGAGAAATGTTAAACATTTTGGGTCTTTTCGTTTCAATTAAGTTCGATTTTCCGAAAATCTAGCTTAAAAAATGAAATCTAAAGAATCTATTATGTATATAAACTAACAAAGGTAGATTCAGAATTTTGTTGCTTCAGATACTTCTACTGAGATTAATGACGCCTTATGTGTGAGAGTTTGGTTTCTCCTGATTATTCTCAGACGGCAATTGATGCCCAAAAACCTCTGAAATTGGGAATTATGGCGTCAGGTAGTGGCAGTAATTTTGCTGCGATCGCAACTGCCATTTCCAATAATGTGTTGCCTGCCCAGGTACAGGTGGTTATATACAACAATCCTGGGGCCAAGGTTGCCGAACGTGCTCAGGAGCAGGGAATCCCCACGAAGCTGATCAATCATCGTGACTATCAAAGCCGAGAGCGGTTTGATCAAGAGGTTGTTGCGGCCCTCAAAGCGGCGGATGTCGACTGGGTGATTATGGTGGGCTGGATGCGACGGGCCACTCAGGTGCTTGTTGATGCCTTCCCGCGGCGGATGCTGAATATTCATCCCAGTTTGTTGCCGAACTTTCCAGGTATTCATGCCATTGAACAGGCGTTGGACTACGGGGTCAAAATATCGGGCTGCACGGTCCATATTGTGACGCTAGAAGTGGATAGTGGCCCCATTCTGATGCAGGCAGCGGTTCCAGTGTTGCCGGACGATACTGCGGACACCCTCCATGCTCGGGTTCAGGTGCAGGAGCATCGGATTATTGTGGATGCGATCGCAAAACTTGCCCAAGACCAGGCGACCTAAAAGCGATAGATTGAGGGCGGGGCCGCTCTGATCTGCGGATGATCGATACAATGGGCTCACCTTGATTCTGCTTACCAAGCTTCAGGATGCTGAACTGGCTTAAAAAACTGCTTCGAGCGCAACCGCAGCCCACCGCTGAGGCAGCATCTACGTCTATTCAACAACGGCCTGAGCCCCTTGCTCTGAGGGAAGCAGACTTAAGGGAATCAGATTTTACTGCAGCTCCCGAGTTTTCGAGATCATCTGAGACGCGCTGGGTGATGCCTGGAGAGGTGTTGACCCTTGATGACTACACCCTGACCCATGGGATGGTCTACATCGGTGAGACCCTTTCGGGGATTAGCGAGCATGTGAGTATTGAGCCCTGCCTGATTAATCCTGTGCTCAAGGTTGATTCGGAACAACCGGATCGGGCTGGGGAGTGGATGACCCACTGGCCCTCCTATAGCGAAATCCCGTCAGGGTGTCGGGCGGCCTATCTGGAATGGTTGGCGGTAGGTCGCACAGATCCACAGATTCACATTGGATATGTCTTTTTATTCCTCTATGGTCTGGAGCGTCGTGTCCTGCACGATTTGCGAGAGTCAGGGCAGGACTTTACGGCTGAACTCACGCAAATTATGAACGAGGTGGAGCGCCTGATGGTGCTTTATGACCAAAGCGAGTCCTTCCTTCGAGATGCAGCCAATTTTCTGGAAGCTTGCTGGCTGTTGCAGTCTCCTCAGGGTTTGGCACTCCGACAGCCTTCGGAAGAAAGTATTCCACTGCAGTTGACGCTGGGAAAACTGGCTCAGGTGGGGCAGCCGCTCCCGGCTCTTTGGGCTTTGGCTTGGGGATTGAGTGCCACGAAAGCTAAATCGGTTGTGGGCAGTCCTGAACTTCAAAGTTTGTTCCGGCTACGCTATCACCGTCAGTTTGGAGAGGGGGTTGTTCTCGATGGTTCCGGTCCAACGGTCACTCTAATGCGCACCTATCAACCGGCGACGGTTTCCTTTGGAGGGCCGATTGATATTACCGCCGAGCTACCCGAGTTTACTCAGGCCACCAACCGTCTGGGGACCATTCAGCCCCTGGTTGAGACCTGTGTTGATATTCTCAAGCCCTACCACCGCTGGCTGAGCCGGAATGAAGAACTGCAGGGCCATTACGCTGCGGTCCTGCGGCTACCGAGTGAGATTGCTCAACTGCATGAACAACCGCAGGTCACCCAATTTCGTGTCTGGGCAACTGGTTGTCTGGCAATGCATGAGTTTCAGGTTTTTCCGGCTAAAGACTTGTTGGGGCAATGGTCCTCTGAAGCGTTAGAGAAACTTCCCAAAGCAGATGCTGTTCTCCTGTCGCAGTTTCTGGAGGCTCAAGGGATTGGCTTGGAACCTGATGTCAGATTTGGGGGCAAACCGTTCAAGGCTAACCAGAATGTGGTTTTGTTTCGGCTCATTCACGGCGCGATGGCTGAACCCTCTGCCAGCTATGACATTGCCCTACTGCTGCTGCATTTGGCTGCGATGGTGGTGACCTCTGGAGAGAGTGATGCGGCAGGGATGGCCCATGTGCAGCAGTATTTGGCCTGGACTCCCAGTTTGCAGGAGGCGGAGCGCGATCGGCTATTGGCCCATTTTCAGTGGCTCTGTCATAGTAAGCCCACATTGCGGGGGCTAAAGTCTCGACTCTCGAATTTATCTGACGGACGGAAGGTTGCTTTAGCAACCTTCCTAGCCAACGTTGCTAAAGCTGGGGGGGAGGCCTCGCCGGATGCGGTCGAGACGCTCACGAAACTTTATCCTCTGCTTGGGTTTGAGGTTGAACAGGTTTATCGTCAGCTTCATTCAGCTGAGCCCTTGATTCCTGCCGTCTCACAAGCCACACCCGTGCCTGAAACTGCTGCCCCTGAGGTTGGGATTGGCTTAAATCTAGACTTAATTCAGCAACGGCAAGATGAATCCCAGGCTGCCTCGGCTATCTTGTCGGATATTTTTATTGAAGAACCGGCGGTCTCCGAATCTCAAGAAATTTCCCGTGACTTTGGACTAGACGAGGCCCATTCGTCTTTTTTGCTGGCCTTAGCGAAACAACCTCAATGGAACCGTGAAGCCTTAGAAAAGATTGCTGCAGGTTTAAATTTGATGCTGGATGGAGCATTGGAGAATATCAATGAGCTTGCCTTTGACCAATGCGACGAAGCGTTGATTGAAGGTGAAGATCCCCTAGAAGTCGATCCAGATATTCTTGAGCAGCTTTTGGCTGATTAATTTGGAAAGAGCTCTAAAACTGGAAAAAAGTCATGATCATAGAACCAATCAGCGAGCGACAGAAAATCACGGCTCCATTGCTCATCGGTGATGGGCTGTAGCTTGACGGGGTAATCCTCTGGTGGTTTTCCTGACGGGTGTTGGATGGCAGGGGGTTGACCGACCTTCACCAGTTTTTGCATATCGTCGATCAGTTGCTCGCCTGACTGCTCGGATTGGCTGAAGGTGATAAATTCTGGATGGCCGAAGTGGTGCCATAGCCCCACACTATAGGTGTAACTGGGATGCTGATCGTTGCCCTCAACTTTGACGATGTGGCACTTGCGATCGCGAATATCACTCAGGATCTGGATTCGATCTTGGCAATCAAAAGTGGGAGGGTTGGGAGACTGAGATAATCTTTCAACCCTTTCGTTAAAACTTTTCTTGTTCATGATCTCTCCTGTACTGCGGTGGACGATAAACAGCTAAATTTGGGAGGCTCCAACAGAGCTAAACCTGAGAGCTTGCGCTTTTGGAGCGGTCGCTCGAATGATTCTTTCTAGAATGCCCGGTGCAATGCGGCTACACAACACAGCCAGATGACTTTGCCAGCCCACAAGAATTTCTGCAGATTCTTTGTCTAAGCTAGCAACCAAAACCCGAGCTACTGCTGCGGGCGAGGTAGGGATAACCCAACGAAACCGTTCCAGATTATGCGCCATATCCGTCTCTGTGAGAGAGGGCAACAGGGCTGTCACTTGGATGTTGTAGTCGGCTAGCTCCCCTCGAAGAGCATGGGTAAAACCCACGAGGGCAAACTTTGTGGCGGAATAGGTCGCCATGGTGGGTGCAGCCACCTTACCCATCAAACTAGAAACGTTAATGATTCGTCCTTCTCGTCTGCGAGCCATTCGCCGGGCGAGGAGGTGGGTGATGGTATAGGTGCCCATCAAATTGAGAGCAATTTCTTGCTGCACTTGAGGAAGGCGAGCCTTCAGAAAAGGTGATTGGTGGGCAACCCCAGCACAATTAACCAAAAGATGAATGGGTCCATCGCGCTGCCAAACCTGCGCTGCAGCGATTCTAACCGCCGGTATATCGGTTAAATCAAGGGGAAGCGTGATCGCTCTCACCCCCATTGCTGCAATTTCCGCAGCGACTTCATCTAAGCGCTGGTGATTGCGGGCGACTAAGATGAGGCACCCAGCACCCTGATGTGCCAGTTCTAGGGCAATAGCTCGGCCAATGCCACGGGATGCTCCGGTAACCAGAGCCGTTTTTCCTTGAATGTTCATTGCTGTTATCTCCAAATATTTAGGACTTGATGTTGTTGGGATGTAAAGAGTGGTTCTGATGGATGGATGTTGATACAAGAACACACAGATTCCCTGCAGTGAAATGCGCAACACCGATGGCCTTGGGCGTTGACGGTCATGAGAATTCAATTGCTCAAAAATTATTTAAATCTTGGCGAGATAGGGCGGACTGCAGGTTTGCCGCTGCTAAGCCAATTCAATAGAAATTAACAAACTAAAAGCGAATAGGGGCAAAAATGACATAGAGTTTGATGCTTCTGAAGGTTTGCTAGAGATAACCCACAGATTATTCCTTCGACTTGTTGAACTTTATAGACATGCATTGTTCCTGAACCCATTCTGGGTAGAATCGCGTGACAATGCACAAGTTAGCAACCGAGGCAATTAGATGTTGTAGTTCTTAATACAATGCGACTGTTTTTATTCTGTGCTTATTTTCCTCTCAGAAATTAGGTATTAATCGTCAGTTTCTGACGCCTCTTTTAACCGCCTTTCTCTCAGTTTCAGAAGAATCTCGGCATGTACGTCTCGGCTGATGGGATAGTAGTAGGTCAAAACGAGGCCGACTATGAGGGCCAGTGTGGGCAAGGGACCAATCGCTAATCGGATGGCTTGAACTGCAGACGCTGGTTGGATGGGAATAGGTTCCCCGGCTGCTGCTTCTATAAAGCCAGAGGTCTGGAGGCCTAATCCCACGAAAAATAGTCCTAGGGCGAGGCCAAGCTTTTGCAGCAAAACCATAAAGCCATAGAAAATACCTTCTCTTCGCTGTCCCGTTTGTAGTTCATCTAACTCAATAACATCAGGGAGCATGGACCAGGGGATTAGGTATGCTGTCGAGACACCCACTCCGGCCATAGTCGCTAAGCCATACATCAAAACGAGTTGGCTGGGCTGAAGGAAAAATAGGCCGATTTGGGCAATGATCCAAAGGCTCATGCCCATGAAGTACACGACCTTCTTGCCGAGCCTTTTACTGAGAAGACCCCAGACAAAAAGCATGAGCAGGGCTGTTCCCTGGACACCAATGAGAACAAGAGGAACATCAGTTTGCTTAAGTTCCATGACATTGATGACGAAGTAGGGAATGATGCTGGCAGTGATCTGCACAGCTAGCCAAGAACATAGGTAGATCCCAATCACAAAAAGAAAGGGACGATTACTAAGGGCGATTTTGAGCTGCTCAAGTAGAGGGATGGCTTTTTCTGTTGGGACTTGTATGCGCTGTGCTTCAAACACAAGCGCGCGTTTTCGAGTGCCCAGCACGCACCAATAGAGGGCAAGTATTGAGATGCCACTTGTTAATGCCGCAATCACAAGATACTGGAGTTCTGCTTGTGATTCTGGGATGAGTTCGAAAATTCCTAAGGCCAACCCTAGGGATAAAAGGCTGCCCCCAATTGAGAAGGCGAAGCGAAAGCTATTGAGCTGAGTCCGTTCATCATAGTCCTGGGTCAGCTCGGGGGTCATAGCTGTGTAAGGCAGGTTGACCACGGTATAAAAGACCTGGCCGATCGCTCCTATGATGATGTAATAGGTCAAGAGCCACCAAACATTGGGCAGTTCACCCCCAAAACGAGGCAAAATCCATAGTAAGAAAGAAAATATTCCAAACGGGAGTGCCCCGTAGAGCAACCAGGGCAAGCGCCGACCCCAGCGCTTAGACTGAGTTTTGTCTGTGAGAACGCCCACAATGGGATCGTTTACGGCATCCCAGATTTTGCTCACCAAGAGAATGCTGCCAGCTAATCCTGCCGGAATCCCAGCCACATTGGTGAGGAATACCAACTGGAAAAAGATCACTAGATTGGCGTTCATCGCGGGACCTAGATCTCCGGCTCCGAAGGCCATCTTGGTCCAGAAGCCCAACGGGCGCTCGTATTCGGAACGTGCCGTTGGGGGCAGGCCATTGGATGAGGGCATAGGGGCTTACATCTTTTAGGGGATTGACTCTTCATTGTCCCGTACTGATGTAATTTAGGTGTGCCTAACTCACATCGGAAGGATCGCCCAGTTGTTCCAGTAGAAGGTCAAGCTGGCCTTGGCGATCGCCTAGAAAAGCTTCACATTGCTGTAGATAAGTCACAGCCTGGGTAAATTGGTCAAAGACATCTGCTAAATCGAGATCTCCAGCTTCGATCTGATTAATGATGGTTTCAATCTCAGCTACCGTTTGCTCGTAGCGCCAATCGGCCGGCAGTGCTGTCACATCTATATAGGGTTCAGAGTTAGACATCAGAGGAACGGGGGATAGAGGACTAAAGCTCAGTGACCTGGACTATTGCTAGTCCGTTGGAAAACTGTAATTTCAAGGTTTGGCCCACCTCAATATCTTCAACCTGACGGACAATGTTTTGATCTGTGGTTCTGACAACGGCATATCCTCGTCGTAGGACTGCGGTCGGGTCCAGTGCAATCAGCTTTTGTTGTAAAAGCTGATGATGTTTTTGATGAGCGAGTAATCTGCGCTGTACCGCACGACCTAGCTGTTGCTTGAGCTGTTGAACTGCGGCTTTATCCCTTTCAAGTTGCCGATCTAAGTTCAGTCGATGCAGACGTGATTTTTGGGTCTGTAGCTGATCTTGAACACGGTCGAGCTTGCGGGTCAAGGTGACGTAGAGTCTTACGATATGTTCTTCGTGATCGGTCTGGAGGTCGCTAAGGCGAGGTACGGCTAGTTCCGCTGCTGCTGTGGGGGTGTGGGCATAGGCATCTGCGGCCAGATCTGCAAGCGATTCGTCGCGTTGGTGCCCGATTCCTGATATGACCGGGATTGAACAATCACAAATGGCTCTGACGACTCGTTCGTCATTGAAGCAGGCCATATCTTCAGAGGCACCGCCGCCCCGCGATAGGACCAAGACGTCCGCACGTCCGTCTTGTTCAACTCTTTTTATGGCAGTTGCGATCGCATCTGGTGCCAATTCACCTTGTACATTCGCCGGGGAGAGCAGCACTCTCATTCCTGGATGGCGAGATTTTAGGGTGCGTTTGATATCCCCCCAGGCCGCTGCTTGGGGAGACGTCACGACCGCAATGGTCTGGGGATATTTTGGAAGTGGCCGTTTTCGCTCAGAATCAAAGACACCTTCGGCAGAGAGACGGTCTCGGAGCTGTCGGTAGCGAAGCGATCTCAACCCTTCACCTGCTGGCAGCACCTGCCACACCATCAGTTGATACTCGCCCCGTTTGGGATACAGACGAATTCGCCCAAGGACTATGACCTGTTCACCTGGCTCTGGCTGAATGACCAGTTTGTTTCGATAAGACTTCCAGACCACACAGTGCAAGGTTGCTGCAACATCAGGATCCTGCAATGTAAAAAAGATGCCACTTTTATGCGGATTAGCACTCGAAACTTCCCCTGTAATCCACACCTGGATCAGTTCTTGATCCTCTTCTAACAGGGTCTGAATGTATTGGGTTAACCCACCGACAGAAATAACTGAAGGCGGTACCAGTAAATTGGGAGAGCCAGAGGTCATAGGAGAAAATCGTGAGGAAAAATACTCACGACTACAGCTTAGCGTCTTTGGCTGATTTGTACTATCGGCGCCTATTTCCAGCCCACCAATCGCAATATTTCGTGGCAAGTTTCTGCTGGTGTTTGGGACTTTGTATACACCGTAAACTTGGCAAGTTTGAAATTTGAGGGATGTTTTAATAGATGTTCATTCACAAAGCGCTGGCCTTCGGATGGATCACCATTCCTCTCGGTTAAGATCGATAGAGATGTGTCTACATCCGGAGACGGCAGTAATAGAATCACGTTGGGGTAAGGGGCCATAACCTGTCGTACCGACTCAAATAGCCTGGGATTGTCATATACAGAGTGACCTGCTCCAAAATCAATCACACAATCATTGTGGTTGGCCAATAGCCTTTTGACTGCGTAGGCTTCAAAGGGTTTCCAGTATTGGCAAACGCCCCAAAAACCTTCCGTTTTGCGTTTGAAGTCCGCCAGTTTTTGGTCATAGCCTATTTCCTTGTAATACTTCCAGCGCCAATCATCCATTGAGCATTGTGGAAGACTCAACTGCTCTGCCAGAAGTTCACCCACCGTAGATTTACCTGCCCCTATCGGACCAATGAGAATGATGTCTGACGGCATTGCACAGAACTATTTCCAACTAAGTTTTCATATGCCTGAGCGAACTAAATGCAGGATTGCTGTAGTCGCTGCTCAGCGGTCATTTCTGGATATTAAAGAATTGTTTATCTCCGCACTTTGATAGTAGGTTACTGATTCACTCACATGTAGCCAGATCTCTTGGCACTATTACAGTCGCCAAGACACTCGACAATGTCCCCTACAATAGAGGCCTATATCTGACCACCGTTATTCTCTTTAAGGTGCAATGGCTTCTGATAAAGCATCCAACTCAGAAAAAGATAAGGCGCTCGGCGTCGTCTTGAACCAAATCGAACGCACATTCGGTAAGGGATCGATCATGCGCCTTGGGGATGCAGGTCGTATGAAAGTCGAAACGATCTCAAGTGGAGCCTTAACGCTAGATATTGCTCTCGGGGGTGGCTTGCCTAAGGGACGCGTCATCGAAATCTATGGTCCTGAAAGCTCCGGTAAAACAACCCTCGCTCTCCACGCCATTGCTGAAGTACAAAAGTCAGGTGGGGTTGCTGCCTTTGTGGATGCTGAACATGCCCTTGATCCCACCTACGCAGCAGCGGTTGGGGTTGATATCGAAAATTTACTAGTGGCCCAACCTGACACTGGGGAATCAGCACTCGAAATTGTGGATCAGCTTGTCCGCTCCACTGCCGTTGATGTGGTTGTCATTGACTCTGTGGCTGCCCTTGTCCCTCGTGCTGAAATCGAAGGAGAAATGGGGGACTCTCATATGGGTTTGCAGGCCCGTCTCATGAGCCAAGCCCTGCGCAAAATCACTGGAAATATTGGTCGGACTGGCTGTACCGTTGTTTTTCTCAATCAACTCCGTCAGAAAATTGGGGTGACCTATGGCAATCCCGAAGTCACCACGGGAGGGAATGCCCTTAAGTTTTATGCGTCTGTACGGCTTGATATTCGAAGGATACAAACCTTGAAAAAGGGAGCAGAAGAATTTGGGATCAGAGCGAAGGTCAAGGTCGTCAAAAATAAAATCGCACCACCGTTTCGCATTGGCGAGTTTGACATCATTTTTGGCCACGGTATTTCCACATTAGGCTGTGTTCTGGATATGGCCGAAGAAATGGATGTGATTGTTCGCAAAGGGGCCTGGTACAGCTATAACGGTGAAAATATCGCTCAAGGCCGTGATAAAACTGTCAAGTTCATGGAGGACACGCCCGAATTTGCCAGTGACATCACTAAATTAGTCCGCGAAAAATTAGCACAAGGGGCAGAGGTCTCAGCCAACTCCGTTGCACCTGCCAAACAGGCTAAGAAGGAAGAAGAGTCTGAGGGAGAAGCGAAAACCGAGTCTAAAACGAAAGATAAGAAGAAGTAATATCGTCGACTGAGCTGACAAAAATACGTCACCATAGGACTAAACTCCTCATGTCTATTTGCCTGTTCTAGACAGACCTGTGTGATTTATTTGGAGACCTCCCATGCCTATCTTCTCGTTTTCTGGTCAACGCCCGTCCCATTTAGGGGCCACGGGAGGTCAATTGTCTGCCTGTCCGGATTCACCCAACTGTGTGAGCAGCCAATCCCAAGATACAGCCCATCATGTGGCTGCAATAACCAATGGTGGTGGAGACCAAGGGGCTATCACAAAGCTAAAGCAGGTGATTGAGGCAATGGAAGGGGCCGAAGTTATTACGACGACTGATGACTATCTTCATGCTGAGTTCACGAGTAAATTAATGGGGTTTGTCGATGATCTCGAATGTTATCTACCTGCTGACAAATCGATCATCCAAGTTCGCTCAGCCTCCCGACTGGGCCAGTCTGATCTTGGCGCTAACCGCACGCGCGTTGAAGAGCTACGCAAACGCTTTAATCAACTCAACAGATAAATATATAACCTGAAGATGGAGTCTCCAAAGCATAAATGGAGAGGAGTTCCTGGCCTGCATGAGGAAAAATGGCAAGAAATCTTTCAGTTTTCGCAAGAGATACTGAACCTGACTGCGGCTTGTCCCGTCTGCTCTTCTCAATCACTACATCGCTGGTACTAAGTCGCTAAGTCGCTTGACCGTTTAAGTGGCGGCATCCGATTTGTTGCATCTGGTGGGTTTTGGGAATGGTGTAGTACCTGTAAAAGTGATGAGCACTCCTCTTGTATTGTTCCTGAATGGTGGTCCTGTGACTTAAAGGTGAATCTTCAGGCGCTTACCGCTGCACCCCCTGCCATCGAGAAGGCGATCCAACAGGGATCATGAATGATGAGGATAAGAACAAGCTTGTTCAGCGAATCTACAGCGTTTTCAAGCCCATCTCTGATCGACCACCGATGACATTACGGAGCGGAAATGCAGGAGATAGCTATGATTTACCCATTCCCTTTGATTCAGAACTGGATCAGCCAATAGATCAGTACCTACAGCAATTTGCGAGCTTTGCGTTGCCTCACCTTGATCCGGTCTCTTGGCGCTATTACTTGCCATACCTGATGGACTTCGCACTCCGAAATTTCACAGTAGAGGGCTCAGCTCAGTCCGCCTCGTGTATTGAAAGGACACTCTTAACACTCCGTCCTTCAGACCGTGATCTACCAAGGTTCGCCCTTCTACCCCCAACACAAGAAGCGATTGTGGTTGAGTTTTTAGACTTGATGACCTTTTGTGAAGATTCCGAGTTCCAAGACGCGGCCATGCAGACTTTAGAAGAATATTGGATGCCGGGAGCGCTATATCGAGACTCTCCCGGCAAATAAGGGGCTAAGCTTCTGCTGGCTCAAATGTTAGAGACACACCGTTCATACAATACCGCTGTCCGGTTGGAGCCGGACCATCATTGAAGACATGGCCCAGGTGTCCCCCACAGTTGCTGCAATGTACTTCTGTTCGCACCATGAAGAGGGAGCGATCGCTTGTTGTGGCCACGGCTCCCTCGATAGGGGCATAAAAGCTAGGCCAGCCAGTACCACTATTGAATTTTGTCTCTGAGGTAAATAAAGGCTGACCACATCCAGCACAGTCGTAAGTTCCCTCAGAATAATTTTTGTCTAAGGGGCTTGTGCCTGCTCGCTCAGTGCCGTGCTTCCGTAAGACATAAAACTGATCGGAGGTCAGTATCTCCTGCCACTCGGCCTCTGTTTTAGTAACAGCAAATTGTTCTTTTGATGCAGCCATGATTGTCGGTTTCTCCAGCAAATTCTGTGTAAGTGGGATGGCTCCTAAAGAGGTTGCTCCCAGAATAAAGTCTCTTCGTTTCATGTTGTGATAGTGATTTATATGTAGCCAATCGATGGCTTCCTATACGTATAGCAAAAGTCTATGAGCCTTGGCTAAAAAGTCTATGGGTCTAAGCTGAATCGCCTGCGAGTATGCAGCTACTCCGGGCTGGGATGTGCAAGATTAGTTTTTGTTCTGACCACTCCATCCGTTCGTCCTTAGACCATTCTATTTGGGCCTGTCCATAGACAATCTGATCGGGCAGAATACCCTCTCCTAATGGTGTTAGACCTATTGTTGTCGTTGCTGTTGTCTGTCCTATATTGACGGCAACGATCAGAGCTTCGGCTTCTAAAATGCGAGCAAAGACGTAGATATCGCCTTCTGTGCCGAGGAGTTGATATCGACCGATGCGTAAGGCTCGATAGCGATGACGCAGCTTGATCAGTTGACGATGCTGTTCTAGTAGATTTTGGTCCCATTCTTCTGGTTCAGGAAAGCTGCGGCGGCTGTCAGGATCTAATCCACCGGGGAGACCCACTTCATCCCCGTAATAAATGCAGGGAGCACCCGGGAAGGTCAATTGAAGCAGGGTTGCTAATTCGACCGTAGACTGATCACCTCCAGCAATTGTCAGCAGACGAGCTGTATCGTGACTGGCGAGGGAATTAAGTTGAGTGAGTTGAATCTCCCAGGGATAAAGAATGAGCAACTCTTGAATTTTATGGCCGTATTCCTCTGCTGACAGAGAAGGGGTGGCGGTGTAAGCCGGGACTTCAACATGTTGCTGCTCGACTAAGTCTCCACCTGTAAAAGCTATTGTGGGTCCCGTGAATAGATAGTTCATCACGCCGTCGAACTGTTTGCCGTCTAACCACTGACGGGCATCCTCCCAAACTTCACCGACAATGTATGCCTCGGGGTTAAGGGCCTTGATACGTGTTCGAAATTCTTGCCAAAAGCCAGGTGTCTTAACTTCGTAGGGGACGTCCAATCGCCAGCCATCAATGCCAAACTCAATCCAATACTCTCCCACTTGCATGATGTACTCACGCACCTGTGGATTATCGTGATTGAACGTCGGCAATGCACGATTATCGACCCAGCTTATATAGTTCGCGGGCAGTGAACCATCGTAGGCTGAAAGTGGCCAGTCCTGAATCCGAAACCAGTCTACCCAAGGGGAGTTGGGGCCGTTTTCTAGAATGTCATTAAAAAAATAAAATCCTCGGCTTGCGTGGTTAAAAACGCCATCAAGGACAACTTTGAGCTGACGCTCATGGGCGGCATCAAGCAGTGCTTTAAAGGCGATATTCCCCCCCAAAATTGGATCGACTTGGTAATAGTCGTGGGTATGGTACCGGTGATTGCAGGCTGACTGAAAGATTGGTGTCAGATAGAGCGCTGTGATGCCCAGATCTTTGAGATAATCTAGTTTCTCGATGATCCCCCAGAGGTCCCCTCCCTTATAGCCTTGGAACGTAGGAGGGGCGTGCCAGTCTTCCCAGTCAGCAGTCCAGCGGTGCTCAGCAACGTCTGAACCTCTGGCCATCCGATCTGGAAAAATTTGATAAAAAACGGCATGCTTCACCCAAGCGGGCGTTTGAATGTCCAAAACCTATTCCCTACTCTGCTTCCACACGATACCCCAAGTCGGCTAAATGTAGCTTGGACTGCCGCCATTTGGGCTGGACTTTAACATAAAGCTCAAGGTAAATTTTCCCGTCTACCAGGGTTTGCATTTGCTGTCGGGCAGCACTGCCGATTTGTTTGAGCATGGAGCCCTTTTTCCCGATGAGGATGGCTTTTTGAGAAGGACGCTCTGCATGGATTGTGGCGAGTACCCGAGTGATTTTAGGATCTTCTTTGACCTGATCAATGGTAATCGCGACAGAATGGGGGATTTCTTGGCGTGTCTGCAGCAAAATCTGTTCTCGGATCAGCTCACCCATGATGAAGCGTTCGGGTTGATCAGTTACAAGATCAGGAGGGTAATAGTAGGGACCTGTGGGCAGATTGTCGATAAATGCAGCTTTCAGCTCTTCTAAGCCTTCTCCTGTTAGGGCTGAAAATTTCTTTAGCGGCCAGCCCTGCTCTTGGGCGAGGGTTTGGTACTGGGCATCTAAACGCTCCGCTTTCTGATTTTCTTGCTGATCTACTTTGTTCAGTCCCAGAATGATAGGTGTTTTTATTTGTGTCAATAACTCCAAGATATAGCGGTCACCCCCGCCAGGAGGACTGCAGCTATCAACCATAAACAGCACAACATCAACGGAATTAATCGCTCGCTGTGCATTCTTGACAATGATCTTGCCCAGTTGATGGTGGGGCTTATGAATGCCTGGGGTATCGATAAAGATCAGTTGGGCTGTTGGGGTGGTGAGTATGCCTCGAAGACGGTTACGTGTGGTTTGGGCTACCGGTGAGGTAATCGCCACCTTTTGACCCACAAAATGATTCATCAGGGTTGATTTACCCACATTGGGGCGACCAATCAAACCCACGAAGCCAGAATGGAATTCTGCGGGGGCTGCGGGAATCGCAGTCATTCCAGATAAGGCATCAAGGGACATGAAGTTAGTACCTAATCTCGGGCAGCTAAGGCTTGCGATCGCAAATAAGCAGCTTGTACTGCCTCAATCAATGCCGACCGAAATCCAAATTTTTCTAAGGTTCTGACACCCGCGATCGTTGTTCCACCAGGGCTCGTGACCTGATCTTTCAGTTGAGCCGTGTGCAATTCCGATTGGGCCAATAACGTCGCTGTACCTTGCACTGTTTGCAATGCAAGCTTCCCTGCAATCGCTCTGGGAAGGCCTGCTGCAACACCACCGTCGGTGAGGGCCTCAATTGCGATCGCTACATAGGCTGGTCCTGATCCGGAGAGTCCCGTAACTGCATCCATCATGGAATCTGGCACCCTCACCACATCACCGACCGCTTGAAACAGCTGTTCGGTTAATGTGACATGATCATCATTAGCAGAGCAACCGATGGCTAGAGCGGTTATGCCTTCTCCCACTGTCGCAGGCGTATTTGGCATCGCCCGAATCACCGGGTGTCCCTTAAATGCAGACTCAAGCTGCTCCAACTGCACCCCAGCCAAAATAGAAATGACCAGAGCTGAAGATCCAAGCTGCAGCTGTTGAGCTACAGAAGGGAAAACCTGTGGCTTGGTTGCTAGCAATACGACGTTTGCTGCTACAACAGACTGATTGTCAAGCGATGACTGTACTTTGTAAGTCTCTCTCCAGTAACTCAAGCGTTCTGGAGAGACATCACAAACCAAAATATCTTGGGCGCTATAGAGCTCTTGGGCTATAAGACGAGACAGAATTGCCTCAGCCATTACGCCACCACCAATAACGCCTAGTTTGATGCTCACTGTAGACTCACCCATCGCTCAGAGAACTGACAAACATCTGAGATGAGTCTCAACAAATTACTGAGCAATCTGATTTAGAGCTGTTGGCTCTGTTTGATAGGAAGACTGAGTTGGGCGATTGTGGGGTTGAGGAGCCTCATGGACAACGCCAAACTGAGTGCTGACCTGAACGCAGTTTGGTGTGAACAAGAAGATGCTGTCACCCACACGCTCTTGGTGGCCATCAATTGTGTATGTGGCACCTGCAACAAAGTCAACCGCGCGCTGAGCCTGAGCAGGATCCATCATTGTTAGATTCAAGACCACTGACTTCCGCTCACGGAGAGCCTGGATGACTTGAGGCATCTCTTCAAAGGCTTGAGGTTCCATCACAAGGACTTCAGTCGCAGAACCCCAAAAACGATTGGCTCCAGGCATTCCGACAACATTGTTGAGATTAGTGCTGCTGTTCATCTCGACCCCTTGTGTGATTTCAGGTTGGTTGCTGAGTGGCTCTTGGACAGGCCCGTTCTGTATGGATTCTGGCGCATAAAGATCAGCGAAATCTTCACCCTGAATCTCATCGTATTCGCCGTACTCCTCATAACCTTCTGCATCAGGCATGCCGACAAACTCTTTCAATTTTCCCAACAAAGTACTCACAATTTAGGCTCCATCGTAGACAGTGGTTTGCTGAAATAAACTCTTTCAAAGTCGAACGCAATCGCGGATGACTTAAGTGGTAGGGGTCTTTACAACCAAGTATTGAGATTGAGTAGGTTACCTACCTTAGCCCAAAGCCTCAGCAGGGAAAACGTTTACTAAACTTATCAAGTTAACCTTGACAAACAGCAATGATCAATATCTGGAAAAAGAATAAACAGTTAATGATCAATAATCTGAAAAAAGTAAAATTTTCAAGTTTGAATTGTACAGTAAAAGCCTGGATTGACTATAGGCTTTGCTTCATTGTAAGCAAACTTCATGCTTCTGTTGAGTAAAATCAAGAAAAGTAAGGAAGTAGCATCGCCGAAGGTATGTGGAAAGGATGTCACCTTTGGTTGCATTTAACAAGGGCTAGTTCAATTTATTTAAGAAAAATATTGGTTTTAGGGTCTGAGCAATAAGCTTTGGACCCGAAGATTAACGATCCCCGAATAGAGAGCGGCCTACCCGCACCATCGTTGCCCCGGCTTGGATCGCCCATTGAAAATCGCCAGACATGCCCATTGAGAGCTCCTGTAGGTTTAGGGCGTGATCAGTCTGCGCTGTGATTTCTTGGGCAAGTGTGTTTATTCCTTCGAATGCCTTCAGCTTCTGGGGCTCGCTCAACCCGAGAGGCAAAATAGTCATTAGTCCCTGAATGTCTAAGCTTTTACATTCCAAGAGTCCAACTAGATCTTGTTTTAACTCAGAGACAGACCAGCCATACTTACTGGGATCGTCAAGCATTTTGACCTGTAGGCATAGCTTTGGTCTGTGAGTTTGATTGATCGCTAATTGATCTAAACGGCGGGCAAGGGACAAGCTATCTACAGAGTGAATCCAAGTACATAGCTCAATGGCCCGCTTTGCTTTGTTGCGCTGCAGATGTCCAATGAAGTGCCAAGTAATATCGGATAAATCCTTAAGCTCAGATTGTTTAGCCTCTAATTCTTGGATGCGGCTTTCTCCAAAATCTCTGATCCCCACCTGATAAGCCTGCCGAATTAAAGGCACAGAAATCTTTTTTGTGACTGCAATTAGCTTTGTCTGTGGGGGTAATTGCTGTGTGACCTTTTCAATGCGTTCTGCAACCGTTAAACCTCTTTCAGGATGGGTCATTGGAATGTTTGTTGATGAATCGTTCTGAGTTCCTTATAGTCCTCTGGTGAACCAGACCGCCTCAACATCCTCAGTCGACCTTCAACGATAATTCTGGCTTCATTCCGGCTGACTGCTTGGAATTCAACTTCCTGTTGATCAGTACAAACAATAAAAAATAAGCGCTGTGCATACAACGTTGTATAGAGGATTCGGTGCGGTTCAATCAGACACAAGCTGAACAGCAGTCCAAAACTTGGATGGCTCAGATACGTTTCGTTGATCATGTGTTGTCATCAAGAACTGGGATATGAACCCCCGCAGAATGTCTGGATAGATTGCTAACAGGAAAATATGGACTGAGAAAAGAGTATAAAAGACTGCAACTCATGATGAGAGTGAAATCCTGATAAGTTGGACTTATTTTTGTCAAAAGACAAGACGAAATTAATTATACTGGAAACTCGGAAATCTATATATGGCCTGTCATTTGACGTAATGCAATCAGTTGAGCTTGTGCCTTGTGCAGCGATTCCTGCCATTCCTTTTGAGGGTTGCTATCGGCAACAATTCCTGCTCCGACTTGACCCCAAATCTGCACCAATTGCTTCTGAGATGAGGAAAATGTTGCTTGAGGTACCACTAGGAGAGTGCGAATTAAGATATTCAAGTCAAGGTGACCTCTGAAATCTATATATCCACATGATCCATAAAATAGACTTCGTCTCACGGGTTCTAGCTTCTCAATGATCTCCATACAGCGGACTTTAGGGCAGCCCGTAATCGTGCCGCCAGGAAATACAGCATGAATCAAGTCAACGACATCATTTTCGGGTGCTAACGTGCCGATAATATTGCTCACCAGGTGCATTACATGGCTGTAGGATTCAATTGTGAGTAGCTCATCTACTTTGACTGATCCCCACTGGCATACTCGTCCAAGATCGTTCCGCTCTAGATCGACAAGCATGATGTGTTCTGCCTGCTCTTTTTGATTGGTCGATAGTTCTCGAGCAAGGCGGTGATCTAGCAATGCGGTTGCTCCCCGAGCACGCGTTCCTGCAATGGGCCGGACCTGCGCTTTGGGGCCTTGAAGTTGCACGAGTCTCTCTGGAGAGCAACTCACAACTGCTCCCCAGGGCGTTTGCCAATAACTTGCGAAGGGCGATGGATTGATTTGGTGAAGATGGCGATAAAGATTCCAGGGATCGAGCCGGGCTTCGGCCATAAATCGTGTAGAAAGATTGGCTTGAAAGATATCACCCGCCTGGATATGTTCCTGTGCCAGCTCCACCATCTTTACGTAGTCTGCTTGGTTCGTGAGCATCAAACTTGCTTTTAGCAGGTCTCCGCTGTCGGGAGCCTCTTGCCACTCTGAGCAGAGCAGAAGGGCTTCTAGATCATCCAGCTGGTCCGAGTGTGTGGTGGCCAACCATAACTCTTGACGGTGGTGATCTAGAACGGCAAAGTTCTCAGGTTCATACCAATAGGCAACTGGAAAAGGCAGGGGATCTCTATTGATCAGAGGGAGAGACTCGATTTCCCAAGCCAAATCATACCCAAACCAACCCAGCCAGCCTCCGAGAAAGGGAAGTGATGCAGAAGGAGGGTGACTGTCAGAGGATTCCTGTTGTCTCTCTCGGAGCCAATGAAGGATAGTACCGATTTGAGGTGTCCAAAGCTGAGGTTGTTGGTTGATCGTCCGAGGAGGGCCAGCGCAGATAGAATAACGACTCAGCGAAGAGGAAGGACTTTCTAGTAACGTTGCAATATCAAAATTTCGAAACAGGGCCGCAAATATCATTGAGCCCGTTCGCTTGGCGAGGGGTTGCGATCGCCAATGCCAGGGGAGAAGTTGACCCATTTAATTCATCGTGCCAGGAGAACTATGTATCAATGCCCATCCAAAATCGCACACCCCAAACCACCAAGACGAGAAATAAAGCTACCCAGTCTCGCAAATGAACCTTTAACTGACTCCATTGAACATTGTGTTGATTGGGGGTTGTAAATCCACGGACCTGCATTGCACTTGCAATTTGTTCCGCGCGGAGAAAGAGGTTCTCGAGTAAACGATCGGCTAATTGTAGCCAGATCTGCGAAGCTCCCTTCACGCCTATTTTCTTCCAGTTAATTGCACGCGTACGAACTGATCGCACTAAATTTTGTACTTCTTCTAGGACGAGGGGGATGAAGCGGAGGGCCAATGTTAAAGTCAGCGTTAATTCTGTAACAGGGACACGCCAACGTCGTAATGGCTTTAGCAACAGCTCTAATGTTGTTGTGATCTCTTCAGGGGCTGTTGTTAACAGGTATAGAGTTGTTCCATAAATCAGCGTGAACAGCAAGCTTCCTATCCTGAATCCGAGCTCCAGAGATCTTCTCGTAACCTTGACGGGCCCTATCTCAAAAAGAATGTAGCGATAGGGGTGTAGTTTAAGGGCCTCGAGGACTGATGGGGTGAGGTGGGGAGCTGCAGGCGTCGTTTCTAACGCTTGAAGTGCAGGTGCGCCAGTGGCAAAGGTGAGTTCTTGGGTGGGAAGTCGAGGTTGATGCTGGGCTGCTAAGCCATCTGGCATTAAGGTTGTTACCGCAAACACGATGAAACATAGGGCTGAGAGCAGGCCCATTTGTTGACGCCAGACTCGGAGTGGAACGGCACTACAGGTCAGTAAAAAGAGTAGAACAACGAGTATTAATCGCCATACAAAGCTTGCTAGTAGTGGAGTTAGCAAAAAGGTCATGAGCCACACAAGCTTGACCCTTGGATCAAGACGATGAAGCCAGGTTATGGGCTCCTCAAGGTATGTACCTATCGGTAACGATCGGAGTAGATCCATCCAAGGTTGTCCGGAAAATAGTAATCTCGTTCAAGCGTAACTAGAATTGGTTGTTAGTGGTTGGATTTTTGAGACAATTTAGTCCACCTTGGATACCGTTCCTTCCCGACATCAAGAATCGGTCATAACTGCAGAGTCGTGATTGTGCACCAATATATTCTGTTTCACAAGCCCTATGGTGTTCTCTGTCAATTTAGCGATCAACAGGGGCGAGTCACCCTCAAAGATTACATTTCAGTGCCCGATGTCTATCCGGTAGGGCGATTGGATCGAGATAGTGAAGGTTTGCTATTGTTGACCAACCATGGCTGGTTACAGCATCGTCTTAGTGATCCTCGTTTTTCTCATCCCCGAACCTATTGGGTGCAGGTGGAACGCATCCCAACACCTTATGACTTAAAACCATTGGGCCAGGGGATCAAAATTCAAAACTATCTGACTCGCCCAGCTCAAGCCAAGCTTCTCGCGACTGCACCTGAGCTGCCTCCCCGTGATCCACCCATTCGTGTGCGTCAGACTGTACCTACAGCTTGGCTTGAGATCACGCTCACTGAGGGACGCAATCGTCAGGTTCGCCGGATGACAGCTGCAATTGGTTATCCAACGCTACGTCTTATCAGGGTGGCCATTGCTTCTCTTTCTTTGGGAGAGCTGCTTCCTGGTCAGTGGAGAAATCTGGAGCCAGAAGAAATTCTGCAGCTCCGCTCCCAAGTGGAATAGCTTCATTTCAATCTTTCGAGCAAAGTAAAGATTGAATCTATGTGGGAGCTTATTTTTTCGCTCTCCAATCTTGTTGGCATGATTATATCTTTAATGCGTTTGGCCCCTGGTCTTTTTTGGTGATGGGGGTTGCTGTAGTCTACAGAAGAAAACTGTTAATCTACGGATGGTAAAAAGCACGAGAACCTATGAGTGATCAACTTCCATTAGAAGCGACTCCTGAAGCACTAGGTTCTGGTACCTCGATTGATTCTCCCAACTTGGAGATTATGGATGAAGAGGATATTACCGAAGTCTTGCCTAGCCAAATCATCGAGGCGGAGGCTGTAGGACAAACAGATGTTGGCAGGGAGCGCCGGCACAATGAAGATTTCTTTGTGATTAACCAGCAGGTGATCCAGCAAAGTAATCCTAATCGTCATGCTGTCTCATTGAGAGGCCTCTATGTTCTCTGTGACGGAATGGGAGGACATGCCAAGGGAGAGGTTGCCAGTGCTCTAGCGACGGAGACGCTGGTTCAGCAGGTTAATCAAAGATGGCACAGTAAGTTGCCGAGCCGCGATAGCCTTCTAGAGGCGATTTTAGCTGCAAACCAGGCGATATATGTTGCGAATGAAGGCAAGGGAGCTCGATCGAGTCATGATCGAATGGGAACCACAATGGTTCTGACCTTGATTCAAGATACTCAGGTTCATTTAGCCCATGTTGGGGATAGTCGAATTTATGCTTTAACGGCAAGCCAAGGCCTAGAGCAATTGACGGTTGATCACGAGGTGGGCCAGCAAGAAATTAAGAGGGGAATAGAGCCCAGTATTGCCTACGGACGGTCTGATGCTTATCAGTTGACGCAAGCTTTAGGTCCTCGTCAGAATCGAGAGATTTCACCCGAGATCACCTCTCTCACGATTGCGGAAGACACGTTACTCTTATTGTGCTCTGACGGATTGACCGATCATGAGTTGCTCAGACGACACTGCTCTTCGCATCTAATGCCAATTTTTGATGATCGCTTGAGTTTGCGGCAAGGTGTGAGTCAGCTCGTTGATCTCGCCAACAAATATAATGGGCACGATAATGTAACGGTTTTGGCGATTCGTATAAAGGTGCATCCTCAACAGCAGAATATTCGTTCGGGTCGCTGATCTCTTCTACCTACTTTTTTACTATTGCAAATGTGATTACGTTAACACTTCTCGGTACTGACTTTGAGCATCAGCAATGGCAGTTTGAAGACTATATAAGTATCAAAGTTGGAAGAGCCTCTGATAACGATGTACTACTGACTGATGAGCAAGTCTCTCGCTATCATGTAGAGCTGAGTCCAAATAACCCTGGTTCGTCTGATGAGGAATGGAAAATTCAGGGGCTTGGAACCAATGGAACGCTTGTTAATGGCAAGTTTATAACTCAGGGGGATGTCTCCCACGGTGATCTGATTCAACTGGGTTTATCGGGGCCGATGTTGAAGTTTGAACAAACTTTTCAAAAACCTTTGCCTGTTTCCAACATAGAAGTTGATGTTCTTCGCTCACCATCCTTAGAAGATGGATCAGACTCTTCTGTTCTTTGTAACCATGAGAACAATGAACCCAGTAATCGGTTCTGTATCCACTGTGGTGAACCGCTTACTAGGTTAGGGTTAGAGAGACTGGGGCACTATCAGGTGATCCAGACATTAGAGTCCCAGGAGCGAGAGGTTTCTTTTCTTGTTCGAGATATTCGCCAGGGGGGAGCTTTGTGTGTTCTCAGGCGGTTTTGGCCTGAGGTTTATACACAGGCGCACGATCGCTTTGAGCAGGAAATTCAATGGCTAGGAGCATTGAATCATAATGGTTTAGCTCGGGTCGTTGATTCTTTCTGTGAGGAGCCTTACCGGTATGTGGTCATGGAGAAAATCTCTGGGCTGACTTTAGAAGAGCGGGTGCTAAAGGAGGAACTTAATGTGTCAATGGCTATCAAAATACTGCTAGCTATTTGCAATAGTCTCCGCTCCCTCCACTGTCACAATCCACCCATCATTCATCGCAACCTTGCACCAAAGAACATCCTTATTCGTTCACAGGAACAGAGTGTGGTTCTGATCAACTTCGGCAGTCTCAGAGCTTCTGGGCTAGGGCTGTTGACACCTCCCTCCGTAACTGTTCAATCAGATCTTTACAGATTGGGCACTGTCTTGATATTTATGTTGACCGGAAGAAATCCCAGCCAGTATTTTAATGTGCAGCGATTGAGTCACCACATTGAATGGACTGCAGTACCGCAAGTGCCCCCTTCACTCCATTCGATTATTGAAAGAATGACACATCCTAATCTTCAACATCGATATCGTACCGTTGAAGAACTCATAAGTATGCTAGAAGACTTTCAGCTAAAACTGTCCTGATATCTTTTCTCTGCTTAATCCTTCAGGTGACCATTGGATTGAACAGCTACGTCATTGCCTGAGGATGAGTCATCAGTATCCTCATGATTTCTTTGGTCGTATGAATAGTAGTAAGCGCTATAGGACGGTTGCTGATCCGCTGTTACTCCATTTGCGATCACACCCAAGAGATTATGACCGGGTTGTTTGAGGAGGTCTTTTGATAAAGCAACGCTTCCGGTTTCAGCAACGCCAGGACGGACGACCAGCAGGAGCCCATCCGCCATCCGGCTCAGGGTGAGTGTGTCGGCCGCTGCGCTTAAGGGGGGCGAGTCAATGATTACATAGCGATATCGCTGGGAGAACTCTTTCAGCAAGTCAGCCATGTGATCTGAGTCAATTAATGCAGATGGATTGGGGGGTAATACTCCTGCTGTTAGGACATCTACATTGGGTTCACCTTCTTGAATTGCTTCATCTAGAGTTGCTTCACCCACGAGTACATCACTGAGGCCAATGCGATTTAGTATTTCCCAAGTTCGATGCTGTACCGGACGACGCAGGTCAGCATCGACTAATAATACTTTTTGACCTAATTCTGCCATCGCCATTGCTAAGTTTGCCGATGCGGTTGATTTGCCTTCAGAGGGAATGCCACTGGTCATGACAATCACTTTGAGCGGTTTGTCAGAATTAAGATACTTGAGATTAGACTGCACCATCCTCACCGCTTCGCTAGGGGGTGAGTTGGGGGTGTCTCGAACGTACAGCTCTCGTTTTACATCTGCGGAGACGCTCGCTCCCTTCGCTTTGATCTTGCTCTGTACGCCTTCAATGGCAGGAATTACGCCCAACATTGTGTAATCAGAAAACAGGGCTTTGATGTCTTCTAAAGTTTTCACTGATTTATCGCGGGCATCGAGCAGGAGTGCGACCCCAAAGGCCAGTAAGCTTCCTAAAACGAAGCCTGAGAAGATATACAGCAACTTTCGAGGAGCAATGGGTTCATCGGGAACCAATGCGGGAGACAGAATCCTAGCATTACCCAGGTTTTGCTGCTCTAGTACTTGAATCTCTTGTAATTTTCTGATCAGGTTTGCATAAATTTCTTGAGATATTTCAACATCTCTTACGAGCTGACGAAGTTGTTTCTCAAGGGCGGGAATTGCTGCTGTTCGCTGTTGGAAGTTAGCTTGCGTGTTGCTCAGAGCTAAGGCCACTTGTTCTGCGGCTAAGCGTTCTGATTCAAAGCGTACAAGTTCACTGGTTGCTCGCTGTTGCAGTTCACCAACCTGGAGTTGTCCCGTTCCAGAGGGGGATGATGCGGCCCCTAATGTTTCTCCCACTCGAGTTTGGAGCGTTGATCTTAGAACGGCTGCTTGATCTTGTAAGTCTTGTATGATTGGGTTCTCTGGGGTTAAGCGTGTGCCTTCCAATGCCAATTGAGATTCGACTTCTTGCAACTTTTGTAAGACGACTTGAACTCCGGGAGATTGACTGAGGGTTGTACTCGCTATGGATTGTTGCTTATCTATGCCTAACTGTTGGCGCAGAGAGTTTGATTGTGTTTGAGCCGTGATGGCTCTTCCCTGTGCTTCATTAATTTTTTCTGCAAGTTTGATAACCGCTTCGACTGCAACTTCAGCTTCTTTATCAATGGATACAACTTGATTTGTTTCTTTGAAGCGGCGGAGCTGTTCTTCTAGTTTTTCAATTTTCTCTCTTGTTTTAGGCAGTTCTTGATCAATGTATTCTCTGGCTGAGGATGCTTCTAGCCGATTGACGCGTAGGTTATCGGCTAAGTAAATCTGCATCAATGTGTTGATAACCAAGGCTGCTTCTGAGGGATCCTCTGATTTGTAAGATAGCTCAATGACGTCACCGGCTCTAGCTTTCTTAACCGTCAGTTGTTCTTCAAAATCGAATATTCTGAGTGCTTCACCATTGTCGTCCGTTAGCTTTAGCTGTTTTAAGACGGCCTGTAGCACTGGTACGGATAAAATAGTCTCGATTTCTGTATCAAGGGGACTGCTATCACCCGATAAGGGACTGATCCCACCCAGATCAAGTTCTGTTAAGCCAGATTGAGACTCTTTAATGCGCAGTGTGCCCTGTGACTGATATATAGAGGGCTTCAAGAATGCAGCCAGGGTCGCAGTCAGGAACACGAGTAGGAAGACGGCTGAAGCCGGTAGCCAGCGCCTTTTTAAAACAAGCCAATATTTACCTAAATCAATGACTTCTTCTTCAAGCTGATACTCTGCTGGCATAGGACTTACGGTATTACAGTTGCGACTCAACCCACTCTCTCACTTTGGGTAAAACGAGCGATGAGCCAAGGTGAGTTAACGATTGCTTGGTGAAGTACTGGTGTGATTCAGGTCTTAATTCTTACCAAGTTGATACTGACTGGCCCTTAGTTCAGAGATTTTAGCTCATTTGGGGGCTGTCGGGGAGGATGTTCTATCAAGGATGAATATTACATTTGCGATCGCAAGCACAAATTTTGCATCTTATGTATAGCAGATCAAACCATCCTGGATGATCATCGCTAGAAGATAAAGATATCTGCGCTCAATTCTAGCTGATCACAACTCGGCGCAGCGTCTCTAGGATAAGACGGATATCAAAGAATACGCTGGATTGCCTGATGTAAGCCTGATTCAGCTCCAATTTCTTTGGCATAATTTCCTCGATGTAAGTTTTCTCTGAATTTGAAGCCTGAGCGAGGAGTTCATTCTCATTCCGAAACTCGATTGAGGCTAAATCAGTGATTCCGGGAAGCACATTTAAAACTTGTCGCTGTTCATCAGAATAAAGCTTGACGTATCTTGGGACTTCGGGTCGAGGACCTACGAAGCTCATCTCACCTTTCAACACATTTATCAGTTGTGGCAGCTCATCTAGTTTGTACTTTCTCAGGAAAGTGCCGACAGAGGTGATCCGTGCATCATTGCTGAGGGTGATTTGCGTTCCCCGCGCTTCCGCGTCGGTAATCATCGTTCTAAATTTATAAATCTTGAACTCATGGCCAAACTGGCCCACACGGCTCTGGCGGAAAAAAACAGGTCCTTGATCATCAAGCTTGATACTGATGGCAATAATTGCAAATAAAGGGGAAAGAAAAAACAGACCGATTAAAGCAAAGAACAGATCAAAGACTCGCTTCGCCACCATTAGATCAGAATCTCCTTGACGGCATTAATGACCCACTCTTGGTCTTGGTCTGTCATCTTCGTATAAATGGGTAAGCTGATGGCGTGCTGGTATGTTGAGAGAGAGCAGGGGAAATCATCCGGGACTAAGCGGTAGGTCTCGCGCCAGTAAGGATGGAGATGCAGGGGAATATAGTGAATGCTACAGCCAATGCCTTTATCTATCATCTTCTGGATAAATTCATCTCTTGTGATATGGAGGCCAGAATCTAAGCGGATTATGTATAAATGCCACGAATGTGTATCACCGGTTAGAGGGTGTGCTGGCAGGGTCAAGGGCAAGCCCTCAAATGCAGCATCATAACGAGAAGCTAATTCAGTACGCCGCTTTTGAAACCGCCAGGCTTTACCAAGTTGTGGGATGCCTAGGGAAGCAGCTAAGTCCGTCATGTTGTATTTGTAACCTGGGGCTACAATCTCGTAATACCAAGATGGTTTCGTCGACGTATAACGATCGAAAGCATCACGGTTAATCCCATGCAGCCGCATAATTCGAGCCCGATCTGCTAGTTCTGGGTTGCGGGTGACAAGCATTCCACCTTCGCCCGTCGTAATTGTTTTGGTTGCATAAAAGCTGTAGATCGTTGCTTCACTATCGAGTGAACCAATGAGCTGTTGATGGTAGGTAGTGGGCAGGGCGTGGGCTGCATCTTCGATGACCTTGAGACTGTACTGGCGAGCAATGGCTAAAATCTTGTCCATCTCACAGGCGAGTCCCGCTAAATGCACAGGTATGATTGCCTTGGTGCGATCTGAGATAGCAGCCTCTATCTGCGTAACATCAATATTTAGCGTGTCAGGATGGATATCGACAAATACAGGATCTGCACCCAAGTAGCGTATGACCTCTGCTGTTGCAGTGAACGTGTGAACGGTGGTGATCACCTCATCCCCAGGGCCAATGCCAATCGCTTCTAAGGCTAAATGAAGACCTGCCGTAGCAGAATTGACGGCAACAACTTGAACATCAGCCCCTAAAAAATCTTTGAACTCCTGTTCAAATTCTTTCGTCTTGGGTCCTGTGGTCAGCCAACCAGAACGAAGGGATTCAACAACCTGATCAATTTCTTGTTCACCAATGTCAGGTAAAGCAAAAGGAATAAAGCGGTTCATTAATAACCTGAAAGAAATTAGTTTATTAACTGCCTAACAGTTTTGACTTGAAAGCTATAGATTTACTTATGACTCCATCAATTGCTTTAGTCTCTAAACTTTAATCCCTTTAAGAAAAACTCTGGCGAACAGCCTCTGTGAGTTTACGCGTATCCCAAGGATTCCCCGCAAAAATATTTTTTAACTAAAGTTGGCCTAGCTGAATCTAAGGCTCCCCCATCTCTATCGGTAGCATAGGATCCTATTATACGGACTTTTCGGGAACACGTTGGGATCTAGGTTACAACGCTTACCCCAGATTTATTATGGTTTTCCAGTCTCTGTATACTTGCTGAGTGTGACTGGTGATATCATCTCAACTTAAATTAAGGCTCAATTTTATTCCTTTTCCAATTATGACTTTGGGTTTTATAGAGAAGATGAAATTCAAAAATACCAATAGCAATGGCTGAAAGAAAGAGACTGATCCCTGCGCCTAAAAGACCAAAATAAGATATTAGGATTGTTAGTATAAATGTCATGAAAATGTAAGCGAAAGCGACTTGGTCATGGGACCATCCACCTTGATGTAACCTTTGAAAGATGTGCTCACGATGCGCTTGAAAAATGTTTTTGTGCTGCAATAGACGACGGACAAGTGTGTAACTTGCATCGCCCGTAAGCGGTAGTGTAATTGCCAGGGCTGCCCAGGCTTGGGATGTATGATCTGCGTTACTCATTATTGAAATGGCAACGCTCGCCCCCAAAACAGTGCTGCCAGTATCTCCCATGAATATTTTGGCAGGAGACCAGTTCCACCAAAGAAATCCGACCAATGCCGCGACGAGCAACCACAATATGGGTTGGTTGAAAAAGAGAGCTAAAAAACTGAGCTGAACGGCTGTGCAGCCAGCGACTAAGCCATCTAAGCCGTCCATGAAGTTGAAAAAATTAACGATAGCGGTGAAGCCAATGATCGTTAATAGTGTGGCGACGACTTGACCTGGAACGCCCAATGAGGTCAGCCACGGTTGAGGAAAAATGCCAAAGGAAAACGTGGCGATGGTCGCTGTTGTGAGCTGGACCAGGTAACGCAAGGATGCTGGCATGCCCCAAAGATCATCCAAGACCCCGACCAGAGCCAAGGGAATAAGCGTCAACCACATGGGTAAGAGTTGAGGGTCTGGCGTCTGTGTGAAGGTGGTTATGGCGCTGGTTACAGCAAATGCCAGCACAAAGCCAATGCCTCCCCCCCTGGGCGTTGGCTGAGTGTGGGAGCTACGGTCGTTGGGAGTATCGATCAGATATTTGGTCCGTTTGATCCCATAAACGCTAACAAGGCTAAGGATAAAAGAAGCTGAAATAAGTAAGATATCTAGGACCATGAGTTCCCTGGCTAAGCATCTATTTTTGTTTAATTAAATAGAGTCTTTATTCCTTCTTCGAGAGAATAAGGAGCGGACCAATTTAGATGCGAATGAAGTTTGTGAATATCAACAGATAGAGAGCCAATTAATCGTTCGAGACTCTCTGAGTTGAGGCTAAAAGAACGACCTAAACTAGATTGGATCTGGTCTCCGAGTTTACCACTTAGTCGTAGTAAATTGATGGGGACAGGGAAGAGTCTTAGGGATTTATTTCCGTATTGAGCGATATGGCGAATCAAATCGGGTGTGGATAGATCTTGGCCGTCACTGCATAGAAAAACTTGATTCTCGGCATTGCTATCGGTCAGCGTACGGAGAATAATGTCGACGAGGTTGCCCACATAAATAAAACTCCTTTGGTTGTGAATCGCACCCAAGGGAAGCGGGAGGCCAGAGTTGATCAGCTTAATCAGCCGCTCCATGTTCCCAGGGTTTCCCGCTCCATACACAAGGGTGGGGCGCAGGATGGTCCAGTTCATTTGGGTGTTTTGGGATAGCTGAGTTAAAGCTTGTTCCGCCTGCAGCTTGCTGCGTCCATAGGGGGTATCCGGTGTGCAGGGTGAATCCTCACTCAGTCGTTCCTTGCTAAGGGTCGTCATTGCGCCGATCGAGCTGATGAAGACGAAGTGTTTGACGCCTGCGTTGATACATTGCTTGGCTAGATTAGTTGTGCCCGCAGTATTGACCTGTAAAAAAGCGGCTTCTGGATCGGCAGAATCATCATTGAGTTGATGAGCACGGGCGGCCAGGTGAATAACAGTATCAATATTTTGCAACGCATGTTGCCAGTCTGTTTCACCATCAATTGTTCCCACCTGAATGGGCGTGAGTGGAAGATCGCTCTCGAGGTTGTTTGTGGTTCGGAGGGCAGCTGTGATCTGCCAATTATCCTGGTGGAGAGCGGGAAGGAGATGGCGGCCCACAAAACCGGTTGCACCTGTCACTAGGACTGATTTACGTTGAATAGAGGTCATAGCCCTGCCGGTTTGTGATTTCTAGTTGCAATAGTTCTGTCTTCACGGGGAAGTTTTCTGTGAATGGATGTTTTCGGGAGAGGACGTTGGGGGCTGTGAAGGGAGAAGGTAATAATTTCTTCTTTATGGCCAATATTTCTCAAGATCAGGCAAGCTATTTTTTAGGCGGCTGATACTGTTCTCGATTTTTCGGGTTGTCTCGAGATTCAAGTCCCCTCTGCCTATGTTCGAAGATTCTCCCTCTCTGTACAGGACTTTTTTGATTAACTTTGATCGATGTAACGTTGATAGAAGACGGTAGAAGCCATATTTGCGCAGGAAATAGCTTGTCTTTGTGGCAATTTTCGCGAGTGTTCTTGATTTGGGTTGAATGGATGCGTTAACCACTTGACCCGCGCTAGGGGGGACAAAGCTGGAATCCACACCCAAAAATGAATAAATTTCTTCGATCACTTGGAGATGATCTTGATTTAATCTCTCATAGATAAAAATATATATCTGTGATGAATCGAAGGCCTCGAGAAACGGTTGCATCCGCTCGGCCAGCAAGACAGACTCTAGTAAGGTCACTTGATCGGATTCAGCTAACTGGTTTTGTTGAAGACGCTCTGAATATCCAGATCCCATAATGCTGCCAATGGGAGTCGCAAGAGCTGATTCGATGTCCTTAAAGACAAGTCCTCGGCGAATACCAAAGTTGTAGTAAGACGATAGGAGTGCGAATGGATCCCGGAGATTGATGATTAGCTTGATGTTCTTGTCATAGTTCTTGATCTTTTCCGGAATCGAGGCGTCGAGATAGTAATTGTTGGAAATCTCGCCCGCTGCCAATGTCTGACGGGATTCAAAATGGCTTTCGTACCATTGCTCACCCAATGCATAGTTGATGTTAAAGAACTCCGTCTCTTTGACATTCGACATTGTGATGTCAGGATGGCTTCTAAAAACCTCTGCAAGCCAGCTTGTGGCACATCGACCGGGGCCGATATTGATAAATGTTGGCTTGGCGACTGAATTCTCTTGCATAGGGTCTAAAAAGTGGCTTAAAAAGAGCTGAAGAAGCGGTGTTGAGGCTGACGGCTTTAGTCAGGAGACGAGAGAATCTGGGACCACTTTTGTAGGATGAGCGTCTCCGAGGATTCTGCTTTGGCCTTCTGTAAGGCTGATGTTCTCATCGTTACAAGTTTTTCGCCGCTATCGGCGAGCTGCACGATGGCATGGGATAGGGCCTCAATGTCGCCGTTGGGGATGCTAATGCCCAGATTTTCCGAGCGAACGGATTCTGCTAATTGGCTTTCGGGTTCAATGGCCACCAAGAGGGGACAGCCCTGTTCTAGGTAGGTCATGGTTTTGCTGGGGTAGACGTATTGATAGAGTCCTGGCCGAAGACTGACAAAACCTGCCCCGGCTTGTCGCATGGCAGCCTTTGCCACTTCTACAGGGTAATAACCCACAAACCGAACATTGGCGTTTAAAGTCTGTGCCTGCTGTTGCAAGCTGGCTTTGGCGACACCGTCTCCCATCATGAGCAGTTCGATGTCGGGTCTGTGTATTAGCTTTCCCATGGCGGCAATGGCGGTATCGAGTCCCTGAAATCGACCAATGTTGCCGGCAAAGAGCAGGGTGAAACCCTCTGGGGATAATGGAAAGGGGAGGATCTCAGGTGGTTCCTCAGAACCGGGAAGACTAAAGTTATTCAGGACTGTGATGTTCATGGACTGTCCACTGGGGCGGTTGTGAAGTGCCTGTTTCATATCCGGAGATAACACCACCACAGGGTTAGCTTGTTGACAGGTCCAGGTATCGAGTTTCTGTAAAGTATTAAAGATTGCGGGGTTGGAAAATTCACCTGAAATACGTCCAACTTCAGGGTGAATATCCATACAGTGATAGATAAAGCGACTGCCTGCTAAGCGCGCGGCGGTGGCGGCCGTGACACCGCCAATGACCGGGGGAATGCTGGAGATCATGACCAGGTCATAGCGTCCGAATAAAATGCGCCAAAAGATTGATAAGCAAAGGCGTAGAGCATTGAGGAGGCGAATGAGCGGGCGACCGGCTTCATTGGGGAGGTTCAGTCTTTTAATCTGGACGCCATCGACTTGGTCTTGGGCCGGACGTTTTTCGAGGATGACGTCTTTTTTATAGGAGGGTTGGGAAGAGAGAACTTCTACCTCATGTCCTTCGTGGCTCCAATGGGCAACGATGCGTCTCAAGAGTGAGGCGTAGGGGGCTGTATCCGGCCAGTAGTAGCGGTGAACCGCCAAAATGCGTTGAGGGGCTGGCGAATCAGTCATATTTATTCGATGAACCTCGCTATGATTCTGTCCAGTCGTATCGGCTAAACCCGTCCATGTTACGCCAATGTCGGGTTAGTTTTGCTGTCCCAGTCATGAGACGGACAACGCGCTCGGAGGTGTTGCGGATTTTGTAGGCGTCAGGAATTTCCCGGACTGTGTTGGAAAAGGTCTCTCGGGTTGAGATCGCAACCCCCACTCCATCAATCAAAACCTGCGGATCTAGTCCAGTTAAAGCAATTGCTCCAGTATCTAGAGCCTCCGGTCGCTCAATCGATCGGCGTAGGGTCACGGCAGGGAACTCGAGAATGGAAGCCTCTTCACTAATGGTGCCACTATCAGAAATCGCACATTTAGCATTGAGCTGGAGATGATTATAGTCAAAAAAGCCAAAGGGCTTCAGAAATCGAATACGCTGATCATCAATTTCTAGCCCCAGCTTATCCAGGCGATCTCGGGTTCGGGGGTGGGTTGAGACCACCACCGGCAAATCAAATTGAGTGTTGAGTGCCTGGAGGGCTGCCACCACCTGTTGCAAGTTTTCGCGACTATCGACATTCTCTTCGCGATGGACGCTGACAATGAAGTATTCCTGCTTTTTCAAGCCCAAGGTTTCCAATACAGAAGAGTGCTGAATCTGAGTCAGATGATGTTCTAGCACTTCCCGCATGGGCGAGCCAGTTAAGTAAATAAAACGATGGGGGAGCCCTTCACTGAGCAGATGCCGACGGGCATGCTCGGTGTAGACCAAATTGAAGTCGGCCGTGTGATCAACAATCTTGCGATTGATTTCTTCGGGGACGTTGGCATCAAAACACCGATTGCCTGCTTCCATATGGTAAGTCGGGATCTTCATCCGCTTTGCCATCAGAGTTGCGATCGCACTGTTGGTATCTCCCAACACCAGCACCGCATCGGGCTGCTCTGCCAACAAGACTTCCTCCGTCTTGATCAAGATTTCACCCAAGCTGCGACCGAGCGAAGAGGTATCAACCTTGAGGAAATGATCGGGCTGGCGAACCCCTAACTCTTCAAAGAAGACATCGTTAAGTTCATAGTCATAGTTTTGACCCGTGTGAACCAGTTTGTGGTCCACCGTCTGATCTAACGCTGCCATGACGCGAGACAGCCGAATAATCTCTGGGCGTGTTCCCAGAATGGTCATGATTTTCATGGCTGGCTCGGCTCCACTTGCACGGGCTCGAAGTAAGTATCAGGTGTGTCAGGATCGAAAATCTCGTGACTCCAAAAAAGGGTCATCAGCTCTTCATCACCTGTATTCGTAATGTTGTGGGTATGAAGGGTGGGCATATCCACATAGACCGGGTGATCGCCAGAGACCTCGAATGTCTCAATATGGTCATCCAGAAGGCGACGGAGACAGATATTGGCTTGTCCTTTCACCACAAGAAAGCGCTCGACCTTATGGAAGTGATAATGGTTGCCTCTGGTAATGCCTGGTTTAGTCGTAGAGAGAAAAGCCTGTCCGCCATTGCGGTTCTTCACCGCTTCAAATAGGGAACCTCGGTTATCGGTATGGAGCTTCAGACCTTTCGGGTAAAAGGTTGGATACATGAATGAACGCAGGGTATTAAAAAGCTGCAGTTCAAAACGATTCCGTAAATCTGGAATGACATCTTGGCGATAACTTTCATACATGGATGAGAGCTGATCGGCAACCGCTTGCACTGAAATCTTCTGGCCAGACAGCCTGATCTCACCGGTTTCTTCTTGTTCTAAAACCTTTGTAATCCGGGCGCTAATGTCTTGGGCATGAAGAAGCTCGAGTTGACCCGCAGAATTGATCTTAAGTGATTCACCTTGGACAAGCTGATGGCAAAAGGTGAATACAACGGAATTATAGAAAGGGCGCCCCCCTTCACCGAAAACATGGGGGAGGACCAGTTCTGTATATTTTGCGTTCTGCTGGGCCCAGTCTGCAAAAATCTGATGCGCCGCAGATTTACCTCGACCATAGGCGTTGTCCTGCGTTTTATGGACGCTATTGGCATAAATCAGATGAGGAGAAGCCTTGGCCCTTTGTAGTCCCTCAACTAAGCGTTTTGCAATATTGGTATTGCCCGTTTCGACCTCTGTCTCTGAGGCACGATTCACGCCTGCCAGATGGATAACGGCTGTGGCATCAGTGAGTGCGTCCACCAGACTTTTATCATCATCAAAAGTTGGATGGTCCAAGGGTACCAGATGGTCACGGTAGATTTCACTGGCACCCAAATGGCAACGAACATGCCAGCCCAAAAGACCATTTGCTCCCGTGATTACAACTTTTACCTTCTTCTTCATGACCGATAACCCTGCAATGCGTCTTTAATCTCTGGCAATCGGAGCAGAACCTCTTTCAACTCGGCCTTGGAAAGTTGATAGGTGTTGTGAGAATGATAGTCTTCGATGTTCGTTTCTTCAACGGCACCTTCAGTAAAGTACTTGCTGTAATTGAGATCGCGGTCATCAATCGAGACACGGTAATAGTCCCCCATATCTTTAGAACGGCGAAGTTCTTCTGCTGTGACTAGGGTTTCGTAGAGCTTCTCACCATGACGGATCCCAATAACTTTGACCGGATTATCCGCTTCAAATAAATCCAACAGGCATTCAACCAAAAGCTGAACGGTGCAGGCTGGCGCTTTCTTAATAAAAATGTCTCCCTGCCTGGCATTCTCAAAGGCAAAGCTGACGAGATCAATGGCATCACTCAACGACAGCATAAAGCGCGTCATGGAAGCTTCTGTAATTGTGATGGGTTGGCCTGCTTTGATTTGCCGAATAAAAAGAGGAATCACGGAACCTCTCGAGCACATCACATTCCCATATCGCACACAGGATAGGGTGGTGTCACCCTCGCCAAGCTGACGACTGGCAGCCTGAACCACCTTTTCCATCATGGCTTTAGAGAGTCCCATTGCATTAATGGGCATGACGGCTTTATCGGTGCTCAGACAAACGACGCTTTTTACGTCGGCTTCAATGGCAGCATCAATCACATTCTGACTGCCCAAAATATTAGTTTTGACGGATTCGAGCGGGAAAAACTCACAGGAGGGGACCTGCTTTAAAGCCGCTGCATGGAAAACGAGATTGACGCCCTTCATCGCCTTGTCAACGGACTTGCGATCTCGAATATCGCCAATAAAGAATTTTAATTCGGGTCTACTGTAGGCAATCCGCATTTCTTCCTGTTTTGCTTCGTCACGGCTAAAGATGCGGATCTCTTTATAGCCTTGCTGCAACAGGGAGTTAACCATTGTCTTTCCAAAAGATCCAGTTCCTCCGGAAATGAGAACAGTAGAGTTTATAGACATAAATGCAGATCCCCCTAGAAAATCAGTATCTTATCAAATAATTTCAGAAACGGATTAAAGCTTACTTGAACTGCGGCGAAGCTGAGAGTCTCACCTTGTCACAAAGATATGCGGCATAAATCGCTGCAATATCGAAGATGAAAGAAAACAAACAGGCGCCGAAAGATGAATTGAGGGCTAGGATGAATTTTGAAAGTAGAGTGACCCAAAAAATCGGTAAAAATGATCGGGGAATGAAAGGTTTAATCTTTTGAGCAATGAGCCAGTAAACGCAGCAGAATATGGGAATAAAGAGAGCTCCAAGAAAGATGCCAAAGTCATAGGAGAGCTCTCCAAACATTCCTGGGGTTACGCCCCCTGCTGCATTGCTGTTGAGACCAAATATTTCGACTCCAATTTTGGGGCCAATGTCCTTATGGTTGGGGAGCAGTAGGGGGGCAATCCAACCAACGCTATAGAATGTCAAATCCTTTGCAGAAGCGATCGCAAAATTATAAATCTCACCCAGCTTCATCACATCGAAGAGATAGCGACCCGATAGAATCTTTAAAAAAGCGAGCTGGATCAGCTGTAAGGAGTCGAGGGACTGAGAAATGGCTGTTCTGAGTGCTGTGATAATGAGTAGCAACATCGCAAACCCCGAAATGATAGGGATTAAGAGTATGTTCCTCTTGCCTCCCTTCCGCCTTTTCAAGAATCCTAGGATTTGCTGTTTGGCATTCGGCTTTTTCCTTTTACCAGGCTCCTCTTTTTGATTGATATATTCAATTAAGAGAATTTCTATGACAAATAAGAAGAGATAGGAACGGTTTGACACTAGTAAAGAAGAAAGCAGTATCGTAACCGCTTGCAAGAATAAATAAGGTATCCCGAAAAAACCAAGCCTTCTAAAATTTAGTCTTCCATAGAGATAGAATATTCTGGAAAATAACGATAATTTAAAGAATATATAGGTGGAAATAGAAAAGGCGTCATTAAATCTTTTTGCTGAGAAATCAGTCACCAAACTGCTCGGGCCAATGAGGCTGATTAACCCCACTAGAGAGATGAGAGAGAAGAGGCTGGTTAGAGCAACAAAAGAGAGCTTTATTTCTCTGTCTTGATTATTCCTGCGTGACTTTAGAACAGACCGAATTGAATTCTTGAATCGGCGAGCAAATTGCCAAAAGAAAAAGTTGAATATTATAAAATATACTGTTGTGATCGTAAGACCGTAAAATATTACGGATTCATTGGAAGCTACGAATTCCTGGATATTATAATCGTAGAGAACCGCTAAAAGCTCTTCGCTAATGTCATGGAAAACTAAGGATTTAATGATAATTCCAAAAACAAAAAAAGCATAGAATATTAAAAATAATATCCTTAGATCAAGGTTTTTGCCAATCGCTTTGATTTGATAGATTGCATAAAATCCTGTTGTGAGAATGCTTGCAGATACGCAGAGGTATAAATCGATTTTATTCATATGAATTTCTAAACTAAGAGCCGATTAAACTTTGTCCTTTGGACAGTCGATCCAATGCCGAAACGGCTAAAAACCAGGAGATAGAGCAGATCATGATGGAAATCTCTGACAGTAGAATGCTAGAGGTCACAAAATGATGAAAGCTAACCCCTGAAATAATGATGGCCAGAACCATCAGCCCCCCCTGAATGAAATTTAATCTGATGCTCTCCTCTTGATAAACCAGGAAGGTCCCTGCTCTCTGAAAGAATACGGAGATGAGCGTTATCCCTAGAATGTTTTTGCCATCAATCATGAAGAATCGTTCAAATATCGGAAAAAATGAAGTGGCTTGCGCGAATAAAAATATGATAATTAGAATCCCGAATAGGGATATGAAAAAGAACTGATTGTCTGAAAAAGTTCTTTGACCGATAGTGACGATTTTTTTTGGTTTGACATATTTATATAAGCTGGAAAAGAAAATACTAGCAAAGGCGATAGAGACCGTCTGCGACCAGGACGCGGTATTTAAAACTTCTGCGGGAATGTCTGCAAGTCCTAAGATCCATCGGTCTGTTGATGTCCACGATGCCATACAGATGGATATAAACAGCTGCGCGGCGACAAGTTTTGTTTTCTTTTTCTCTGGGTTGTCTGCAGGAGCAGCATTTGCCTCATAGATATTTTCTCGTCTCAGGAAAAAATAGTAGTAAACATATAATGCAATTGATGTCGCACTCAAGGCAACCACAGGACGTCCAATGCTGAGGGCATCGCTACTCAGTCCTTTTAGAAGCGCTGTGATGGCAATGGTGTAGGTCGCAAATCTAACGACATGGACCTGAATTGT
>CALFCG010000285.1 GCA_937951315.1 uncultured cyanobacterium
CAGCGGTCCATAATCAGGATGCTGGAGATAGCCCGATAAGGCCCTCACCCCACGCAGCGTTCCAGTCTTAGCACGTACGCGACCCGCTAAAGGTTTCAGGCGATTTTTCAACGTCCCACTTTCCCCCGCGCTCGGTAGCGAGTAGAAGAATGTTGACCAATGGGGTGTTCGGCTCATGCCCCGTAAAGTATTCACCAAGGTTGCAGGTGATGCCAAGTTGTACCGCGATAGACCGGATCCATCCTTTTGACGATATTGGCTTGGATCAATCCCCAAATCCCCCGACAACCGATTGCGCACCGATTGCTGTCCGCCAATCTTACGCAGCAGAAAGTCAGCAGAGCTGTTGTGGCTGTAAGTATTGATTGTATTGACCCAATGGCTCATTGGCTTAGAACCCACCTGGTACAATGGCCCAAACGATTGCAAGGCAGCAGCCGTTGTAAAAATCTTTGTATTGGAAGCCGGGATAAAATGGCGATCCGCATTGTGACTATAGAGGACTGTTCCCTGATCTAAAGACGTGACTAAGACCCCCCATCCCCGCTGCGCAACATAGGAGCGATTGAGAATGGAATGCACGGTCTGCGGTAACGATGTCGAACAAGAGGTATTACTCCATGCACGGGGTTGAGATGGAACCAGTGTCGGTATTGTCTGATTCACTGGACTCGTAACAGGAATTGCCGTTGCCGTTGACGCAAAAACACAGCCCATTGTCAGGGCAGAACAGAGTGCCAGCACTGCCCTCAACCGAGTGGGGTGCGAAGAGGCCGGAGAAGGTTTGTGCATGGAAGAAGAAGTGAACGTGAGTGAGCGAGGTAAAGATTAATTTAAAAAAGGAGACTCAAAACGCTGACAATATCAAGCGACCGAATAATTTAGCGAATGATATCACCCGACCGTATTTCTGTATAGTTCTCCGTCCCCATCTATACAAATATTGTTCCCTTTTGGGCGCGAAAGTATTCTCTCTAGAAAGAGATACCCACATATTTTGAACAGTAGGAGAATCTATGTTTTGGCCCCTTTTGATTGCGAACAACCCCTTGTTCGACTAGCGTTACGTGCCCATATCTCCTCAAAGGGCGATTGCCTTGGAACAAATTTTTTCTGAAGAGTCTATTGATATCATAAGCTACTACCCAAATTAGCTCGATTTTGTCTGTGATGCGAGCAATTGACCTTTCACGACAGGAAACTCCAGGTTCAATATGATGACTTTAAGCGCACGATGGTAAAACTTGCTCCCAAGCCTGCTGGAGAAGGCTCAACCTCCTTAGGTAATACCGGAAGACCCTATCTCCAGCAGATTCAAAAGACCTACGACCATAACTGCGCCTCTAGCTATACAGAAAAGATTGAGACCCTCGATGATCAGTTTAGCTATGCCCCTAATCGTCAGCATTACTGGAGCGAGCCTGAACAATCGATCCTCTATGGCACACCGTTTTACGAGCAAACAACCACAGACCAAAAGCTAGCCCTGAATCACCTTTACTGGTCGTTCTTTTATACGTCAACAGCGGCAGCAGAAGTACAGACTGCCATGTTTAACCAAGTCACGGCCGGCGTCTTCAATGCCCTCGGAGGCTACAGCACGATTCATCAAGAACTAGAACTAGAGACCGAGCAAGAAAAGTCTCATATCCATGCATTTAGTAAGATCAACCAGGCAACCACCACCAGCATTTTGGGGCCGAAAGTTTTTGCAGGTTTGCTCCAACGCCGCTCATCGGTTCCCCCACCTCAACCGCGATTAAATCAAGCCATTCAGAAGGCACTGCGAGTCGCGACAAAAACGATGTTTAAAGCCCATCGGACCGTCTACTCCCCCTACTTAAAGGACCTAGAGTCTAGAAGTTCTGTCATTCCAGCCCCTTCCTCTGGTTTTTATCGTGGCAAGAGTACAGTCTCCCAATCTCTGATGCGGTTCTTTATTTTAAGTTGGGGTAGCTCTCCCTTTTTGGCGAGCCAGTACTATAACGTCCGCTATATGGCGAATCTGCTGCTGAAGAATCGAGAGCACCGCATTTTTCGCTATTGCCGTAAACTCCAGCAACAGCAGTCTTTTGTACCCGCTCCGACTGCAGTGTCCTATTATCACCTCCTGGACGAGTCCTTTCACACCACAATCTCTCAGCTTATTGGCAGCGAGTTCTACCGCGAATTTCCAAAACCCACGGCCTATGAAAAGTGGGTCGCCAATCTTTCCATCTATTTAGTCCAATACAATGCACTACAGGGTTTAAGCGCAGGTATGCCCGGACTTTATCTGAAAGATGATCAGTTTTTCATGGAGTTTCTATACAACCTCCTTCAGCAGCCCTTATTTGGCTGTTCTGCAGAGGATGCGCTGCATTGGCTTGAGCAGAGTTTCTGTCATGAGCATGAAGGTCTGCATGTCTCAGCTCTATGGCATCGGCGCTTACTCAATGAGCATCGTCGGTTCTTCGATAAATTTGATTATTTATGGCCCGTGAATCGAGAGATGCAAGTCATGGCTTCCGGCGGCAATATTGGACAAGTTTTGATCCAAAACCGCAAAAACTTGCAGAGATTTCAGCATGCAGTGACTTAGCCTCTACCAGTCTAGTTTGCTGATGCAGTAAATCATTTTAAGAGTGTGAGATGACTCTATTCCTGCAATACCGGCCTTAAAACTCTCCTCTTAAAAGTCTTGAGAGCAGAACCGCTGTAAGTTGCACCGCAGCAGTTCTGCTCTCCCCAAAAAGCGAGGAAACTCGCAAAGTCACTTTATCGGAGCATTCTGCAATATCTCAGAGTAGCGCGATAATTTGGGCGGTCACAGCAAGGCTTTCATTGTATAAAACATCCTGATCCCAACGCTGCAACTGTTGACTGAGTAAATTTTCAGCACTCTGGTCCAGCAACGGAGTGACATGCTGGATGCGGCAGGATTGGGCACCGCCCCCAGCCTCCATACGCATACAGCCCCGCGTTTCAGAACAAAGTACCGTGCAGCAGTCCGCTTGCAAGTTCGTTGAAGCCAACTTCAGATCAATCATGTCACCGGCGACATCACCCACATCACCCACCGGCACGGCCGCTAACTCAGCCTCAATCGATCGCTGATCCTGACTCGTAAACTTAATCCGCTTTAGGTCATAGTCTCCCCCTTCAGATTCCACTGCAACGGGGGTCCACTGTAGACGACTGGCCAACCATCCCACAAACATCATGGCCTGGGCTGGGTTGCCCTTCTCATAATCGAGAGTGACCCGATCTACCTCAAGCAAAGCATCTCGACGCTCTGGCGGATCAAACGCTTCTGCCGTCAGCTCTTGCCAAGCTGCTAATCGCCGCCAATTGAGATCCGCGATATTTTGCCCGTCTCCAATCAGGGACTGGAGCTTCCGTAATTCCGCAGAAGCATCACCAAAATCGCTCGAGTCAAAAATGACAGCGTTGCAAGCAGAAGCTAGACGGTTATAGATCTCAGGATTACTGTTGGGAATGTCTTTCCACCAGAGGAACTTGGGGAGCCCTCCAATCATTAAGGATTGGACTAGGCCTGCAACACGGGCAAGCGCTTCTTCTGTGCCTGTGAGATTAATATACTCACAACAAATGAGAGAGCTACGTTTCTGTTTTTTGATGGGGCAATAAGCGGATACCTGGGCTTTCACCCCTTCATCCTCACCCACAATGGGGCACAGGGTAATCACACGACAGGGGTTTTGACTCGCAATGGCATCCGCTAATCCGGCCCCGCTAGCATCCAGCACATAGTCCATCGACGCTTGGCCACCCGATGCCTTTTGATCGGCCAGGGCTTGTCGTAACTTATCCCTTATCTCTGGACTGGCCTTGCCTGTGGGGGGTAAACCATAGGCCTCTTGAGCCGAACGGAGCGCCACTTCCATCCGAGGGCCACGAATACCGTCAACCGGGCCTTTATAAAATCCTAAGGCGGCTAATAACTGCTGTGTTTCTTGAGGTTCATAGACCACCAAAGTAAAGGTCGCAGCACGCGTCGCAGCGGGAGCAGCGCCTCCATTCGAGGGACTTTTAGTCCAAATTTTGCCGAGTTCAGCCGTGACTTCACTCAGAGAAACATCTTTCGGAGACTGTAGAGAAACGATGGGAGAGGAATTTGTAGCCATATCTTTATGTTATAGAAATCCAGAATAAAACTAGAGACGCCGCCAGCGACGCCCATCGGTGTTCATCATCATTTCTGCTTCAACCGGTTCCCAAGTCCCAGCTTCGTATGTGGGGACAGAACTCGGATCAGCAGGGGCATCCCAGGCGGTGACAGCGGGAGTCAAGACGCGCCATGAGGCTTCAACTTCATCAGCACGGGTAAATAGGGTCTGATCACCAAGCATCGCATCGAGAAGTAGACGATCATAGGCATCTCCTTGGGCTTCGCCAAAGAACGAACCGTAGCTAAAGTCCATATCCACTGAGCGGGTGCGCAGGTCAGGCCCCGGCATTTTCGCTTCAAAGCGCAGCGAAATACCTTCGTTGGGCTGAATGCGCATCGTTAGCACATTCGGATTCGCCTGCTGTGCAGCAGATTGAAAGATCAGAAATGGGACTTCTCGAAAGTGAATCGAGATTTCGGTCACTTTCTTGGGCATCCGTTTACCTGACCGCAGATAGAAGGGAACACCCTGCCAGCGCCAATTATCAATCATCAACTTGAGAGCGACAAAGGTTGGTGTCGTGGATTTCGGGTCAACCCCAGGTTCATCGCGGTAGCCCTCAACGGGTTGCCCCTTCATCCATCCTTTGCTGTATTGACCACGAATGGCTGAGTTTTCGAGTTTATCGGTGTCGGCAAGCCGCATGGCCTGAATCACTTTAACTTTTTCAGTCCGGATGCTGTCGGCGTCTAATCCATTGGGGGGCTCCATCGCCGTCAAGCAGAGAAGCTGCATGACGTGATTTTGCACCATATCACGCAGGGCACCGGAGCTTTCGTAATAGCCTGCGCGGTCTTCGACCCCTACCGTTTCAGCAACGGTGATCTGAACGTGATCGACAAACTGGCGATTCCACAGGGGTTCAAAAATGGCATTGGCAAATCGGAAGACCAATAGGTTTTGGACCGTCTCTTTGCCCAGATAGTGATCAATGCGATAGATCTGCTCTTCGGCGCACACTTCCTGCACAACCTCATTCAGGGTCTGAGCCGAGCTGAGGTCACGACCAAAGGGTTTTTCAATCACGAGTCGAGTTTTCACCGGATCCGCTAACATCTCGGCTTGCCCAAGTTGCTGGATTGCAGTGGCAAAGAACTTCGGAGAGACAGAGAGGTAAAACACGCGGTTCCCCATCGTCCCACGGATACCGTCAATCTCGCTGAGACGATCCTTCAGTTTTTGATAGGACTCTGGCTGATCGATATTGCCGGAGCAATAGAACAGTCCCTGAGCAAAGTTCTCCCAAAGTTCTTCTGATTGAATGCCGTCAGAGAACTCTTCGACACCTTCGCGCATCTGCTCTCGGAAGTAATCGTCGCTCCAATCA
>CALFCG010000286.1 GCA_937951315.1 uncultured cyanobacterium
CCTCGCTGCACATGGACCAGCATGGCCCCCCATGCAATCACATCCTTTTGTCGGGGCTGTACCGCCAACACCGCATCAATCCGCTGTTTGAGTCGCCCTGAATCAGCATCCAACATCGATCGCACATCTTCGGAGCGCGTCTGTTTATCCTCAAAAACCGTCAATGCAGCTCGCCAAGACCCATTGACGGTATAGGCCATAATCTTCTGCACCGGGCTGGCGGAAGATTGTCGCGCGCGGGCCTCTGTCACCTTGGCATGGCGCTCAATCAACGTCAGTTGGGCTTGCGCCTGGGGAGACCATTTCTGAGGTTGAGCCTGCTTCACCGTCAGCAGCAAATTGAGTGCAGGTTTCCAAAGTCCCCTCTGGGCTAAAGCTAGACTTTGTGTATAGACCGGATGCTTAAAGGCAGGCTTATTTAGCAAAATAGGCCGGAGTTGCACAGCCCCGGTCGGTGCAGTCTGAACTTGATAAACGGCAAACTGCGGTTCCAACCCAACGGATTGATCCACCAATAACTCGGGTTCTCCTCCCGCAATCACCTGCTGCCACTCGGGGAATGCCCCCTTCGGACTGGCCCAATTGACCATCAGTCCCAGATAACCTTCGCTGGGGTCAAAGTGAAAAACCTGTCCATAGGCTGAAGTAGAACTCCCTAAAGTCTTCAGGCCCGAGAGTCGCAGCCAAACCCCAGCTTGCGGAGCCGAGGTGTACTCCTGCAGACGGGTCAACGGCATGGGATGCGAACGCGACACTAAATTTGAGTGACGCACCAACTTTATCAGCTCCGACTCTGTCGGACCTTCCACCGTCACGCGATCTAAAAGGTGATAGTGGCGCTCCCCCTGAAACAAACGCAGCGGATAGGGAAGCTGCAATGATCGATAGACATGAAGCTCAGTTAGTTTTGGACAAGAACTTCCCTTACACTTCAGTTGTGTCACCGGAATCAAAACATCGTTGGCGGCCTTGAGTGAAGAACGGAGACTGAAATCAGCCGTCAGCACAATCGGGGTTCCGGGCGACTGATCGGCGGTGTCTAGATGTTTCTGAATTTGCTCTAGGGTGCGAGGCTGATCAGCTTGCGAATCATTCGAGACCTCGCTAGACGGGAAAAATTGACTGAGCCAAAAAGCCGCATCAGGGTTGAACAATGCCAGCCAACTCAGCCAAATGAGTCCCGCCACGACCGTGCCCACACTCACCAATAGCCCCGTTGCGAACCAAGAACCAAAGTTCAAGGACAGCGGTTGCTGAACGCGTCGAGGCGGTCGGGTTTGACGTTGGGCACGCGGCTTTAGCGCATTCGATGCGGACGGTTGTGGCACATAAACCACTTTGCCGTTCTCAATGCGGCGCGAAAAATTATTGGAGTCACTCACGGGAGTCGGTCTTGGAAAGGCGGGCGATGGAGAATGGACTACAGTCGACCCTGAAAGTCTTCGAGTAAGTCCACCAAGGAAGATTGGCAAGTTTTAGGAACCAGCGACTGCAGCGGTACTTGCTGCTGCCCACCCCCCAGTGGTACGGAAATTCCTGATAGCACCTGTGAGACCTGGGCTGCTGTCACAGTTCCGGCCTGGAGCAGTGGTGCAAACTTCTCTGCTAACGGCTTATGCAGGTGTGCATCGGCTAAAAAGAGGTGCCACTTTGCCACATCGATATAGACGTTTTCACCAATCTCAGCAGCTAACTCTTCAATATCTTGAGATGTCATGGGCATCACCGCGAACACAATAGAGTTTAGAGAAAGTACACACCCTCTCCATCTAGGATACCCGCTGAATTTCGGGACAGCCACCTTTAGGGTTCAATTCGACTTACGAGCAAGAACGAGTGCAGAGGTGTGATGCAAGCTTCGCTCAGTTCTGTAACGTGAGGGTCGTTAAGTTGCTCCTATTCTTCTGTGTCTTGGTCTTTATCTGGGTCTTTTTCCTGTTCTTTGTTTTTTTCTTTGGACGAACTCTGAATCGGCGGAGAGTTTTCAAAGCCATCATAGTTTGCGATCGCAAACACATAAATGCCCTGCAGCACAATCGTTGCCAGCCAAAACCAGGTTAGTTTTGCCGTCCAGTCCCATTGCGCATAGGTGAGCAGCTTAAAGAACCAGACCCCCGACATGATGAAAATAAACATCATCAGATTGAAGGCAAAATTGATGCGATCGCCATAGCGACGATACCTGGGGTCGCTGCGGTCAGGTCGCTTAATCCAAGTGGGAGGCATGTTAGTAATGACAGGCGATGGAGACAAATTAATTGTCAGTGGCCACCTGAGTGCTGTCAACTGCTTCCCTGACGGACTGTGGGGAGATTCACAGCATGTCCACCGTAGAGGTTTTCCAAACGGACAAACCATTGCCCCACAGCACTCGCATCATCAATCGGTCGATAAGGGCTGACAACATCGCCCCATTTAAGAACACCGAACAACGCATAGTCAGCATAGGTGGGCTGATCTCCACCCATAAAATCATGCGCATCCAACATCGTATTAAAGGGCACTAACGCCTGGGCAAGATTCGCCTTCCCCGTCTCTGGCTCAGCGTTGATATCTTCTAGCTTTTTGCCCAGCCAAGCTTCTCGACTCTTGCGAAAATAGTCCTGGCTCGCCTCATCGAGAATTCCATAAACTTGATATAGAGCTACCGGCAGGGCAGCGGGGAAAACCAATGACTGACACAGGGCTTGCACAAGCTGCGCATAGGCTTGACCCTCGACACCATTGATCAAGGTGGGTCGGTCAGGATATTGCGCATCTAGATATTTTGCAATTTCCCAGCTATCACCGACCCATTGATCACCATCTTTAATCACTGGAACCCTGCTATGCCCCGATGCTGCCGTGGCACTTTTATCTGAGAATCGCCACGGCACCGCTGTAAACGTCAAACCTTTATGCAGCAAAGACATACGGATGCGCCAGCAAAAAGGGCTGAACGGCATGTTAGCGTCATCACCCACCAAATCATAGAATTGAATCGTCATATCCAGCTCCCGCCGCGCATGAACACTTACTTCCATACACTCTAAACAATTCCACTCGCCGTGATCAGACCGCACGAAAGCCACTCGGTGCATTCCAGGAAGCCTTCTAGAGATCGGACCACATGAATTCAAATCTCAAAGGGAAAACTATCCAAAGTCCTATTGTCAGTCAGGGAAAAGCCAGCGTTTCAACTCCCTCGCTGCCACAAACGAATCAGTTCACCGATCGTCGGGCGATTGGGGGAGGGGGTCACCTGTCCTTTCACATCTAAAACGGCGCCAGGAATGTTCTGTTGCCAAGGGTTATTAGGGATCGACTCAATCTTGACCCCTGATGTTGTGGGTCGGAACCCGTGCTCGACAAACACAGCCTGCTGGTCTGGCTCCGCCAAAAACTTCAGCCAAGCACGGGCCGCCTTCGTTTCGCCATCGCTAATCTCCCGCTGCATAATCGCAGCCGTGGCCACGGTCTCAATGGTGGGGTTGAGATAGTAAATTTGGTAAGCTTCTCCCCGTGAAGTTTTTGACTGCTTCCAACGGTGGAGCGCAATACTTTCGTAAACGGTGGCAATATCAGCATCATTGGGGCCCCGAGTAATAAATTCCCGCAACAGCACGTCTGTAGATCGAGGCGGTTGATAGACGGACCGCTTAATCTGACTGACAAGCATTTGCACCGATGGGCTGGAAAGATTCGCCGAGCTGAGGGCTGAAGTTCCAGCTTTGTCCTGAGCCCAAAGACTAAGGGTTAATTGCCCACTATTGGAACGGGTCGGATCGGTGGTCATGAAATCAAAGCTACCCCAGTCTTGAGACCCACCAATCGCAGACCAGTTCCGTTTTTGCAGCGCTTCTTCTAAGCGAGACCATTGGAAGGTGCCGTTGGGGAAGAGCACCTTGCCGCGCTGGGGCCATGCGATCGCAACCAACCGAGTCTTGGCAATCGGTTGCGGTTTCCCCTGAAAAGCAGAACCACTCTCTTGGGACTGCCAGCGAGACTCCAATTCCTTCAGCAGCTCACCATTGGCGGGAATCAAGACCGTCGGCTTAAAGTCATTATTATCATCTACGTATTTATTAACGAGATCCTGAGAGCCCTGATATTTCAGATCAACTTGAATGGATGGATGGGCCTGCTGAAATCGCGTCTGCAACTTTTGCAACGGCTCCTGCAGCTCCGTACCGCTCACCACCACGATCGTCTGCTGCAGTCCTGGAACAGGGAAATAGGCTATCCCCAGAGAGGCAAGCAAAATAGCCACAGAGGTGAAGGTGCGAGTCAATGAATTTTGCGGCGCAGCCATAGGTTAGGACAATAAAAGATCGACGTTTTCTTGATAGCGGGTGAACTCTTCGCTGAGCGATCGCAACTCCATCGCCTCTGAATTGCTTTCCAGGTTCGCCGTCCGCAACTTGTTCTGCAGCTGCTGCAAGACCCCTGCGGCATCTAGAATCAGCGTCGAGAGACTAATGACTTGCGCTTGCCGTGCATCGTCCCCCTGCTGGGCAAGTTGAATATTGCGGTTGAGACTCTGGGCCAGACGGTTCCACTGCTGTTGGGCAGCTCCAGAACTATTGGCCTGTTTCTTTTCCACCTTGGCCAACTGTTGCTGCAGTTCTCGAACCGATAGTAACGAGTCACTGCCCGAAAGCCGTTGGGAGAGATCATCAATTTTCTGAGGAAGTTCGGTGGTGCGATCGCAAGCATATTCCACCGCCCCCAACAGCTCAATCTGATGAGAGGCCGTTAAAACATCTGCGGCCTCTGATCGCAAACCCTCTGCCTGTTGCTTCAGCTTTAGCGCTTGCTGCTGAATAGCCTGCAGCTCTCGCTCTAGCACAGGATTCTGCTTTGAGCTGACATCCGACTGAGATCCGGCGAGGAATGCAGCACCGCCCACCGTCGTTAACATAGCCACCGGCAGAATAACCATGTTTGGCACCCGCAGAAACCGGACGCCGACAACCAACACAAGCCCACCCGCTAAAGCCGCAAGCGGGTAGTGCAGTGGGTTAGCCAGCTTGATAGATGCCATCTCTCCTAAAACTCCAGTTGTAGATCGGCCATCAAACGTTGAATTGTAGCGGGATCACCTTTTTTATAATATCCACCGTTGAGGTTGGCAATTTTTTCCAAGACACCGGCGTTGAATTCACCTTCTCTGCCATAGCCAATCGTAAACAGAGCAATGCGTTCATCACTCTCAAAACCACTTTTCTCCAGTTCCTGCTCTAGCTGACTCAATGAAGTCGATGACCCAGAATCAGCCCCATCAGTCAAAACTAAGACAGCATTGATGGCATCAGGACGCAGATTCTGCTTCAACCAATCCCGAGCAGATAAAGTAGCATCGTACAAACGAGTACCGCCACTCGCCCTCAGGTTGCTGATGAATTCAATACCGCGATCGCGTCCCTGAGGCGTCCCATCCACCAACACTGGCGCCTGAATTTTGGAATCAAAATCAATTAAGGCAATTTTGTCCTTGGCCCCTAGACTTTTTAGATAGGTCTGCAGCGTACTCTGCACAGCAGGTAGCTTTTTACCAGACATAGACCCTGAAGAATCAATCACAACAACGACTAAAGAGGGTTTCTTGGCCTCTGTCGCCCAGGCCTTCAACATAGCCTCCACCACCTGCGGCTGTGGGGGGCGAAAGGAATCATACTTCGCCTGGGGATTCACACCATATTGGGCCGAAAATTTAGGCCCCAGTTCGACGCCAGGTGTACCAGGCCGTAGTCCTAAATTTGCAGCTAATTTCTGAGCCTCGGCAGACTGCAAATACTCAAGGACTTGAGTTGCAGCCTCCTTTTCCGAAGCACTGACCCAGGGAGCTGACGGCAAAATGCCACGCATACTAGACGTAAAAGTTGCCTTAGGGTACACCGCAACATACTTCGACTGCCCCGTCGGCAAATTGCTATTGGCAGCAATCACCGAAGACTCATAAACAGAGCCAATGGAAGCCCAAAACAAGCCATTTTGCACCATTGCCTCAGAAAGAGAGCTCGTGGAAAGCCCGTAGCGAGTAATTTTCTGCTGAATTTTACCGACTTTGGATTGATTCGCAGTCACATCAGCCACTGCTAAATCTCGCGGGGCCTTCCCTGAAACAGAAGCAAATTGAGACACTAAAGTCTGCAGTCCAGAATTTGAGCGCGTTGGGGCCGTATGCACATAGTGAATCGCCTGTGGTGAACTCGCAGCATCGAGATCTCGATGAGTTTTGGCCGTCACCAGTGATTGAAATAAGTCTCCGGTTTTCTGAAGCCCAGGGGCCAGATCTTCAGAGGTCATAAACACCATCGGACTCGAGGCCAGCAGGGGGGCATCGGTAATGGCAGGAATATAGTTTTGGCCGGGGAAAAGCTGCTCCATTTGGTAAAGAAGCTGGCTATGGTAGATCTCACCATCCACGGACACCAATGTGGGAAAATCAGGCGCTTCAGCGGGTAAAGCTCCTGATTTAAATTGATTGGCCTGCGTCACCATCGTATTGACCACATCTCCGCTGCCCTGGGCCTCACACACCAAATGAAACGCCTCTCCACTGGCTAACGTCGGCTGGGTTTTATTAAATTGGGTTGCGGCTTGATTACAAAACTCGCCCAGGGCGCTGCCCAACAACATCTTGACGGGGAATCCTCGGCCTGAAGAGCCTCCATTAGAAGGGTTTGAACTTGGCACGCAGGCACCCAGCATCAATGCGCTGAGAACAATAGCAAAGCGCTGGACAGATTGCTGAATCATAAATTCATGGGGTCAGACGACATAGTTCGGGATGAGCCGGAGATATAAAGAGTTGGTCCCTGGACCCACTAGATGGGCCATGCCAAAAGCGATGGCCAAGAATTGTATCACCGATCACATTTTATCTCAGACAAATATCTTAATGCCCCATCCCCAACACTCAAGCAGTTGTCTCTGGACAATATCTTGCATAGTGATGAACATCAAAATACTGGTCATCTTTAAAGACTTCCCCTTTGTGAATGCCTTCCAAACAGTAAGAACAATTTTCTAGCACATGCATAGAAACCACATTCAGGGCTAAGACCGGCGCATAGAGCTTGCGATAGCCCAGCGCAAATGCGGTCTCCGTCATTTGCTGGAGCGCAGACGTTGCAATCCCCTGACTCCAGTAGGGTTCACCAATCCAATATCCAACTTCAGCCACATGCTGCCGCCAGCCGGTTTTCAGTCTCAGCCCAATACTGCCGACAAATTCACCGTCATACTCGATGACCTTCGTAATCATATGTTCCTCTCGACAGCCAATATTGACCCACCAGGCCGCATCGGCACGCGTATAGGGGCAAGGGAAGGTATCGACTAAATATCTTGAGACCTGTTTGTTGTTGGCTAATTCGGTTAACCGTGCGACATCTGTACTGTCGTAGTCTCGCAGACTAATCATGTTCCTCTTCAAACACTATCAATTCTCCATTCTATAGATCGACATAGACTATATTTACGGTATCGAGTGATCTATTGCGTCAAGGATCAATCTCGGGCCACTTAACGTTTCAGACATCCCTGCGGTTTAAACTTCAGCCTGAATTCCGATGGAAGCAAGTCAAGAAATATCATCATTGCCCTCACCCCAGGTCAGCCAACTTTTCGACCAGTGGGCCAGCACGGACCGCGCCCAGAAAATGGCATTGGGCCATCAACCCCTCATGGAGGCTCTATTAGCGGAGATCGCTGAGCCCTCTAGTGGGGCAGTCTTACTCGATATGGGTTGTGGGACGGGGGCTTTCTTAGCTCAGGCAAAGGCTTCAGGATTTGAGCACACCTGCGGCATTGATGCGGCCCCCAAAATGATTGAGGTCGCCCAACACAATGCCCCAGGAGCGGACGTTAAGGTCGGAAATTTCACTGATCTACCGTGGCCAACGTCCAGCTTTGACAACGTCACCACAATGGAAGCCCTATACTACTGTCTTGAGCCACTCGCTGCTCTGCAGGAAGTCAGGCGAGTTTTAAAGCCAGGCGGACGTTTTGACCTAATCATTGACTATTACCAAGATTCCACTGGCACAGCATCATGGCCAGAGGGTTTGGGATTTGAAATCACTGATCTTTCTGCCATTCAATGGGTTGAGTTACTCGCTGAGGCAGATTTTGAGCGCATCAGCAACAAACGTATCTTGCGCCCTGAGAACAAGGGTGTACCCGATAATTGGAAACCATCGGTGTGGTTCCCGACCCAAAACAGTTACCTGGCTTACTTAAAAGATGGCGCCCTATGGCTAACGGGCTATTTGCCACCATCCACATCTGGGACATCGTAGAACGTGTGTATCACAACCTTCAACGCTGGCGCGTACCTGAATCTACCTGCGGTTCAATGCTGTCCTGAATGGATTTGGGCACCTTGCGGAGGAAGTCATAGCCGGTCTTTCGTTCCAAGCTATCCACTGAAACGGTATATTCGGTCCAGGAGGCATCCGAGTCCCCATTTTGATTGGGCATATCCACGGCAATCACTTGCGTTTGGGCATTGATGCTATCAATTCCCTGATCCACAGCGTCAAGAACCACCACTATTTTCCAGACGCGATTGGGAGGAATGATTTTGCCCTTTGCGATCGCACTTTTTTTCCCATAACCACCGGCAATGATAAAGAGCTGCTTTCCCTGATCCACCAGCTCACGGCAATGCTGTTCCAGATCAACCCACGGCCCCCGATTCACATCCGCCGCCTGGGGAATAATATTAGTCATCAAAAAGGTAGCGGAATTATTGGTGACCGTATTGGTTCGATCGGCTGAGGGGGTCAAATGCCCCCGATCGTAACCACTGCGACGATAGTCCGTTGGCGTCACCCGCTCCCACTTTTCCGGTAATGACGGATCGGGCCGGAAATCATCTTGGCGTTCCGCCTCCCCCAGCCAACCTTGATCGAGCTGCCAGCTCACCCAGTTGGGAATCCCCCGCGTCCGGTTATAGGAGAGCGCATATTGGGGTTTAGTCATCAAATAGTTATTAGGCGTCAGTCCCGTCGGCGTCGCATCACTGGGATTCCCCAAAGCCAGATGATTCACACCAGGGCTCAAGACACCGGGCAGCAGACCACATCCCGTGAGGAAGGCAATCAGACCAAAACTAATCACAAAGCGTTGCCATTTACGCAATAGTCAGCCTAGATGAGGGATCAGCAGCAACTTTACCACCAATCGGTTCTGCTCCCAGATGAGCCCCAATCGGAAACTAGATTACAGATCGAAATAGTAGCGAACGGCCCCCGACTCAGGATCATTCCCCACATGGGCAAGACCGCGACGAGCAGCTTCTAACAGCAAGGCTTCCGTTTCATCTGCACTCAGACCCGTTTCCAGAATGGCTCGGCCCAGGGAGAGTTGATTATTATTTGCGATCGCAACATTCAGCAACACCTGCATGGGATCAACTTTTTTCTGGCTCACCTGTTGCCATGCCTTTTGCAGCAGTCCACGATAGTCATCTTCCGATTGTGGACTGAGGGTTTGCCGTCGCTCACCTGCGATCGATGGAATCAAGGCTAAATCAACCCATTGCCCCATCCCGAAAAGACCAAAGGTCAATAGCCAAACAACACCGCTGACAGGCTTCCCTAAATAAAAGCGATGTAATCCACACAGACCAAAGATGCCTAGGCCACACAGTATGTAAGCCGTTTGCAAACTGACAGTTTGGTTTTGAGTCGCCATGAAGGCTCTCCCACTGAAAAGCGCCCCACTGATAGAGCAAGGGCATACTCTTTAATTTTAAGGGTAGCAAAACGCGATAGAACCTTGAGCCATCAACGCCGCTTCAGGAATATCTAATTTTATCTTTTTTGACCATCCCAACGCTTGGCAAAGTGATAAAGTAACCGGAGAGCATTAAATATCGGTGTAGCATTTGTTTCTAGTCTCAACGATTTTCACGTTTTTCGATTGACAGACTCTCCGAATTTTCACTCACTACAACCCTCAAGAATTGGAGAAAATTATGTCAATCTATGTCGGCAATCTGTCCTATGACGCGACAGATGAAGATCTAAAAACTGTATTTGCAGAATACGGAACCGTCAAAAGCGTTAAGCTTCCCACTGACCGTGAAACAGGCCGAGTCCGCGGATTTGGTTTCGTAGAAATGAGTGCAGAAGCAGAAGAAACAGCAGCCATCGATGCCCTTGACGGTGCCGAGTGGATGGGACGCGACCTCAGGGTCAATAAGGCTAAGCCTCGTCAATAAAAGACCTCAAAAAGATAAAGCCTAGAGCAATAGAGGCCGTTAACGCACCTCTATTGCTTTTTTATAGATCTTAGAAACACGAATTGCATGGATCTCTATTAGGCCTGAGCCAGTTAGACATCCGGCTTGATCGGTGGCGAAATAGCATGCTGAAGTCATGATTCCCTCACTGAAGTCGCAGCCTTAAAGAACAGTGCCTGACCGCACGATCCATGCGTTGTACCTCATTCTCATCAACAACTGATACCAGGAGATCCGATGGCTCAAATTACCCCTGGCGAAGGCGAAGGCATCGAATCTGCCTTGCGTCGATTTAAGCGTGAGGTTTCCAAAGCCGGGATTTTCCCAGATATGCGGAAGCATCGCCACTTTGAAACCCCCATCGAGAAACGGAAGCGAAAAAAACTGGCACAGCACCGGCAGAAAAGAAGAAAATTCCGATTCTAGGCAGACCCACCTTCCGTAGAGTCTTTGGATGCGCCCTATAAAGCAGATCGCCACCTCAGCTCAAAAGCAAAAGGAACTGCACCGGTAAGCAATCGACGACACCCTAAAACGGTAGGATGAAGCATTGTCGAAAATGTCTTCCTCATGCCGACTGCTCCGACTTCATGGCTCGACACAACCGTTCAAATATTAACCGTAAGACTGGCTCGTCTCCTCGCAGGCTGGACCTGGGTTACCCCCAATCGCATCACCTGGTTTTCAGCTTTCATCGGTGGGGTACTTGCAGGAGCGCTCATTCTTCAGGGACAACTGCGATGGGCAGCCCTCGCCGTCGTTATCAGTGGTCTATTAGATGGTCTTGATGGCGATCTCGCCCGAGAACGGGGGACCACATCCATAGAAGGCGGCATTCTAGACAGCGTTTTAGACCGTTACGTCGATTTTTTAATCTTGGCTGTCCTGATCTGGCTCTCACCCCAGACCTATTTAGCGGCGGGATTATTCGCACTTTTAGGCACAGCCATGGTGCCCTATATTCGAGCGAGGAGTGAAGCGGCGGGAAAAAGCTCTGTCGCGAGTATTGGCAGTCGTGCTGTTCGGATGGTTTTGGTAATTTTGGGCCTACTCACAGGCCAGATATTGCCACTGTTAGTGGTACTAGGTGCGCTCTCAAATATTGCCGCCCTTCACCGCCTCATTGTTGCCATCACGCCCCAGAACTCTGACAACGAGACCAAAACCAATACCCCTTAAAGCCACGGGCTAAGCTTGCGTAGAGGAAGGCGTATTAACCACATAACAGTTGTGCCCCTTCTGCTCTGCTGCCATGAGTGCCACCTCGGCCATATCCAGCAACTGTGAAGGCTGACGGTGGGCACTGGGAATGAGCGTCGCAACCCCAACACTCACGGTGACTCGCGCATTCACAGGAGAAGGTACATGTTGGATCTTCAAACCGTAGACCGCGTCAGAAATCTTGGCAACAACTTGCACGGCCTGCAGTTCATTCGTATGGGGCAATAGGATAGCAAAGGAAGACTCTTCATAGCGTGCCGCTAAATCACCAACACGATGGATATGCCCCTGAATAGCATTAGCCACGACCCGGAGACAAAGATTGCCAGCCTCATGACCATAGTTTGCTTGGAATTCTTCAAAAAAATCGATCTTGCAGAGGATCAGCGATAAATCTTGGGTCCGTCGCTGCATCCGACGCCATTCAGACTCTAGACTTTTATTGAACTGGCTCCGGGTGACCAGGTTCGTCACTCCATCCACTGTCATCAGTTTCTGATGTGCCTGCGACTGTTCCTTCATCTGCAGCTTCAGCGTTTGGTTTAGCTGACGCATCCCGCGCAATAAAAAAGTAATGCTGCCAAGAATCAGGCTGGAAACACTCAGGAGGCCTAAGCCTATCCACAACAGTCCCTGTCGCCTCATCTGCAGCAATGGTTCTATGGACTGACTAACCTCTAAAATCTGTGGCGAGTTGTCGGCATTCTTCACCGTTTTGGCATAGCGAAAATATCGCTGATTTCTCACAGTATCTTGGCGATAGTAAGCTTGCTGAGGATCTGCCTGTAGAGCTTTTTGCGCTTCTCCGCCAAAGCGATCACGAGGTTGATCAGCCTGAGATTCTCCAGCTAACTGAAGACTATAGGACCGAAAAAAATGGCTGCTTTGCTCCCATGACTGTTGCTCCAAGTTCTCCCAGTAAGAGACTAAATTAGGACGATTAACGGGTGGTGTCGAAAGGAGCGTAACCCCCGTCAGCTCAGCCCCCTCCAAGGATTGAGTTTCCGACGTACGCACAAGTTGTTCGACTTTTTGCATAGTCTGGACCGTAGACTGTGCCTGCATCAACGCCTGCGATTCAATCAGCTGTGCAGAGAGATACCCGGTTCCGGCTAACGCAATACTAGCCCCCAGACAGAGCCCGCCCAAAAGGATAAACACAATGTATCGATAAAAGATTCGCGTCAGGGTTTGACGGAATCGGCCTTCTCGAACAGGAGCTAATGCCATAGAACAGGGACAAGGGACAACTACGTTTAGTTTTCCCAAGACAGACGCTATTCTGGAACTGGCCGAGATGATTTTTGGGAATGCGGCATCCCATAGGGCAACAGACAAAAGGTAAAGAATGCCCCAAGGGCAAAAATCAACACAAAATGGTACAAGGACAGCTATCTGAATGGGAACTCACCTCCCACGTCCCCACATTCAACCCTCAAGACGTTCAGATATGGAAGCTCTCCCTCAAAATATCTGAAGCCATTCGAGCAGAGCTATGGCCAACCCTGTCTCTGGACGAACAAGAGCGAGCTCAGAGATTTATCCAGCCCCATGATCAGCTCGGATTTGTGGCGGTGAGGGGGCAGCTTCGATGGCTATTGGGACAACACCTAGGCATCGATCCTGCCGCAGTAACCTTTAGCTATGGCGAGAAGGGGAAGCCAAGGCTAGCAAAGGGGAACGGGGCAGATCTAAATCTCAAATTCAACCTTTCCCATTCCCACGGCATCGCGTTAATCGCCCTTACAACTGACCAGGAGCTTGGGGTTGACCTCGAACAAATCAGCACCCAGATAGACTACGAAGGCATTACCCAGCGTTTTTTAGCCAGCGGGGAGCAGGAGGCTTTGTTCAATCAACCGGAAGCCCAACGATGTGCGACGTTTTTCCAGCTCTGGACCCGGAAAGAAGCCTGCATCAAAGCCATGGGAGGTAGCATCGCCCAAGGTCTAGAGCAAATTGATGTATCGATGGGTTTAGAGCAAACCACCAACACCATTATTCTGCCCCAGGCGGGAAATGTATCGACAACGCTGTTCATCCATGACCTCCAGCCGATGACAGGGTATGCAGGGGCATTAGCAACGACTTCTAGCGCTGACAACCTCCAACGCTATACCTTAGATTTTCCGGCTTCAATCAATGGGTAGGCTTAACCAGCGAATACGAAAGGATTACTTTCTGATTTCTTCAAAAGCTAAGAGGAGTTCAATGGCCTTGGCCTGGTTATCGGCAGATGGCTGACCCGTCAGGAGATCTGTTTCTTCAAACGGGTCGGCGTTGAGATCAAATAACAAAGGTGGCTTTCCCTGAAGGACCACCAATTTATATTGGGCATCTCGAATAGCCCACCCTAGTGAATTCCCAACTTTGGCTGGGTGATCTTTGAAATGTTCAACGTATACGTACTTGCGTAAGCCGCTCCGCCCTTCCAGAATGGGTCGAATATTGTAAGAGTCGCGTGTCTTGACCTCCAATCCAGCAAAGGAGGCAATCGTTGTATATAGATCTGTGGTGTTGACCAGTGCGGTACTGCGTCCCTGCTTGATACCGGGCCCTTGCATGATCAGCGGCACGTTCGTCCCCCCTTGAAAGATCGTGCCTTTCGCTCGCCAATGGCCATACTGCTGACTGGCAACTTGATTGGGGGTTCCATTATCGCCGACAAATATGACGACGGTGTTTTGCCGAGTTTCATCATCGAGAGAGTCTAATAGCCGACCCATCTCACTATCTAAGGCTTCCAGGGCGGCGTGGTAGTAAGGCAAAGGGGTCTTTTTGATGGCGTTCTCATCATCGTTAAGGCTGTTATTGGAATGCAAATCCTGAGGCGGCAGATGAAAGGGTCGATGCGGGGCATTGAAGGCTAACCACAAAAACCAGGGCTCATTTTGTGCTTTTATCCAGTCAATGGCTCGGTCCGTCAAAACAGTCGTTGCATAACCCGACACTCTGCTAGTCTCACCGTTGTGAACAGCGTTCCAGTTAGAGTAATCGCGCACGCCTTCCTTAAACATCCCGTAATATTCTTTGACGCCAAACTGAAACGGATGATCAAGCGGTGCATCAGAGCCTGCAAGGTGCCATTTCCCAATGATTGCACTGCTATAGCGGGTCCCATTGAGTTGATCAAACAAACTCTTCTCATCGATTGATAACCCCTGTCCATCCATTCTGGGAATGGCTGAGCCCACACCGGTTCTAAAGCCATATTGACCGGTCATAATCGTGGCTCTCGTCGGCGAACAAACAGGCGCAGCATAGGCATTCTCAAAGACCATGCCTTCGTGACAGAGCCTCTCAAGGGTGGGCATCGATACCGAGGCATGGCCCAAAAGATGGCAAGGAGAGGCATCCAGTCCCATATCATCCGCAATCATCAACAGAATATTGGGCCGGATATTAGGCTGTGCAGAAGTCTTGCCGGATGTCCCGCAAAGACTAAATAAAGATAGAAACACAGTCGCCGCTACGAGGTGAAACCCACGCATTCAGTATCTCCCTTCCCTAAGTCTATTTTTTATTTGGGGCTAACCTCACAACCCAAACAGTCGTT
>CALFCG010000287.1 GCA_937951315.1 uncultured cyanobacterium
GCGTTTGCAGCGCCACTCGTCGTAGGTACTGTCGGGGATGCGCTGGGAGCGCTTCCAAATCAAACGAAAGTCCCTCGTTTCGCCGGCGCAAATCATAGTAATGGATTGCTTTCACCGCTTGCCAAAAGGGGAAGACCACAACGCTGAACAGAATACCCGCGATAGGAACAACGTAATTGAATATTGAAGCAATGATGGCGGGGGGAGCTGTAACCACCGTTCCCACAAAGAACACGGCCATCGCGTTGATTCCCTGATTGCGCGTTAGCTGCCAGCTTCTCTGGATCGACTTTAATGGCCCCACCTGATCTTCTAACGCGAGTATAACGTCGCAGAACCACAGACGGGCTGTTATATAGGAAATCAGGAGAAATAGAGCTAGCACCAGCAGCATTGCCAGCAAGAAAATACTGATAAAAATAAAGGCACCGTTCTCAGACTGCTCTGCGATGTCTAAAATCCCCCGCACCAGAGGAGAGAGACTAGGCCACAGAACATAGAGTAAACCAGCAATGCCGAGGTATAGAAACAGCAGAACGATGGCCTGCCAAACACTGGCTAGACAGTAGCTCCAGACTCGGGGATAAATTTGCGATCGCGTTTTTTCCTCAGCTTCATCTGCATGGGTCAAATGTTTGAACACCAGTCGTGAAATGAAGGCCCCAGACGCCAGGTAACGTCCCCACACAAAAGCAATCAGAGGTAGGGTCATTATCCCTGCCAGACCGACCACAATAGCGGTGATCGTTGGATCGTTGCCCCCAGCGAAGAACGCGACGACGCCCACAATGAGTAGCCCCAATGCCGCTCCCCCAATGCCTAAGTACAGCCATAGATGTGCCAGCAGGCTTGTGACAAAGTAGGTGCCACCCTTGAGGCTAAATAGCTTGGCACCGATGGTCACAACATTGCCCACGGAGAGTGTGGGCAGCGTTTGATTTAGCTGTGAACCTTCTGACATAGGACATCAATGGGAAAAACAAAGGTCTGCAGACCTATGATGCCCGATTATTGGATCACTGCTGACGGAGTTTTTCTTGATGTCGGCGGGCACGATCGTCCGCTTCTTCCATCACTTGCTGGAGATTTTCTACAATTTCGCCAGGACGATTTTCCAACACCTGTGTTGACAGCGATATCCGACCGCGACCTGGATCGAGATCCAGCACCACTGCCTTAATGTTTTCTCCGATGGTGAGCACCTTGCCTAAGTCAGGAATGTAGTTCTGACTCACCTGCTTAATATGAAGCAGCCCCGAAACGCCTTGCAAATCAATAAAGGCACCAAAGGGCTTGAGGTCTCGAACTGTACCGGAAACAAGTTGCCCAATTTCAAGTTCGCCAATGCGGGTCGAACTCATCGCCTGTCGATTGGAGAGCACTAGCTTATTGCGGTCTGGGTCGACTTCCAGGAACCCAGCCGTCAGTGTCTGTCCTTTGAGGGCCTCCAGATTATCTCGATCAACCAAGTGGGATCTTGGGATAAATCCCCTCAACCCTTCTACATCTACAGTGATGCCACCCTTGTTGAGTCCTGTGACATAGACCTCAATGGTTTTGCCGTCTGCCTCTAGCTCTGCAAGCCGTCCCCAAAGTGCTTTGATCTCTAGGCGACGAATTGAAAGCGTCACCTTACCTTCAGCATCTTCCCCCTTAACGATCAGGAACTCGCGCTCCTCATTGAGAGGAGCAATTTCTTCCAGATCGGGTTGAGCAAAGCGAGAGATCTCCTCATTCGGCAAGAAAGCAGTGGCCTTGCCACCAATATCTACATAAACGCCTTCATTTTCATGGCTTACGGGTTTTCCGTGAACCGTCTGCCCAACTTCAAAGTTGAAGTCGTGTTGTGCCAGGGCTTGGGCAAAGTCATCAGCAGAGAATGTCAAAGGTTTGGTCCAATAGGGTGTTCTAAGATGCTGGCTCTGATTTTATAGCAAGCCTTAAAGGGAAACAATCAGCTTGCAAAAAGTCTAATTTTCTCTCGCAGTAGATAGGGCAAGGGGTGCACCCTGTTTGACTCCCTGTTTTGCACCTGGCGGTAGCGGCAATCCATCGGAAACTCCCTCTACCCATTGGCAGCTATTTCAGGGTCAAACTTTTTATACTGTAGCTAGGTCCTGTCTCAGTTTAAACGTTGAACCTATGACTATAGCCCCAGCTTCCCAGTCGAACCCGCTCTTGATCGGTCAAGGATTGCCCCCCTTCGATCAGATTAAACCGCAACATGTTGTGCCTGCGATGACGCAGCTTTTACAAGAGCTGGAGCAAGAACTCTCCACCCTTGAAGCACAAGTTCAACCCACCTGGACCGGATTGGTGGAACCCTTGGAAAAATTGGAAGAGCGCTTGAGCTGGAGTTGGGGCATTGTGGGACATCTGATGGGAGTCCAAAACAGTCCCGAACTTCGTGAAGCCTATGAGGCAGTGCAACCACAGCTAGTAACCTTCATCAATCGGCTCAGTCAGAGTCAGCCTCTTTACGAGGGCTACAAGGCAATTCGAGCCTCTGCAGACTGGTCAAACTTAGAAAATGCTCAGCAGCGCGTCATTGAACGCGCGATTCAAGATGCAGAACTGTCGGGTGTGGGACTCACGGGCGAAAAGAAAGAGCGGTTCAATGCGATTCAGCTGGAGTTAGCAGAGCTATCCACTCAGTTTTCTAACCATGTCTTGGATGCAACCAAAGCCTTCAGCCTCATGCTCAAAGACCAGGCAGAAGTGGAAGGTTTACCAAAGAGCCTGCTGAGTTTGGCGGCTCAAAGTGCCCGTTCTGCAGGGGAAGAAGAGGCGACCCCTGAATCTGGCCCCTGGCAGATCACATTAGATGCTCCTAGCTTTGGGCCTTTTTTGCAGCATAGTCGCCGGCGTGATTTGCGTGAGCAGGTGTATCGGGCTTATATTTCTCGGGCCTCCAGCGGAGAACTCGATAATCAAGAGATCATTGAGCGAATATTGGCACTCCGGCAAGAAGAATCGAAGCTTCTGGGCTATGAGACCTATGCGGAGGTGAGTTTAGCCAGCAAGATGGCTCCTTCCGTAAATGAAGCGGAAGCCCTACTCGAGCAATTGCGTCAATCCAGCTATGATGCAGCCATCGCTGAGCTTGAAACACTCCAAGGCTATGCAAAGCAGCAGGACCCAGAGGTACCCGAACTGAAACACTGGGATACGGGCTTTTGGTCTGAACGTCAGCGAGAGGCCAAGTTTGAGTTGACCGATGAGCAGTTGCGTCCCTACTTCCCTTTGCCCCAGGTTTTAGAGGGACTGTTTGGTTTGGTGCATCGTCTTTTTGGTGTCACAGTGACAGCAGCAGATGGTGAAGCACCCGTTTGGCATCATGATGTGCGTTATTTCCAGGTGGCGAAGGAGGGTGAGGCGATGGCCCACTTTTATCTTGATCCCTACAGTCGTCCTGCCGAAAAGAGAGGCGGAGCCTGGATGGATGATTGTTTAGGCCGCGTCAAGCGAGGCGGTTCAACACAGCTTCCGGTAGCCTATTTGACCTGTAACCAAACGCCGCCAGTAGATGGTAGTCCCAGCCTCATGACCTTCCGGGAGGTTGAAACGCTATTCCATGAGTTCGGTCATGGCTTGCAGCACATGCTGACACAGGTGGACTACGCCGGTGCCGCAGGCATCAATAATGTGGAGTGGGATGCGGTGGAACTGCCCAGTCAGTTCATGGAGAACTGGTGCTATGACCGCAGCACGCTCATGGGGATGGCACGCCATTATCAAACCGGGGAGCCGTTACCCGAAGAGTACTTCCAGCGTTTGGTGGCTGCCCGCACTTACATGAGTGGTTCCATGACCCTGCGTCAGGTTCACTTCAGTTTGGTGGATCTCGAACTGCACCACCGCTACCAACCGGGAACCGGTTCCAGTGCAAATGCGGTTCGCAGTCGCATTGCCGAGAACACCACCGTGCTGGCTCCGCTACCTGAAGATTCTTTCCTCTGTGCCTTTGGCCACATTTTTGCTGGAGGCTATGCAGCGGGGTACTACAGCTATAAATGGGCTGAAGTTCTGAGTGCAGATGCCTTTGCCGCTTTTGAAGAGTCAGGGCTGGAAGATGAAGATGCGATCGCAACCACCGGACAAAGATTCCGAGATACCGTATTAGCCCTTGGCGGTAGCCAACACCCCATGGAAATCTTTAAAGCATTCCGGGGGCGAGAACCCAGTACAGAGGCCTTGCTACGTCATAGTGGGCTGCAGGTGGCCTAGTGTATTAAAAATTCACCGTGAACACTGCAATGTCTGGGACAATGTAACTCACTTGAGCCAGCCGTTAAACCCATGCTTGAATACATCTCTTGCAGAGTAAGTCTAAGCCTGAGCGTGTTGCATTGTCTCTATTACCCTCAAATCCATGCCAGAAGAAAATCTGCTTGCCCTTGCTAAAGCCGGGGACTTTGATGCTATAAAGCAACTCTTGAATCAAACCCTGAAACCGAACTCAGCGCAGGTTCATGATATTGGCGTTCGGAGAGACTGCCTGCAAATTAGCATTGAAGCTGCCAACATTCCGGATCAGCAGAGTCTTGTTCCTCTTGTTCAGAAAACGATTGAACAGCTGCAAATCGAAAACGTCAATGCCCTCGAAATCTATGGGCATACGATCGGCGATGAACTACCTCACTGGATGAAACAGCTTGATGTTCTCCCTTCAGTCAAGACGGTAGCGCCAAGGACTGTTAGCAAAGTGCCACCCTTGATAGCTAG
>CALFCG010000288.1 GCA_937951315.1 uncultured cyanobacterium
ATCGCTGGGGACATATTCAAGAAGTCATTTTGCAGCCCCATCGCCCCGGCAAACGACAAAGCTGGGAAGGAGATTCCTTTGATGCCAAGGATCTTGTGCAAGTGGTTGCGATCGCACGTCAGATTCTGCCCTCTGACATCACAATCCAAATTCCTCCCAATCTCATTGAGACGCCTCAAATTCTCCTAGATTGTCTTGCCGCAGGCGCTAGAGATCTGGGGGGCATCGTCCCCCGCGATGAAGTCAACCCCGACTATCATCACCTTTCCATGGATAAGCTATCCTCACTGCTGCAAGCTGAAGGGTGGTCTTTAAGACCTCGCCTGCCCATCTATCCCCATCACGATCACTGGCTGCCCCCCCAACTGCAAGCTGCGGTCAAAAAGAACCGCCAACTTCTGAACGTCAGGACCGAGAAATCGGATCCAGTTTCTGACGCAGCTCCGCTTTAATGCGATTGAGAATATACGTCTGATCCAGAGAATCCAGAATCTCTGTCACCACTGTTTTAGGCCCCTGTGGTCCCCATGCGGCCCCATTGCTGAGGTATTGCTTTGTCACTTGACCAATACTGTAGGAGGAGAAGCTCGCCACCGCGGCTTGAGTCATCGCCACCGATAGATAGGGCACCAGTGAAGCACCCCCTGTCACGGGAGCCGCAACCCCCAAAAGGCCTTTGAGAGAACTGAGTCCAAAGGTGGCTAGAAGCTCAGTCGCACTAATCCCCCCCATTGCCAGCGCAATATTTCGCAGCAGCCCCACGGCACCCTGCTGCGTCATTGAAATGCCGTAGAGCTTTGACAGTGTGAGAATCATGGCAATGTCAATCACGGCACTGCTGAGGATATCGACCAGGGTGATGGGATTCAATGCGATCGCAACTCCCTTAGTAATCACACTCTGCCAGATGATTTCATTGGCACTCCAATCTCGAATCTCCATCTTGCGCTGCACCACCTGCTCCTGCACCTCATCGGCATAGAGCATCGTATTGAGCGCCACTAAGGCTTTTCCCTCTCGATTGAGAATTTCCAGGATCTTCAACTTTAAATCTGTAATTTGAGGAGGGCCTGGTACCATTTCAGCCCCTAGACTGCCATCCGAGCGCGTCACCGCCTTGGCCACCAATGGTGCGGCGGCCGCCATCACAATCTCATCTGGAGAAAGCAACGTGCGCACCCGATCGTCTCGGATTTTTTCATAGATCAATTGCCGATCTGCATCCGGATACTGATCCACCTTGTTGAAAACCAACAACAGGGGCTTACTAGCTTGCCGCAGGCTTGAGAGCGCCTCATATTCCACCTTGGTCAGGTCCCCCGCAATCACAAACAGAATTAGATCTGCCTGTTGTGCCACCTCCTTTGCCAACTGCTCTCGTTCCTCTCCGGCAATTTCATCAATTCCAGGTGTATCAATGAGCTGGACTTGCGATCGCCCACTCCCCGCCAAAGAAACACGCAGGAGACCATCCACCTCTTCCGCCACATCCCAACTGGCTTGTTGTGAGGTTTGAGTTACCCCATGGGTTGGCCCTGTGGCAAAAACAGATTGCCCCACCAATGCATTTAATAATGAAGACTTACCGCGACTGACCAAGCCAAACACCGCAATATGCACCACCTGATTTTCTAATTTATCCAACATGGACTGGAGGCTAGCAATCTCAGGTTCTAAACCCGCCCGTTCACGCCGCGATAGATCCAACTTCTGCAAAAGTGTCTGTAATGATTCCTGCGCATGTTGATAGCCCAGATCAGATTGAATGCGCTCAAAATCTTGAATCGCTTGATCTAGCTCAGACTCTAGCTGCATTAGATCATCAGCAGATTTCCATCGCTCATTGTCGGGGGCATCAAGAGACATTAAAACTCTACTTTTGGGAGCTGATGACTGTAGGGGGCAAGTATCTCTAGGGTAGCGCCTACCAATTGTAGTGAATGCCCCAGGAGTATGAAGAGATGCAGAGGTAAACATCCAACTCTTCACATCCATAATCAAAGGCTAAAGTTGAGAGATGGACTTGATGCATTCAGGGTCTAAATCGGTATGTCAAACTCTCCAAAATCTTCGACAAAAGCCAAACGTCCCTATTGGGTCTACGGTATCGTAGGCTGCAGCTTCATCGTATTACTCAGCTTTGCCGGTTGTGTAGCGGGTATTAGCTATTTTGGGCAAAGAATGTACACCGAAATTCAAAAACCCGTCAATAAAGATGACATTTTGTCAGCCTTAAAAGATATTCCTATATATCAGCCCAGCGAGTTTGATCCGGACTTTACCAAAGCAATGCGAGCATCGGAAGCGATACTACCGGATAACGTGGTAGCGACGAATGCTGGATTTATTTCCCCCGATTCAGCCAATAAAATCATCAGTTGGTACAAGGCAGAAATGCTAGCCCTCGGCTATAAATCAGAAGAGAATAATCTTGGATTTATTCGTCAAATTACATTCACCCAAGGACAAGATCGTTTGCTTGTTCAATTGCAAAAAGACCCCACTGGCCCCAAAGATGGCTCCCAGCTCTCTCTTAGTTACTTCCAGGTCATTCAAACGCAATCAGAGTCGTAAATCCATATGTTGACCGCATCGCTTGATCCTTCACATCTTCAATAAAACTTTCAAGGTTCCTCGCTGCTGCGCCTGCTCAAAGGCTTTCATGCCATCAGTTAGCGGGTATTGTGCATGAATCAGAGACTGAACATTCACCTGTCCCTGTTCTAAAACCTCCAATGCCTTTGAGAAGGGACCACATCGAGAACCCACCACCGTGATTTCATCAACCACCAATGCCGAAGCATCCACACTCAAGCTGCCAGCATAGGTACTTTTAAGAACGAGCGTTCCTCGGGGACGGAGAGCCAGCCGCGCTGTTTCAAACCCCTCAGGATTTCCGGTGCAGTCCACAGCAATATCAAAGGTTCGCTGCTCAATGGCATCCACTGCACCGGCCTGAATACCAAGCGATTCCAGGTTTGCCAACTTCTGGGGATGACGACCCACCACCAACAAGTTACAGCCCGTCACAGCCAGGGTCTGTGCAATCAATTGCCCTAGTTTGCCATCTCCAACGACTAGGATGCGATCGCACCTCTCAACCGAAATCTGTTCCTGAATTTCCAGCGCCGCCGCCACAGGTTCGGTAAACGTCGCAGCCTCAGTAGAAATGGCATCAGCAACCAAATGCAAATTCTTCACAGGCAACGTCAAATACTCAGCAAACGCCCCATGCCGATTCATGATGCCAAGCACCGTCCGATTCTCACAATGCGTTGGACAGCCAGCATGGCAATAGTGACATTGACCACAGGCCGCATTGATTTCACCCACAACCCTCTGGTTCAGGAGGTGTTCAGGCCCCTGCTCCACAAGACCCACAAACTCATGACCAATAATGCCCCTGTAGGGATAGTAGCCCCGCAGCAACTCCAGATCAGTATTGCAAATACCCGCACAGAGCACCCGTACTAACGCCTCACCTTCAGAAGGTTTAGGTTGAGGTAAATCAGTCCGCAACTGCAGTTGTCGATCTTCTAACCAGAGTCCTTGCATAGGGCATTTTCCGTTAGATTAGCATTGCAATTTATAGTCTTTCCCAGCCTTGACCGGCATACAATTGCTCTTGATCAGGGTGCAAGATTTCTGATAATAGTTCAGCCGAATCAACCAATCGCGGCCCCGGTCGATTGAAATATTGGTTACCATCCGTCAGGAAAACCTGCTGATTTTGCACAGCCTTTAGCTTTTGCCATTGGGGGTATTGGACAAGGTCCTCAGCCGCTTGACGCGTTTGTTCGAGGTCAAAACCACAGGGCATCAATACCAGCACATCAGGATCAGCCGCAACCAGTGCGTCCCAATCAATCCAAGGTGAATGCTGACCCGTTTCACCGAATACATTTATGCCCCCAGCAATTTCCACCAGCTCCGGCACCCAGTTTCCTGCCGCCATCAGCGGGTCGCTCCATTCGATACAGGCAACTCTGGGGCGACGGGCATAGTCACGATTCTGGCAATCTTCAAGGCGAGCCTGCAGCTCAGTGAGCAAGGGAGTCGCATCTACATCCAGAGCCGCAGCAACTCGTCGAATATCTTGCCACACATCAGCAAGAACTTGAGGCTGAAGCGAAATAACCTGCGGTGTGTGGCTCGTCAACTGAGCGACAGCTTTCTCTACTTCTCCCAAACTCACAGCACAGACATCACATTGGGCCTGGGTAATCACATGGGTAGGTCGGAGTTGTTCAAGCTGATCGAGATCAATTCGATAAATACTGAGGGTAGCCTGTAATAAATCTTCGACGCGATCATGAATTTCGCGACTGCTGCCCTGGGGGTTAAGATTTGGTGCAGTACAGACCGGACGAGACTGCACCACGACAGGGGCATCGCATTCGTGAGAACGCCCCACAAGACGATCGACGAACCCTAATGCAGCCACAATTTCAGTCGCACTCGGGATTAAAGAAACAATACGAGGCTCAGCCACTAATCGATACTGATCGACTGGGGGCCACCACCATTACTTCCATTGCCAAAACCAGAATCAGATGATGAAGAGAAGGGCTGCCCCGCTTCCTTCTCTATCCAGCTCTTCACAGGATCATCCTCAAGATTGAGACGAAAGACACCTGAAGTAAATCCCCCCATGAATGCGAGGGGCTTTTGTAGAAATTCTTGAAACAAAGGTGACAATTCGTCGAAAAACATCAGCAGTATTCACAACCTGAAAGCAACTCTTATCATGGTAAAGCGTTTTTCACCTTGTTGGTACAGCCATTCTCTGTAGAGGTCTCAATATGGGCATTTCAGACTCATTGCATACCTATACAGTCAGTGTTCAATGGACGGGCAATACGGGCAGAGGCACCCAAAACTATACGGCCTACGAACGAGCACATACGATTCAGGTCCAAGGCAAACCCACTCTCACCGGATCATCAGATCCAAGCTTTAGAGGTGACAAGAGTCGCCATAACCCAGAAGAACTTCTGGTTGCCGCCCTCGCAAGCTGCCATATGCTCTGGTATCTCCATCTTTGTAGCGAAGCTAACATTATCGTCTCGGAGTATCTAGACAAAGCCATTGGCAAAATGTTGGTTACACAGGAGAAAGGGGGTCATTTTACAGAGGTCATTCTCTACCCTGAAATCACCATTCAGGAAGCATCCAACATCCCACAGGCCAATACGCTTCACCATCGTGCCCATCAGCTTTGCTTTATTGCGAACTCAGTCAATTTCCCGGTAAAACATCAAGCAAAGATCACCTCAGAAAAACCCAGTTCCGAAAATAGCTAAGACCCTGATTGCATGATCTCTAACCACAAAAACTCTATCAACAGAATAGTCAACAACGAATACTTAAACAGTTATAGCAAGAGACCTACAAGAAGAGACCAGACATATAGCAGCAGGGATTTGAACCCATATCAGAAGCATAAATCAGGGCAATTTTAATGTAAAACACTATACATTTTCACTCCACTACCTTCTATATTCTGGTAACGACTATTTAGAAGAGTTTAAGCCCTCAGCCCTACCAATCCCTGGGCTTCGATTGAGTCATATCAATCTCTATTAAATCAATAAAATATCAAGGGAAGAAAAATTCACCATTTCTTCACACCTGAGGTATAAATTGGTAAGGTTTTGTGGTGCTCTATGTGGCAACAAAGAGATCTAGGAGGGTATCACTCTCTAGTTTGGTGAGTTTGTATATATTTAGACTGGAGTCAAATTTATGCCAAGAATGAATGGCACAGCTGGAAATGACACACTCACGGGGGGAATTGGCAAAGATACACAGTTCGGGGGATCAGGCGGATCCGACCTTCTTGATGGTGGTGGCGGAAATGACCGCCTCATCGGAGGCAATGAGTCAAGGGGAGGTGACCGTATCTACGGTCGGTCAGGAAATGACGAACTGCAGGGATGCACCGGCGACGATACGCTCTATGGCGGCGTTGGGAATGATCTCTTAAATGGTGGAGATGACAGAGACCTCCTATTTGGCGAAGCCGGCAATGATGAAATGTATGGCGGCAAAGGCAACGACCGCATAAGAGGCGGTGACGGTAGAGATACTATCAATGGAGGTGACGGCAATGATTCCCTCTGGGGTGGTAACCAGGATGATTCTCTATGGGGTGGTTCGGGTAGAGACTCACTTTACGGTGGCGAAGGGAATGACATCGTCAATGACGGAGATGGCAGCAGCCTGCTCTTAGGGGAAAACGGCAATGACAGCTTGTGGGCTGGTGCTGGAAACGATACGGCGAAGGGCGGTAGCGGCAATGACAGCGTCAACGGCGGACATGGAAATGACTTTTTAGATGGCGAAAGTGGTGCTGACTCTCTTTTTGGAGCAGATGGCTCTGATACCCTCTACGGTCGGCGTGGAAATGACACCTTGGTGGGAGGAAATGACTCCAGCGGCGGTGATCGCCTTTATGGTGGAGCGGGCAATGACAAGCTACAGGGTTGCACGGGAGATGATTCTCTCTACGGCGGCACGGGCAACGACTCGATTAGTGACGGAGACGGCAACAGCTTACTCGATGGCGAGGGCGGCAACGATGATCTCTTTGGCGGAAATGACTCCGACACCCTAAAGGGTGGCGTGGGTGCTGATACCCTCAATGGTGGCCACGGCAACGACTCTCTCTTGGGTGAAGGTGGCAATGACTCTCTCTGGGGTGGAGATGGTCAAGATACACTTGTCGGCGGCCAAGGTAATGACTTTGTTGGTGATGGAGACGGCAACAGCTTGCTCTTTGGAGGATCTGGGAATGATTCACTCTTTGGCGGTCATGGCAAAGATACCCTTGACGGTGCCGTTGGTGATGACACCCTTAAGGGAGGTGACGGCAACGATCTCTTGAATGGCGGAAGCGGTAACGATTCCCTTTTTGGTGCAGACGGTGCAGATCTTCTGCGCGGCAGTTTTGGCAATGACACATTGGTTGGCGGCAATGACACCAATGGTGGTGACCTCATCTTCGGCGACGAAGGCCGCGATGAACTTCTTGGCTGCACCGGTGATGATACGCTCAATGGCGGTATCGGCAATGACACCCTCAGAGGGGGTGATGATAATGACTTGCTCATTGGTGGCCGTGGGAATGACGAAATCTCTGGTGGTAAAGGGTCTGACATCATCCGGTATAACTCTGACAACGAAGGCTCTGATTTAATTCAAGGTTTTTCTGTGGCAGAAGATACGCTTCAATTTGCGGCCAGAGGCTTTGGGGGCTTATCAACTGGAGGCTTATCCGGTAGCGCGTTCGTCTTGGGTACAAGTGCCAGAGATGGTAATGATCGCTTCATTTTCGACCAGGGCACAGGGAGGCTGTTCTTTGATGAGGACGGCAGTGGCGGCCAAGCGAAGAGCTTGATCGCGACATTTACGAATCGCATTGATCTCACGAATAGTGATATTCGAGTGATTTAATCCCCGATAGACGCCATTTCTATCAAGACACTCATAAGGGCATTACAAGGATTGATAACTCTCCTTGTAATGCCCTTACTTCTTTTCTGGTGCTGTTCCTACGTCATTCTTTTTCAGAAATCACAGCGAAAAAGGGGTCGCTCACACCAATGTTGAACATTGCCAATAGGACATTTTCCTCAGGTCGATTGACAATCACCTCGGGAGGGCTAAATCCCTGTTCAGCTTCGAAGTAGCTTTTAACCATCTCTAAATGTGCTTGATCGCCTGAATCTCGCCAAGCTTGAATGGCTTTGTTAGGAAACATCCGATTCGAGAAACTAATAATGGCAAGACCTCCATGCTTGAGTACTCGAAGAATTTCACTAAATACGGCTTCAGGGTACTGGAGATATTGAACGGATACGGCGATCAGAACCGCATCAAAACTCTGGTCTGGAAGCGGTAACTTGGGATCTTCGTTGAGATTTTGAACAAAATAATGATCGAGGCGTGGATTTTTTGCCAATTCCTCTGCATTTAGGCCATGTCCTTCTACATGGCTATAGGTCACATCTTTTGGCAGATGCGAGACCCAACTGCTCATCAAATCAAGAATGCGGCCCTCTTTAGGGATGCGATCGCAATACAGCTGTGTCAACTGCTCAATGAACCGATCATCAACATGGGTGACAAAGCGCGGGGATTCGTAGAATAAGTCGTCCTTAGTCTCATCGAGTTTGGTACGCTGATGGGGCTGCAGCAACATGGTTGTGAGTGGCCTAGAAGTTACTAAGAAATATTAACAAACAGGTAAGAGACAGGGCTATGCTGCCGTTTATCCGTTCCGATCTCGCTCAACTAACGGCTTATACCCCCCATCCTGAGACAGCGGAACAACCGCTCCAGGTGGATCAGCTAGATACCAATGAATGTCCCTACGATCTGCCGGAACATCTGAAGCAAAAGCTAGCCTGGAACTACCAGCACCAGATCTTGGCAAACCGTTACCCTGATGGCGGTCACTTGGCACTCAAGCAGGCTATTGCGTCCTATGTAACGGAAACCTGTACAACCTCCTATGGGGTCGATTCTATTTCTGTGGGGAATGGCTCTGATGAGCTGATACGCTCGCTTCTGATTGCCACTTGCGTCGGTGGCAAAGGCTCCATTTTAGTCGCTGCTCCGACTTTTTCGATGTATGGAATTTTGGCCCAAACGCTGGGAATTGAAGTGGTAACAGTTGATCGCCATGATAATTTTTCAATGGATCTTGAGGCGGCCCAAGCTGCCATCTCAAATCCAAGTGGTTCTCCCATTCGCACTGTGTTTGTGGTGCATCCCAATTCTCCGACTGGAAACCCGCTGACAAAGGCAGAGGTGGAATGGCTGCAAAGTCTGCCAGAAGAGATTCTAGTGGTGCTGGATGAGGCTTATTTTGAGTTCTCGCAACAGACGCTGGCTGCAGAGGCTCAAAAACATCCCAACTGGGTGGTGCTGCGAACCTTCTCAAAGGCATTTCGGTTGGCAGCTCATCGGGTGGGCTATGCGATCTCATCCCCTGAACTCACTCAAGTTTTAGAAAAAGTGCGACTCCCCTACAATCTGCCTTCAATGTCACTGGCAGCAGCGACATTGGCCATGGCAGAACGGGATGAGCTTTTACAAACCATCCCTGAAGTAATTGCAGAACGAGATCGTCTCTATCAAGCTCTGTCCCAGTTTTCCAATCTGCAGCTCTGGCCCAGCGCAGCTAACTTTATCTACCTGCGGTCATTCACAGCCGAAGCAACGGCTAAGCTCGCTCAGGACCTCAAACGACAGGGAACCTCAATTCGCCATACGGGTGGTGGTCTTCGCGTTACCATTGGCTCACCGGAAGAAAACCAGAGGACCTTAGACCACCTGAAAATGGCTTTATTGGGATAATATCTCTCTGTATTTTTTATGAGTTAAATGCAAGATAAATGGGTTTTATTTATACCTAATGCGCCAACTTATACTAATTCTCGACGGATATGAACTGTTCAATTATGGACTTGCATTCATGGATGATCGCTGCAGTCAAGGTATGAGATGACTCTATCCTGCAAAAGACAGGTTCCCAATAGCGATGCTAAAACTTCTACCTTTAGAGCTCTCGTTGGTGTGTCTTAACTCTTGTCAATATTGGCCCATAGAAATTTTTCTAAGTCGCGTTGACTGCGATTCACTTCAACCCAAAATGCACCCCAAGCAATCACCAGGAAAAGTATCGGCATACCAAGGAAAACAAATGCGAGTCCATGCGGGAATAGATTTGCGATCGCAATTGGTATAGAAAAGGAATACCAGCAAAGAAGCCAAACTCCTAAAAAAATAGCCACCAAAGGATGAAGACTCATCGTCACGTGGACAAGAGTACTTTTGCCTTGCTCCTCAAAACGCCCTCGAATCACTGGTAAAAACGAATTGCGGTAGTGAATAATCCGATGGATTTTAAAGCTCTCTTCAGAAACAACACCTTGATAAGGTGTATGATTTCGCGAGTAAAATCTCATCATCTTGATCGGCTCCACCTGTTCCTTGAGTTGCTCATAGACAGACGACAGTGGAGCGTCAGTCGTCAGCGTAAAGACGTGTCGAGGAACCAGCCTCATTTATCAGATACCGGAAATTAAGTTCTGTTCCTATTGTCCCGCAGCACTGAGCATATTTTGAGCGGCATCTTGAACCGTTTTCTTCAGTTCTCCGTCAGTCGCAACAGCCTCCGCTCGCGAGAACAAGTAGCGGGCAGTTTCTAAATCTCCCTGCGTGCTGCGAAGAATCGCTTTATTCGTTAGTGCTGCAACATTATCTTCTTGCAGAACCAACACTTCATCATAGGCCGCCTCTTCTTGCTCCTTAAGTCCCATGGCAGCGTATAGTCCTGCCTTTGAGAGGTATAAATTTAGATTTTCTGGCTGCAGTGCAATCAACTGTTCAAGATACTCCAAAGAGGACTCATGCTGCCCCTGCTCTTGATGCAGCCCCACTAACTTGGACAACACGTCCGCATCCTCAGGGGCCTTCTTTAACTTGCGTTCATATTTAGCAAGCTCACGAGCAAAGGCCTGTTCCTGAGTCGGCGGCGATAGCGAGAGCGCCTGTCCTATTTTGGTCTGAACTTGACTTGTTCCGAACCAAACCCCCATCCCTACAGCCACAATGCCCATACTGGCTAGAACTTTAGGCCAAAGGTGAGTTGAACGACGAGAGTACTTCGGAAGTCGCACATTCACGAGCGCTTCTTCCGACCCTCTGCCTAGCTTGGCTGGTTTTCGGCGAGATCGAGAAGCCTTATATAACTCTGACAACATCCATGAAAGCGGCGCAGATGTATTTTTGGACACCGCCACCGATCTTTTCCCTGAAGAAATGATCGACACAGAGGAATAGAACTGACGATAAATGGCATGAGCTTCATCTAGGCGCATCGTCAGCTTTCGAAACTTTTGCTCAATCTGAATCAATGTTGTAGAGCCAGCAGGCAGATCATCGCACTTCGTGAGAATGAGGGCAAAGAGATATCTCAAACCACTTTGCGTCGCCAAGGAAGCCATCACCTCCAGCTGTTCAGCCACCTCATCCAACTGCACCTGATAGTTCGGATCCTGCACAAGGGCTAAAGCATCAATAAACACACAGCAGCCATGGGAGTCTAGCAACATGGCTTCAAATGCTCGATTATCCAGGCGACAAACTTCACCTGGCACATCAGCCCATCGAAAGTTACAAAGCGTCCGATTGTGGCGTCGTGGTGATGTGCCCTTGAACGTAAAGCCCGTCACTTGCATGGTCGGTGGCGGATACTGCCCCGTCCGCTCTATGTAGTCGAGCAGATTTTCAAGGGTCTCCTTCGTCTTGTCATCCCCGCCCTCAAACCGGATATCACTTGAGCTCGCCTGTCGACCCGACCGAACATCAGCATAGGTACCAGCCAAAAAGACGGACTTCCCAACACCTCGAGGCCCAATGCTCAGAAGGTTAAACGTAGGTATGTTTTTCTTCATGATTAATCAAGCAACTGTAGAGATAAGGATAGTGTCTTAAATAAATTAAACGTCATTTTATTAACGCCAGAGAGAAAAATTTGAAATACAAACAACGCTGAAAGCTTAAAGGCAAAGAACACTTTTACATAACTAGCTTCATAATTTTTCATTATTTAATGAAGCAAAATACAGACTGAATTGAAAGAGTCGAACTCATTGCCCAGCTTTCCTAGATAATAGTTAGCCAGTCAGGAGTGAATAACGGGTGAAGGAGGGGAAATGTGACACGCATCACAAACATAAAACAACAGGGAAATTGCCCATAAATGGTCATTCAGAGGATTTAGAATGACTCAAACACTAGAAAAGAATACAGAGTACACCTCACTTGAAATAAGTCCCTCTAGCTTTCGTTTATTACCAATTTAACTTCTAAGGAATAAAATTAACATTTACGATATCAACATCGGTTAATCACCATGTTCAAGATGCTCATAGTGGAGAATTAGCGACTTATATTATG
>CALFCG010000289.1 GCA_937951315.1 uncultured cyanobacterium
GCTTCTTTTTTTTCTCAGCCGCAGTACCCTGATCAGAATCTGCAGCGAAACCTGTCGCTGAACTGCTTTCCTTTGAGTTAGCCGCCATGAGAGAACCTTCCCTTCGTTATCCTCGAATACCCAAACGCTTAATCAGTTCACGATAATGGCCCGCATCACGCTTGTTGATATAGGCTAGCAGGCGCTTCCGCTGACCAATCATCTTCAGCAGTCCGCGACGAGACGCGTGATCTTTCTTATTGATTTTAAGATGCTCACTGAGCTTGCTGATCCGATCCGTCAGCATTGCCACCTGAACATCTGCTGAACCGGTGTCGGTCTCGTGAATCTGGTAGCTTTCGATAATTTCTTGTTTACGAGCTTGGAGCAGTGCCATAGATTATTTTTGGAATTAGCAAACACTGATTCTATCATAGACCTCGATGAGACATGAATTGCCACAAAATTCGTTAGGCTGGAGATAGATTGTCCCTCACATAATCACTCATTCATGCAGCAGCTCAAGGCACTACATTCCATCTTCTCGCAAATGGATAGAGCCCTAGTCGCATACTCAGGAGGCATCGATAGCACGCTTGTAGCAAAGGTTGCCTACGATGCGCTCGGGGATCAAGCCCTAGCGGTAACCGCAGTTTCCCCTTCGCTACTTCCCGAAGATCTTGAAGAAGCCAAGCTTCAGGCGGCTGTTATTGGCATTCCTCATCGGATTACCGAAACGCACGAGATGGACAATCCCGAGTACACCGCCAACCCCATAAATCGTTGTTATTTTTGTAAAAGTGAACTGTACGACACCCTCAAACCACTCGCACAGAACTGGGGTTACCAATACATCGTAGATGGTGTAAACGCGGATGATCTCCAGGATTACCGTCCAGGTATTCAAGCGGCAAAAGAACGAGGAACACGTTCACCTCTTGCAGAAGTAGGTCTAACAAAACTAGAAGTTCGTCAACTTGCCCAATTTTTAGACTTGCCGTGGTGGGATAAACCGGCACAACCCTGCCTCAGCTCTCGCTTTCCCTACGGTGAGACCATTACGGCAGAAAAACTTAAACGAGTCGGCCAAGCAGAGCGCTATCTTCACACCCTAGGGCATCGTACGTTGCGTGTTCGCTCTCAGGGAGACGTCGCTCGGATTGAACTCCCTTCAGATCAAATTCAGAGCTTTGTTTCTCAGACTGATATAGAAGAGCTCGTGCAAGCTTTCCAGAGCTATGGCTTCGTCTACGTTACCCTTGACTTAGAAGGATTCCGAAGTGGGAAATTGAACCAAGGCCTCCTTGCCACCGTGACCTAAGATAGAAGCCCAAAAGAGTTCCATACAATTGAACCACTCAAGTACAGAACGTCAGCCTTTTACCTCCTCAGCCCTAATCGCACAAAAGACAGCTGAAGCGAAGAAGCCGGTTTACTAATCGACCAGGCCTGGAAGCTTTGTGAGAAATCAGACTCAGAACTATTCAATTCCTCTTCTTCAAGGCTCTTAAGTTGCTGAAGGAATTTCAGTTTTCACTGGCCTAGGATTAATCTTTCGATGCACCCATTTCTACAATCACAACCGTGATATTATCCTGCCCTCCCCTTTCTTTAGCCGCTTCCACTAGTGCAGAAGCAGCTTGGTCGCAGGAATAATCAGTTGAGAGATAGGGAGCGATTACATCATCAGACAACTCTTCTGTCAGCCCATCGCTACATAGCAATAATCGATCGCCCTTCTGAATATCGAGTGGCTGAATATCAATCTGACTCAGTTCTTCACGACCAAGGCACTGGGCCAGAACATGTCGCCAGGGATGGACACGAGCTTGTTCAGGCGATAACAGTCCTGAAGCAACAGCCTGTGAAATCCAGGTGTGATCTATTGTAATTTGCTCAAGCTTCTGATCTCGAAGGCGGTAGAGCCGAGAGTCACCGACATGAACACACCAGGGCTGATCCGCTTCCGGGAAAACAACAACCACAACGGTCGTACCCATATCAGATCGTTCTGGATGAGCCAGCTGATTATCTAAGATATGCTGATTCGCCTCTAACAACATCTGCTTCAGAAAAGCGGTCGGTTCAGACTGATCACTCCAATGAGAACAGAGGTAATCTTGAATCGCCTCCGTAGCAATTCGACTCGCCTCCTCACCTCCCGCATGCCCACCCATGCCATCAGCAACGATAAAGAAGCGACCGTCTGGATCATCTATATGGTAAGAGTCTTGATTGGTAGACCTCACCAATCCCTGATCACTTAAACCGAAAAATTGGCGTTCCATACCGAAATCAAATGAAGTAGTAGTGTGTAGTGAGCTGCAGTCAAAATCTAAAGCATCCGTTCATAGCGATCATAGCGATTGATACGCCTCAATATACGCAGGAACCCGATCCCCACTACTGCAGAAAAGAATATCGCAATTCCTGCCAACCAGAGGTACTTATTAACAAGCAAGATAGTGGCAGAAAGCATAAAAGCTCCCATAAGGAGTACATAATTTATGCCCATGGTGGTGTAGCTGAGCCGTCGAAGAATTCGATCAGTCTCTTGAGAGCGTACCCTCATGCGAAGGTCACCCTGCTCCAACTTGTCAAGGGTTTGCTCTACACGACGTGGCAAGTTGATTGCGGTATTGCTAACTTGCGCAGCTTGTCGACTCAATTCATTGAACAATCCACTTTGTTGATCTTGAGAAAAGCTTCCACGTGTCATAAGTTCTGTCGCAAACGGTTGTGCAACCTCCATAAAGTTAAATTCAGGGTCTAACCCTTTCCCAACCCCTTCTATCGTTGAGAAAGCACGCATCACAAAGGTGAATGTAGCAGGGAAACGGAAGGGCTGATCATAGGCAATCTCAAATAGATCATCTCCAATCTGGGAAACAGACTGGGTTTCAAAGGGCTGATCCATGAAATTATTGAGCATGTACTGCATTGATCGGCGGATGGGGCCCATATCATCGACAGGCGACAGCGCTCCTAGATCTATCAGGGCAACAATGAGCTGATTCGCATCTTTTTTAGTAATACTGAAAAAGACGTTGAGTAACTTCTCGCGAGTGACAGAAACGATCTGCCCCATCATGCCAAAATCATAAAAAATCAAGGCCCCCTCAGGACTCACAGCCAAGTTACCTGGATGGGGATCGGCGTGAAAAAAGCCATGATCCAGCAATTGATGGAAGTAAGCTTTAGCACCCAACTGCGCAATAACCTTGCGGTCCAGGCCTGCGGCTTCAAGGGCTTCATAATGGCTGATCTTGATGCCAGGCACATACTCAAGCGTTAAAGCCCGAGGGGTGGAATAGCGCCAGAATACGCGGGGCACGTACACCCAATCATAATCACGGAAATTGCGCCGAAAGGTATCTGCATTCCGTCCTTCATTTAGGTAATCAATCTCTTCGTAGAGAATACGGCAGCATTCTTCATAAATTCCCAACCAATCACGTCCGGGACCCCATTTAGGATGATTTTGGAAGTAATGAGTGATGCCCTTAAGAATTTTTAGGTCAATCGTGAATAGCTTCTTGAGGCCGGGTCTTTGTACCTTGACGACAACTGATTCCCCTGAAGATAACTTTGCCCGATGAACCTGCCCTAAACTAGCGGCAGCAAGGGGCACAGGGTCAAAGGAACGAAAAAGCTGCGGAATAGATTTTCCAAAATCGTGCAAAATAATCTTCTCGACCAGCTCATACCCAAAGGCAGGAACCCGATCTTGTAGCTTTGCCAATTCTTCAACATATTCCGCCGGGAATAGATCAGCACGAGTCGAGAATAATTGCCCCACCTTAATAAAGGTGGGGCCAAGCTCCAGGAGTGTCTCTCGAATCCAGATGGCCTGCGATCGACGTCGTCGGGCTTTTTGTGCTTCAATATCGTCGCCTTGGTAGCTCCAGCCCCGGTTCAGCCACCAACGAGACGCCAATAGCTGAAGCACAAAGGTCCAGATATCTATAAATCGTCGATTGTGCGAGTAGCGTTCGCGATTCCAACGATAGGCATGACGTTGAGCTTTAGTCGTCACTAAAGAAGCCAATAGAAATGACACTAAAGCTACTCAGAATGGCTGCGATAGTTTTGTAGAGCAGAGCGAAGCTGGGCAATTTCGGCCCGAAGATCATCAATTGTTTCCTGGAGATCAGCAGGTTGATGTACGGCTGTTGTGGGGCCAGAGTCAGTATTGGCTTCGGCGGCCTGAGCTCTCTCCATCACTTGATTTGTAAACTGTCTCAACCGATCACGCTGCTCAGCATCAAACTTACCAGCATTACTTACCACTTCAGTTAATGTTTGCTCAACCGATTCGTAGAATACCTCTGCCGTGGCTCTGCCAAGAAAAAAAGCGTGAATTAAAGGATTGCTCATGGGGAATATTTGGGTTGGGCTTTACAAAAATTATAGCTCGCTCTCTCCATATCCCAACCCTACTTACTCTTGGTATTTATGAGGGATGTGTAAAGGATGAGAATGATGGCTAGAAGCCACCCTAGTTTTGTCTCAGAACAGGCAGGATAGAAGCCCCATTGGTCAAAGATCAAATTTGAGGTGACAAAAATTCGCGTTCAGGGTCACTAGGCAGGTCAAGCTCATCCGGCAATGGCGCGTTCTCCGCAGGAACGTCTATCTCATCGTCAGTAGGTGATGCCACTTGATATGCCGATTGGCTGGGGACAACATCAGCCCAGTCGCTAATTGCAGCACTATCATCTTGGGGAGCTGTTAAACCTGCAGAGGTCAACTCTCGGGGGACCTCATCAATTTCAGATTCAACGATTGAGTCCGGGGGAGAAGTTTGACTGGACTGCAGCGTCTGCCGACTTTCTACCTCCGTAGCAAGTTCGCTTTGAGCAGGTGGTTCAAAGGTAAGAGCGTCTTCACGCTCACGATTCGGTTCAGGTTCAAAGCGTTCGACGGCATCATCAGAAGGGCTGCTATCTGAGAGTTCAGCCTTGGGTCGAACCGGGAAGGACTCTTTTTGTACTTTAGGACCTTGAGAACTAACAGCCTGTGATGGAGAAAACTGGGTGAAGTAATTAAACCGCAAGATAAAACCGAAACACACACCCATCAGGCCCGCAATACCACCAGCGAACAAGAGAAAGCGAATCGGGAACGTTGAGGGTGCAAGGGTCTTAGAGCGGACAGGCATAGTTTTAGTTAGGGTAGACGACGGTGCAGGTGGAGACGCGACCACCCTTTCGGTCTCAGGACCGGTTTTGGCTTTGGGATCTTTTTCACGAGGGGGGGAACTAGTCTCAACTGGCACTGCACCCACCTGCAGTTGTGTTGCTGTCTGAAGTTGGGTCGTGGGCACATTTATCGATGAGGAGACAGGCTGAGGCTCTAAGCTCAGAAGTGCAAGCCATTGCTCAATAGACGGTGGGCGCTCAGAAACCTTTAGAGCCATACCCGCAAGAATCGCCTGCTCGTTAACAAGGCTGAGGTGAGCGCAAAACTGACGGGGAGAAGGGAGTGTGTTCTGGGGTCGCAGGGTTGCAGCAACAGGGCAGTGACCTGTAAGTAAGGTATATAAAATCGCTGCCAAAGAATAGACATCTGAGGCAGGACTTAAACCTTGGTTTGGAGAATATTGCTCAGGCGAAATATATCCAATTGAGCCTGAGTTTAGCGAGCCAGGCATCAGGGAGCTCTCTACTCCCAAGTCCACCAACATGATGCGATTTTCTCGCCGCTGTAAATGCAAATAATCAGGCTGCAGACTACCGTGAGGACAATGGTGCTGATGCAAAGCAATCAGAGCGGGCGCAACTTGGAAAATATAATTTAGAGCCTTTTTTTCTGAAAGGGGCTGTTGATTAGCGAGCTTGCCCAATGAGTCACCCAGCAGATAGTCCATGACCATGTAGGGGAACTCTAATTCAACAAATAAATCGTTGACATGAACCAGAGAAGGGTGTGATATATCGGCAATTTTTTGAGCAGCAGCAATAAATCGTTGCGCGATCCTAGGCTGATTCGGGTGGAGCTCAGGGCGATTTCGAAGGGTCTGAATGGCAACAGCTTGGTCCAAGCCCCGATGAGTTGCAAGATAGGTGATGAGACTATCAGATTGCCTCAGAACCTTTTCAATACGGTACTTCCCTTGCTGAAGACTCGTACCAGTGGGAAGAACATTGGGAGCAAGTGCTGAACTCATGTAATAACGCCTAAGGGAGAACGTGGACCCTGCACAAATCCATAAATGACTGGAAGGATCTTAGAGACATTGCCAGAGATACATGGCAATGTTTACCTTCGAGAAGAGGCACGACTGGGCTTTAGAAGAACACACTATCACCTTTGTGTCAATGATTGTGTGATCGTCTTCACATTTCAGTTTCTGACTGTATGTCCTCTAGAGTTTCATCACCCCATCGGGAGGCGTTTGTTCCATACATAGCAGAGGTTCTATGCTTGTCGGAAAGCGTTCAGGCACTTTATGGTGTCCTATTCCGAGTGCAGATTGAGGCTGTGCTCTATTGTTTCGTGGGCCATACCCCGAATTCTCTTGTGGCGGAAGTGAAAGATTGGGCTTAAACCCGAGCTGACATCATTCTTGTGGAAGATACCCTTCTACCAAAAGATCGGGACCGAGAGTTCTCCAGTGGACTCGTTGCAAAGCGATAGCGTGAGTCATCTGGTTCAGGTTCAACTCGCCAACAGGAGATGGGGCAGCAAGGCCACCCACAATTTTGGGAGCTACAAATGCTAAGACTTTTTGGACAACACCATCTGCAATGGCCGGAGCCGCAAGGGTTCCACCACACTCCCATAGCACGGATAGAAGATCACGTTGATGGAGATATTCCATTGCATGAAGCGGTGTCAGAGATTCTAGGTTCACAACTTCTACCCCCTGTTCAACAAGGTAATTTTGAAACTGGGGGTTAGGATTGCCTTCAGTTAAAACCAAGGTGGCCGCTTCTTCTCTATCCCAAAGATGGGCTGCGCTCGGTAGATCGAGAGAACGGGTCATCACGACTCGCAAAGGATTGGGGGTGTCTCCAGCCACATGGCTCGTTAAACGAGGGTTATCGTGGCGTACAGTATTGCCGCCCACAATAACGGCATCACACGTTGAACGAAGACCATGAACATAGGTGCGAGCTGCTTCCTGAGTAACCCAAGCACTATGGCCTTGCGATGTCGCGATTTTGCCATCAAGCGTCATGGCATATTTCAAGGTTCCGAAAGGACGTTGGTGTAGAACGCGATGAACAAATGCTTCGTTGATGTCTTGGCAAGCGGCCTCTTCGACACCTACAATCACGTCAATATTTGCGGCTCGGAGACGCTCAATACCGCGCCCTGAGACACGCTGATCAGGATCCACCATGCCAACGACGACCTGGGCAACCTGGGCATTTATAAGGGCTTCGGTACAGGGTGGGGTCCTACCATAGTGATTGCAAGGCTCCAAGCTCACATAGGCAGTGGCTCCAACAGCCCGATCACCTGCAGCCCGTAATGCAAAAACCTCGGCATGGGGTTCACCGGCTTTGGGATGAAAACCTTCGCCAACAACGGCTCCATCACGAACAATAACGCAGCCAACTAACGGATTAGGGGATGTGCGTCCTGCCGCTTTCTGAGCAAGCGTAAGGCAACGTCGCATCATTTTTTGATGTTGACCAATAACGGTGTCAGGTTCGCCCTGTCCTGTCTCTAAAGCCTCTGGCTGAAAATCTGTCACGTCTATGCCCTACTGCCTTATTGCGATAATTTGCCACCCATCCTCTAATGAATTCTAATGCAATAGCAGCCCTGGACTTCTATTCCACAAGCCAGCACACTGTAGCTGGGGTTCTCTAGGGATGACAGGATATCTGAGATGAAGGTTGATGTTCGTCCAACACTATGGGTTTCTTTATTGACAGCAAGCTGGGCTTACGGTCTTCTTGGTTGGCAATTATCAGCTCACCATATCTACTGGTCTATAGGGGCGCTTGTGGGCGTATACCTGTTCACAATTGCCTTGATGTGGGGTGGGGGAATATTAGGCCGCATGATGCGAATCGGTCCCCGTGGCGTCATTACAATGCTCATTTTTAGCTTGTCTCTAACGTTGGCTGCATCTGCCCCAACAGCATTTGCAGAGGTCCTCATATTGATGGCCACTCAGCTATTTGCAAGATTAGAGTTCCAAACGGCTGGATTTAGTCGTGGGGTAACGCTAGGTATTCTTTTAGCTGTTTCTAGCACAACCTTTAGCGGCGGATGGTTAATTGGTTACCATCTATTTCCTAGCAACCCGCTCTGGCTGAGCTAAATGTTTGAAGCAATTAAATAGGGAAACAAGCAATGCTCGTTTCCCTAGAGTTTGAAATTGAGATGCTGATCACATCTGATTTCAAAAATGCGTAATGTAAATTGTAGTTAGGTTAATGGCTTATTTAAAACCAACCGCTGCTTGCCAGACAAAGGCCAACAAGAAAAAGAACACGGGAATGACTGGCATTACGTCCACTACGGGAGAAAATGCGGAGTAGGCTTCCGGTAATTTTGCCACCAGCAGGGCTGCTTCCATCGAATTTTCCTTCCAACACAGCTTGTATAATCGATATGTATCTTAACATGATACGGGTACCGGAAATTAAGGTGGCAATCGCGATTGATGATGCTTTTCCCTCAGAGGTTGGTACACGAGATTTCTGGAAATTCTGCCAAACCTTTCTCCACAGAAAGTGTGCAACCTTTAGACCATTTCACAGTCAACCTAAATCCTCTTAAGCAAAGATTCCAGGGATCAATCTCGAGCTAGGACAATAACTTGATGGGCCTCTATGCTCTGAAGCCCTCGAACAGTCTCTGACATTTCAATTACTTTGGTCAGCAATGCTTGACTGGGAACGTGACCTGTAAAAATGACTCGAGTTTTTTGCTGAGTCACCTCAAGGGTTTCTAGTAGAGGCTCTAGTTCAGGATCACGGCTGATCTCAAGGATGATTTGCTTCGCGAGTCCTTGCTCATCATACTCACCATTGGGTCCGACAAATTCAGCCGGCAACGTACGAATCGGCGCGAGTTCAGGAACCGAGTTCAGGTAAATACGACTCGGAGAATGAGCTTTAGAGGGCTTAATGGGGATGCGGGGACGGACACGAACGTGTCTGCGCGAGGGATATTCCTGCAGATGAGACTCTCGATGAATGTGACGAAACCTTTTCACGGAAGGGGACGGGAACAGAAATCTTCGATGGTGAATCCCTTGGTGAGGATGGAGAAAGACTTGCTTGCGCTTGAAAAAGACTCGCTTGCGCTTAGGGGGCAAGTGCCTCTGCAGTCGGTGTTGCCGGAAGGAACCGACCTTAGTCCGGTGAAAATGTTGACGAAATGATGGCCTGTGATGCCCTCGAAGGTGGAATGATCGCGAATCTAGGGACGAATTGACAAGCTGATTTTCCTCTGAAGCATAGGCAACTTCTACGGTCGATACCGCGATCAAAGTGGTCATCAGCAACAGGAGTAGCTTCATGTTGTCCATCTCCTCAATCCAACTGAGTATTGAGACAGCGTGATTACGCATGTCGCAGTTCTTGGCGAGCGTTTTTAACCATTGGGCGCCAAGCAATCGCCCTAATAGTCCTTCAAAGCTCAAAATCCTGCTGTTAGCAGAGAGCAATATGAATATTCTAGCGAAGAATAATTACAGGAAAGGATTTTCTCCCAGCACATTCATATCTTGCTCTTGGAGGTGAGACCGCAAGTAAAAAGCCCCGACCTTTAAGGAGGGGGCTCTCAATTAATATCAAAGATGCAGTCAGAGAAGGACTTTCGGAAGCCAAAAGACTCAGACTTGATCTATGCAGGCCAAATGCCTCGGATGATGTCCTGAAGAGGATCTAGGAAAGGCAGTTGACAGATTGCGAAGGCAAAAACGGCACCGCCGCAACCACCCATCCAGAAACCGTTGGAGAAAGAACTCCAGCCTTCTTGGGTACCTAACTCATCAGGTGGGTTAGGTGTTGTGCAAGTTGCAGCTGGCTTGCTAACGCCTGCGCTGATATACAGAGACAAAGCAATCGTCAAGACGCTAATAAGACCGACAGCGCCTAGAGCACCAGCAATATCACCAATATCAGCACCACGGTTAGGGCCTAGGATTGCAAAAGGACCATAAAGGAAATAGCCGTGAGCCATTCCAACTTCTAGGCCGCGACTATTGGCTGATAGACCTTCACGGTATGCCGGTAGGCCATTAATAAATTTCTTCACAATACCTGAAGAATTAATCGGTGTTGCGAGGTTCCCCACTTGAGGATCGCCACCAGCTTGCACCATATCCATTGTCATGTAGTTGTTCTCCTCTCAAATCGGACAGCCCCTCTCAGTCGTCTTAGAGTAGGGGTGACATGGAAAAATCTTATGGATTCTATAGGCTAAATCATCTCATACAACCCGTATTTTTCTTACCATTGCAACGTTTTGATAAGAGGAATGAACTTTTCTTCACATTGATATGGAAAGTCTGAGTCTTGATTGTTGCCTTTTCGTTTCTAGCCAGTATTGTCAACAGGCGAGCGAGTCAGTCTAAGATATCTGAAGCAATTCTGGTGAGGCTGGTGTCATAATGCTTCAGAAATTACGTCAGTCGCAGCGGTCTGATGGGGCTCAAGTCGAAGAGAATACAGGGTCAATCAGTAGTTTTGGGCAAGATCACGAGGCGTTGACGGCTGTTGAGACAGGGGTCGTAATTTGCGATCGCACCCATTGGGGCCTCCTAGAGCTCACAGGTACCGACCGGCTAGGCTTCTTGCATAATCAGAGCACCAACGATTTGAAGGTGCTTAAACCCGGACAAGGCTGCGACACCGTTATTTTGACCTCCACAGCGCGCACAATTGATTTAGTCAGTGCTTTCGTCACTGAGAACTCTGTTTTGTTGTTGGTGTCACCGAATCGCAGAGAGCAGTTGCTGCAGTGGTTTGATCGCTATATTTTCTTTGGGGACAAGGTTGAGATTTGCGATCGCACCCCCGCCTTAACCACCTTTAGCCTTCTAGGCCCTCAATCCCGCGCCATGTTAGAGACGTGGGGAGTAACGTTGCCAACAGAATTAAAGCAACATCAGACGGTCACGATTCAGGATATAACGGTACGAATTGTCGCAGGTAGTGGACTCTCTGTTCCGGGTTATACGCTGATTGTGCAGCAGGAGCAGGCAGCTGACCTCTGGCAACTATGTATAAAGGCTGAAGCAGTGCCAATGGGCACTCAAGCCTGGGAGCAGCTCCGCATTCAACAAGGACGACCTTCCCCGGATGCAGAGTTAACAGAGGACTATAATCCTCTAGAAGCTGGACTGTGGCACACAATCTCATTAGATAAAGGTTGTTATATCGGCCAAGAAACGATCGCTCGCCTCAATACCTATAACGGCGTTAAGCAGCAGCTTTGGGGAATTAAACTCACAGGACCCGCAGAGTCCGGAACACCTATATTCGTGCAGGAAAAAAAAGTGGGCGTTTTGACCAGTCAGGCGCAAACGACTGATGGCTACCTAGGGTTGGGCTATATCAAAACGAAAGCAGGAGGAGCGGGGCTAGCGGTCCAGATGGGAGAGGTCACGGGGACCGTTGTCGATGTCCCTTGTTTAACCCGTGCTGTACCGACAAGCAGCTGAAGATGCAGAAGCCTTTAAAATAGAGAACAGTATTTACACCCATTCGAGGTCGGTTTGAGCATATCTACATCAGAGAGCACCAATAAGGTCAAGCCAGACTGGGCAGGCGAAGAATTGCTCTCCCGCTTTGTGAATCTTCTGATTCAGACGAAGCCCATTTATTCGGTCATGACGCAGCTAGCCCGCCGGGTGTTGATCAAGACTGCGGAGACGAATGGCATTCCCTGGCGCAAGAACTATCAAGAGCTAGAAGCTTCTGGTGTTCAGTCACGACTCAACGAAGTGCAGCAGCTTGTTACCTATCCAGAGTATTATCAGGTGCCTTTCCACGCCTACACTGCAGGCAATCTTTGTTGGCCTGCAGCTTTTGAGGCTGAGTCAGCAACCTATTCCATGGCTCTTCGAACTTGGCCCAAGGAAGAGTTGACGTGGAAAGAAGCTCAGGAGCGTCTGAGATTGACCTTTCATCAGGTTATTGCTGATCATGGGCCGACTTCGGTGAACCGCATTCTCGATATTGGTTGTTCGGTGGGCATCTCAACTCTGGCACTGCATCGTTTTTATCCTCAGGCTCAAACAATTGGGCTGGATTTATCCCCTCACATGCTGAGCGTGGCAAAGCTGAGGGATGCCGAGGGAGAAATTGCTGAATGGCGACATGCCAAGGCTGAGGAAACAGGATTTGAGCGTCAGTCCTTTGATTTGGTTGCGCTGCAGTATGTGATTCATGAGCTACCGCGACAGGCCACGAAAGAAATCTTTCAAGAGGTCTATCGCATCTTAGACTCAGGAGGATGCATTGCCTTAGTCGATCTAAATCCGAAGTCGCCGGTTATTCAAAATCTCCCTCCCCAGCTCTTTGCGCTGATGAAAAGTACAGAACCCTGGAGTGATGACTATTACACCTTTGATGTGGAGACAGCCCTACAAGACACTGGATTTGAAAGGGTCACAACAGTGGCTAGCGACCCACGTCATCGTACGATTACGGCGAGGAAGCCTTAAATAATTGCTGCTGTGCAGTTTTTGCAAGCTGAATCAGATCTGAGATCTCGGGACGCTCTGTTTTCTGTTCCATCTGCATCCAGAGCAGAAACTCAATGTTGCCCGCCGGTCCCGGACAGGGCGACCAGGTAAGGCCAGCATAGTGCCAGCCGATCTCTTTTGCAGTAGTGAGGACGGTTGCGATCGCATCTCCCTGGGCCACCGGATCCCTCACAACCCCTTTTTTCCCAATTCGATCTTGCCCCACTTCAAACTGAGGCTTAACCAGC
>CALFCG010000290.1 GCA_937951315.1 uncultured cyanobacterium
CGGCATTGAGTCGGTGAGCTATTTCTAGAGCAATAAAGTTTCCCATGCTGTACCCCGCCAACAGATAGGGACCGTGGGGACAAAAGGACCGTATTTCTGCCAGGTAGGTCTGCACCATTTCTTCAATCGTGGTCAGGGGTAACACTTGGCCATCTAGCGCCCGAGCTTGGAGGGCATAAACCGGCTGATCTGGTCCCAAGAGGCGGGCCAAGGTACGGAAGGCGAGTACATGCCCTCCAGCTCCGTGAATGATGAATAACGGGGGCTTCGAACCCTGAGACTGAATCGCCACCAGCGAAGACCAGGGTTGAGACCATTGGTCAGGAGCCGTGAGCTGATTCGCAAGCTGCGCGATGGTCGGCGCCTGCAGCAAAATTGCGGGGGGCAGCGTCCTGCCAAATTCTTTTTCGATGGCAGCACAGAGTTGGACCGCCATTAAAGAATGGCCCCCCAGCTCAAAAAAGTGATCGTGAATGCCCACAGAGTCACTCTGCAGTAAAGCCGACCAAATCGCGACCAACCTTCGCTCTGTTGGGTTTCTGGGAGCAATACAATTAGCCGCACACCTGTCTTGGGTCGGCTCGGGCAATGCCTTACGATCAACCTTCCCATTGGGAGTCATCGGGAGGGCGGTGAGCGGAACCACAACGCTGGGCACCATGTAGCCGGGTAGCTGACTTTTTAAGTACTCTTTTAAACTCTCAAGATCAAGATCATGGGCGACAACATAGGCCACAAGACGCTTGTTGCCCGGCATATCTTCCCGAACAATGACGATACAGTGCTGCACCTTGTCATGGCGGCTCAATACGCCTTCAACCTCACCCAGCTCAATGCGGAAACCGCGAATCTTCACCTGATGATCCAGACGCCCTAAAAATTGAATATTGCCATCCGAGCGATAGCGCACTAAATCACCGGTTCGATAGAGCCGGCCCTCACCAAAGGGATTGGGAATAAATTTCTCTACGGTAAGGTCCGAGCGGTTGAGGTAGCCACGGGTCAAGCCAATGCCACCGATATAGAGCTCTCCGGGAATGCCGACCGGCACAAGCTGACGCCTTGGGTCCAAGATATAAAGCTGTGTGTTATCAATGGGACGCCCAATGGGTGGACAAATACCGTCACTCTTGCATTCAGCAATGGTGACACAGACCGTAAATTCGGTGGGGCCATAGGCATTAAAGAACCGTCTCTGCTGGGCCCATTGCGCCACAATACTGCCATGGCAAGCTTCACCCGCGACAATGATCGTTTTTAGATCGGGCAATGCGGTCGACGGCAAAACCGCTAAAACGGAGGGCGGCAAGGTCACATGCGTGATGGCTGCTGTTTGCAAAAGTTGGAGAAGGGCGGGCCCTGGCATCAAGGATTCACGGGAAGCGAGGTAAAGCCGAGCACCCGCATAAAAAGCCATAAAGACTTCAGAGATAGAAGCATCAAAACTAAAGGAAGCAAACTGGAGAATACGGCTAGAGGGCTGCACGGCAAAGGTACGGCACTGCGCTGCAGCTAAATTCGGAATCCCGCGATGCGTGACTAAAACCCCCTTAGGACGGCCAGTGGAGCCCGACGTATAAATGACATAGGCAAGCTGTTCAGGGCGGACAGGGTTATTGAGGTTCTCGCTTGACTGCTCTGCCAGATTTTGCTCTTTGGCATCCAGACAAATCAGGTGGAGAACGGAGTCGACGAATCGATCTTGGAGAGCAACTTGCGTCAGCAGCACTGACACTTCAGAGTCTTCCAACATGTAGGCTAAGCGATCTGCAGGATAGGCCGGATCAAGGGGAAGATAAGCCCCACCAGCCTTCAAAATTGCCAGTAGGCCCACTACCATGTCTGGCGAACGTTCGACACAGATACCCACCAGTGCTTCTGGACCAATGCCTTGATCTTGTAATTGATGTGCAACTCGATTCGCCCGCTGATTTAGCTCTTGATAGGTGAGCTGCTCCTGTTCAAAAACGACGGCAACAGCATCTGGCGCTCGCTCTACTTGGGCTTCAAAGAGCTGATGAATACAGTCGCGAGGATAGTCTGTCGCCGTGTTGTTCCATTCCACTAACTGCTGATGGCGCTCGGCATCGGTCAAGAGAGGTATATCGACCAGTTGTTGTTGGGGGTCCGCAATAACGCCCTCTAACAAGCGCTGCAGATGCGCTAACATTCTGCGAATAAAGACACCCCTAAACCGGTCGTGATAGCGACAGGTCAGGACTAAGCGCCCCGCATGCTCTGAGACCACCAGAATCAGGTCACACGCAGCAACACAGTCCGCAACCTCTCGCAACACAGCATTTGTCACAGGAACGGGAGATAGCTCAGAGGCACGATCGCCCAGCACCAACATTGTCTGAAAAAGAGGTGACTGGACATCGCTGGTATGGCGCCCCCACTCGGCGAGAGTCTCAAATGGATAATCTCGATGCTCCGCAGCCGCTTGAAGGGTCTCTGCCACGCCCCCTAAGGCGTCTCGAAAGCTCTGACTCGCGGTCAAACAGGTCCGCAGAGCAATGGGATTAATAAATTTCTCAGGATATCCAGCCTCTATCTCACGATAGCTATCTGTCGAGATCGAACCAATTACAAGATCTTCTTGGCCCGTGTAGCGTAGCAATATTGCTTGAAATGTTGCCAGCAATGTGGCCAGTAAAGTGCTGTTCTCCCTGACAATCAATTGGTTGAGCTGGGCCGTAACACGAGCAGGCAACTCAATCTCTTCTTCACAGCTATCAAAAGCTAGCTTAGAGCCATGATGAGCGCCATCGGTCGCATCACAAGGCCATTCATATTCTGGGAGAATTCTACTTAGTTTCTTGTGCCAGTAGGCTTTTTGTCTAACACTCGTTTGTCGACGGCTTTGCTGTTGACTGATAAGCATTTTAAAACGGTAAAAATGTTTTTTAAGAGTTGCGATCGCAAGTCGAAACCTGGCAAACATCACCCGTTTACCAGAAAGTCAAACTGATCCTAGATAGACCGATCACCAGCAATATCGATACGATATTGAGCTGTTAAAAACATCCCCTTTGAGGCCAACGGCAACTCCCACCTCACCATTAGCGTGCAGATTTTAATTATGAGTATACGCTGAGTATATTCTGAGTATACCCAAAACAACAAAAAATTTTCTTCTGATTAAGATAATCAAGACATCGGAATCATAACTTAATTGAACCAGTAAACAGCCGACCGTTAAGCAGAGACACGCATCGACAGACCAATTCGTTTAAGACTCTCATTAATCTCTAGCACTCTAACCTTCACAACTTGCCCAACTTTAACAATTTGTTTCGGATCTTTTACAAAAAAGTCAGCCATTTGAGAGATATGT
>CALFCG010000291.1 GCA_937951315.1 uncultured cyanobacterium
GGTTTAGCAAAGAACTCAATGCCATAGTCTTTGAGCAATTTCTCAGCTAGCTTTCCTCCGACATAGCCTCGGTCAGCAAAGATCTTGCCAGAGAGTGAGCGCAGCAAATCTGGTACTGGCTTGCGGTCATCAGTATTGCCAGGGGTAAGGGTGAAGTCGAGCAGCTCACCGACCTCATTGACCACCAGATGGAGCTTAAAGCCGAAGAACCAATCAACGGAGGTTTTCCCTCGCATCGCTAAATCCTCAAAGACGTGATGCTGTTTGATGCGTCGGTTGTGGCAAACCTTTAGACTCGTGGAATCAATGAAGCTAATACCTGTGCAAGAGCCAAAGCAGGTTTTGAGATAAACACATAACGGCATCAAGGCAGAGGGCAGCCAATCGATGAATCGCTGATAGCTCACCAACTTTGGGAAATCGGTGCGCCAATGGACGCAGACATTGTCGAGATAATAGTGCTTGAAGTTGCGATAGTGGCTGCGGTGGAAGCTCACTAGAATTGTCATGATTTCACTGAGTGCTAGCGCACGAGAGCGGCGGCGTCTCTTGAGGCCGTCACTGAGCAAGCTTTGATGCCAGAGCGGTTCAAAGGCTTGACAGAAGTCATCGACGTGGCAAAAGAGTTCTTCTAAGCTAGACACGGGAGGAGCATGCTGATGGTTTTGCGATTCTCAGCCTACCTCCTTCTGCTTATCCCGTACTGACGTTAATTAGGTAGGCAACATGGAAATATTTTTGGCCGCAAATTAAGACACGCTGGCGAATCAGGTTGGAGGCAATGTGGCCTAAAGACCTCAGGTATCGGGATAAATAACAACTGGTACACGTTTATAGGCAGGAGTGCCACAACGAGAGTCAATCTTTGCCTTGAACAACACATTTGCTTCTGGATAGAACATAAGTGCTGCATGGGGTCTAATGTTGCCGAAAATGATTTCAACCTGCTCTAATTTACCTGCATTACCCTGCACAGTGACACGCTGATGATTTCTGAAACCGATATTTTCTGCATCAAGAGCATTCAGCAAAATACAATTACGATGGGGCATGGCTCTATAACGATCGCCTAACTGATACACCACGGTATTGTGCTGACCATAACTGCGCCCTGTTATCAATGCGACAACTAAACTCCGGGTCTGTTCTGAAATGCCATAAGTCTGGGCGTTGGGTAAGCTCAACGTCGGTAAAGCCGTCTCGTGCATCTGAGCTTTACCTGACGGTGTTGAGAACTTCGGTTCATTGAAGATCCGGCCTCCAACAGTGAACTCAGCTTCAGTATTATCAATTTCTCCAATTGCTTCATATCCTGGGATTGTCTGAGCGATCAGTTCCCGAACATACTTGGTATTCTGCAGGCGACGCCAGTCAACGGGTCGATCCCCGAGTAGACGATGTGCCAACTCTGTCAAGAATTGAACTTCAGAAATTAAATCTCCTTTTTTGAGATGTGTGTTGCCTGGATCATTGAGACGAACAAAATTATTTCCTGATTCAGTGGTTGTCCGGTGGGGCGTTTCAAAGCGATTAAAGACAGGAATAATAATAGTATTCTCGCTTGCTAAGCCATGAAAATGTCCTAGATTGGGCTTAGTGGCCAGATAGATGATAGTTTTCACCTTCCCCAATGCTCTTTTGGCCTGGGTAAGGTCTGGGTTCGCGGCGTATAGGTTGCCACCCACACAGAGGAGTGTGTCAACCTGATGATTATCAGCGGCTTCCATTAAGGCTCTGGCATCATAGCCAGGAACGCGACTCAAAGATTTACCAAGCAAAGTTTCCAGGGCTTGTTGAATCTCTTTTTTGAGCTTTGTGGTTACACCCATTGAGCCAAAGCCTTGCACATTCGAATGACCACGAATAGGCATAGTACCCGCCCCTTCTTTCCCAACATTCCCAGTCATGAGGGCAGTATTGGCGATGCTGAGAACGTTGTCTACGCCGTTTGCCTGCTGGGTAATACCCATAGCCCAAGCTAAAACAACATTTTGGGATTGCCCAATGATCTGCGCTGCCGCTTCAATATCAGATTGAGAAACACCACAGGTCTCAACAAGAGTAGTCCAAGAGGTCGCATGAGCCCTTTCGATGACAGCTTCCCAGCCTTCAGCATGGTCCCTGAGAAAATCAAACTTAACGAGGTTCATGGCAAGCAAAGCTTTTTGAATGCCAATAAAGAGAGCAACATCACTGCCAGGAATCGGCTGGAGATACAGCGATGCAATTTCAGCCCCTGTCAATAAGGATCGTATGGGAAAGGCTGGGGAGGCAAATTTAACCAATCCAACTTCTTTAATTGGATTGATAACAATGATCTTGCCATTACGCTCTCGTATTTTGATCAACTCATTTACGAGACGTGGATGATTGGCTGGAGCATTTGATCCAACCAACACAACACAGTCAGACTTTTTGAGACTATCCAAACTGACCATGGAAGTTCCAGAACCAAACACTTGCTTTAGTCCAACGGTCGAGGGCGCATGACAAAGATCAGAGCAATCGGCTAAGTTGCTAGATCCCAATGCCCGAATCATCAATTGCAATAGATAGGCTGCTTCATTTGAGGAGCGGCCAGAGCTATAGGAAGCCGCTCTTTCTGGAAGACATCGAAAAGCATCCTCAGCAATTCTGAAGAGTTCTGACCAACCAATACGCTCATAGTATTTTTGACCCGCTCTCAAAATTAAGGGAACACTCAAACGCCCCAGTCGATCGGCTTCATAGGAGGTAAGTTGTTGTAGTTCAGATAATGCGTGGCGTTCAAAGAACTGTCTAGGAACCGCTGACATCAACTCAGCATTAATCGCTTCGACACTCTTCATGCAGCGCTGCAGAGACTCTCCAGACTCATTTGCAAACCCACCATTCTGTCCACCCGTTCCCCACGCACATGAAAGGCAAGCACTTTTGTGGTTAAGCTTTTTCCATAAATGTGGTCCACGAGTGGACAAAGTCTTAGCAGCCCAGTACTGGATAACGGGCATTCCACCACCTACTGTTGGAAGCTTAGAGTGATGCTCAGTCATAGATCTAGACATCCACACAATATTTCTATTGTATGTGTTGACAGGAAGAGAGTTAGCCTATGTCGGTACAGCGAGAGCAACAAGCTAACTCTCTCTAGTGAGATGACATATCCAAGGTTGCGAAACAATCGTCCTCTTTAGAACAAATCCCTTCTCAAAGGAAGCAGCCCTTCACGCAAAGCTAATTATCTGTTTGCAGAAATAGAACGCCAAAGGGAATATCAATGCTAGGCAAGTAGGGGAAAGAGCTAGGCTGCCCATTTACCATCGCTTTTCCTTGTTAGGATAATCAGCGTTCATGATTTCCTGGGGATTAGTCTGGTCATGCAATATCGACGTTTTGGGCGCACAGAGTTACAGATGCCAGTCTTTTCCTGTGGAGGAATGCGCTATCAGTATTCTTGGCGAGACGAGGAAGTCGGAGCTGTAACTCAAGCAAGCCAAGATAACCTCGAAAGAACAATTCATCGTGCAGTTGAACTAGGCATAAATCATATTGAAACGGCTAGAGGATATGGTACGTCAGAAGTTCAGCTGGGTCGTATCTTGCCGAAGTTGCCACGAGATCAGTTAATTATCCAAACCAAGGTTAGTCCTCAGCCCAATGCAAAAGACTTTCGTGAAACTTTTGAGCAGTCTCTAGCCAATCTTCAGCTCGATTATGTTGATTTACTGGGACTCCATGGTATCAACACACCCGAGATTCTAGAGAATAGCGTCCGACCTGGGGGCTGTCTTGATATCGCTCACCAACTTCAGGCCCAGGGCAAAGTTCGCCATATCGGATTTTCTACCCACGGACCCAAGGATGTCATTTTAGATGCGATCGCAACCAACCAATTTGACTATGTGAACTTGCACTGGTATTACATCAACCAACAGAACTGGCCTGCAATTTTGGCTTCGGCTGAACGTGACATGGGAGTATTCATCATCAGCCCCTCAAATAAAGGCGGTCTTCTCTACAAGCCATCCCAAACACTGCTAGATCTATGCTCACCCTTTAGCCCCATGGTGTTTAACGATTTATTTTGCCTAAGTCACCCTCAAATCCATACCCTTAGCCTTGGAGCCGCCCACCCCAAAGACTTTGACGAACATCTCAAAACCCTCCCTCTAATTGAACAAGCAGCACAATATCTGCCTCCCATCATCGAAAGACTAGAAGATGAAGCCATAGAAATATTGGGAGAAGAGTGGGTCAAAAACTGGCAGAAAGGTTTGCCTGCTCCCAGTGAAACCCCAGGGAACATAAATATCCCGGTAATTTTATGGTTAAGGAACCTTGCGATCTCATACGACATGGTCGAGTACGCCCAAATGCGATACAACCTATTAGGTAACGGAGGACATTGGTTCCCAGGAAATAATGCAGCGCAAATCAAGGAACTCGACCTGAGGAGTTGCCTAGTGCAAAGTCCTTACAAGAGCGATATTCCTAAATTACTCCTTGACACCCATCACATGTTAGAGAAAATCGAAGTGAAGCGGTTATCACAACAAGAGTGATTTGAGTTGAGAGCAACACACAGCAAGCATCGCTAATTTAATGACGTACACCAACAAACGTTACCAGAGGATATACTCATAGACTTCTCCTATAACTACCAAATTCAGTCACCAGAGATGCTCGGTCATCTCTGACAAGCCGCAGATGGTAAGGAGTAAACATTGCAGTTCCTAGAAGTCTATGATTAAATAGATTGCAGCCTGTTAAGTTGTTTAAACAATAGTTGTACAAGCATGTTAGGTCGACTGTCGGCAATTAGCATGTTTCAACCACTGGTTTATTCAACACGGGTGGGGGGACTATTTTGATAGATGCTTACTTTGATATGCCAGTCGTATCATTAGGAGTCAAGAATCTATGCGGCGTGGGGGGCCTCTACATAGAACTTTAGATTATGAGCATTATGGCTTACAGGAGATATTTGCATTCTCCTAGCCTATTACATGACAAAAAACTGTTGATGGGG
>CALFCG010000292.1 GCA_937951315.1 uncultured cyanobacterium
TAAACAAACGTCAATCGTGACCGATTTGGGGTTCTTAACCGTGCCGTCATAGAGGGCAAGGGGAGAAATACCCATAAACCCGTAAACGATCTGCTCCTCTGGGGTCATGGGGATACTGATCAGTTCTGGTACAGCCTCTTCCTGCTTTTTCGTTTCGGCTCGGTTCGGTCGAGAGCGGTCGGGACTGACCTTGCTGGGCAGAACCACACCGTTGGACTCGGAGGACGGCTTCGGAGATCTCTTCTCAGAGCTAGATCGGGACCGAGAAGAGGTTCGAGATAGACTATCGCCAAGTCTGGCCCTTCGTCGCCGCTTGCGGGTGCCTTGTTCCTGGTAGCTGGGGTGATTTGTTAAGTCTAATTCCTGTAAGTTCTCTGATGGATCAAGGGGCGACGCGCCATTAATATCCGGTAGGGTGGGTGCTGCTCGACGAGAAGAGCGTCGCGGTGCCGAACGTTCGACTAATTCGCCCACCTCTTCAGGGGCAGAACCGGGTAAGTGGGCCAGGTGCCCCAGTCCACCACAGGTTGGGCAAGGCTGACCAAATAGTTCGTAGATGTTTTGGCCCTGGCGCTTACGGGTGAGTTCTACGAGGCCCAGTTCTGAAAGCTGAGCAATCTGGGGACGAGACTTATCCGGTTTGATGGCTTTGTTGAAATGCTCCAGCACCTGTAGCTGATCCCGCCGGGAGTCCATGTCAATGAAGTCAATGATGATCACACCGGCAATGTTTCGCAGTCGGAGCTGACGGGCAATTTCAGTGGCGGCTTCACAGTTCGTCCAAAGGACGGTTTCACGGGCTGTCGCCGAGCGTGTGAAGGAGCCAGAGTTGACGTCGACTACCGTTAACGCTTCTGTGCGTTCAATGATTACATAGCCGCCGGAGGGGAGATCCACTCTTGGCTTGAGGGCTTCACGAATGGCGGCATTGACGCGGAAGTACTCCAGAATAGGGGTGATTTCACGATGCTGATCCACCAGGACACCCTGGGGTAATCGGCTCTCATTCCAAGACATGAGATGTTGCTTAACGCGCTTCAAGCCCGGGCCGGAATCAATCACAATCCGGTTGACATCATCGCTATAGACATCCCGCAATACGCGCTGAACGAAGTCATCATCCCGATCGAGCAGGGAAGGGGCGCGGGATGAGCTGGCTTGCTGCTGGACAGATTCCCACTGTTTTTGCAGCATTTCTAGGTCTTCAATGATGGCGTCTTCGGGGACATCTTCCGCTTCGGTTCGCACCAGCAAGCCCATGCCAGCAGGTTTGATCAGAATACCGAGGGCACGCAGTCGATTGCGCTCTTCTTCGTTACGAATGCGGCGTGAGAGATTGACGCCTCGCCCAGAGGGCATTAAAACCAAATATCGTCCGGGCAGTGACAGGTTCCCAGTCAGTCTTGGCCCTTTGTTGCCGGTGGGTTCTTTCATCACTTGCACGAGCACTTTTTGCTGTGGCGTTAGGAGCTCGGTGATGGCGCCTGAAGAACGTTTTAGGCGGACGGGGCCGAGGTCACTGACATGAATGAAACCGTTCTTTTCGGTATCACCGAGATTCACAAAGGCAGCGTCAATACCGGGCAAAACATTTTCAACAACACCGAGATAAATGTCCCCAACTTGGTGACTGCCGGTGGCAACGATGATTTCTTGGATCTGATCTTCTGAAAATACCGCAGCAATTCGATGCTGTTCGGCAATGACTATTTGCTTGGACATTCAATTTCCTCAAAAACTGTCAGTCTTCAGACATAGGATTCGTCCCATGTACGGTTGAGGCTGACGTAACAAAAATGATGGTGGAAAAGGGTGATTTACCGTAAACCCTAGAAGGTGCGCAAAGGCTATTTCAAATAAATTCATTAAGTTGTTAGGAAGCCTTGGAATTGCTTGAGAAGTCGTACATTTCAAGCACTGCATCTGATACATTTGCAAGCCGTCGAAAGGCAAATTTTCAACAACGACCATCACTGCATAACGCAGCCTTAAGTCTAGCATTGTAGACTGAAAACAACGTCAAAGCTTTACAGAGGTCAAGATTTTAGAGCGTCCGTGGGGGCTAACTCAGGTTCTAGCCTCTATTAACAGTCTGCAGGAGCTTTAGATGACAAGCATTATAGCGTGGAGTTGCCTCTCGCAATTCTGAGTTTTAGGTAAAGTTTATTGGAAGTGTCGGTGGTAGGGTCAAAACACAGAGCAGCAGGGCCTCTGTCCATTCGACGATGGCACCATAGATGTCGCCAGTCATGCCATTCAGTTGACTATTGAACCATCGGCCAATCCCTGCAGACAGAAGAGCTGCAGAAATCGTAGTTAACACGGTCCAACTCAGCGGAAATGTTAGGGCTTGAAAGCCACTTAAAACGGTGAGGACCAGAATTCCTGGAATAAAGTCCCAGGGCAGTTGAAGGCTGGGTTGATGAAAGGCGCCCTTTCCGTTTGGTTTCAGGTAAGGGTAGGTTGCGATCGCAACCATTTGTCCCCATCTTCCCCAGGCCGCAGCCAACATCAGGATCAGAGGCCGATGAGCCGGAATACAGCTGAGGGCGCACACCTTGAGCAACAAAATAATTACAGCTACCATGCCACCAAAGGCACCGCTGCGGCTGTCTGCCATCACTTCAAGTCGTCGTTCAGGCTCCATAACAGCTAAGCCATCGGCGGCATCCATGGCACCATCTAAATGCAAACCACCCGTCAGACCGACCCAAAGCGCCACAATTAGAGCACTGCGGGGCAGCACGGGCATGTGCAAAAGGCCCAGACCGTAATCGGCCAAGCCCAACAATGCACCAATGGCGACACCGATGCCCGTTGCCCATTGGGCAATACGCGTAAAGCTCAACGGTA